>PWTE01000165.1 GCA_003563915.1 Nitriliruptoraceae bacterium
GACGATGCCTCATTCCGAAGCCTGGTCGCCCAGCTCGACGATCTGCGCGCGGCCGAGTTGGTGCTGGCCGACGGCACCCGTCTTCCGCTTCCCGAGCCGATCGCGGAGGTGCTCAGCGAGGTTGCCCATGCGCTGGCGCAAGGGCAGGCGGTCACCGTGGCGCCCCAGCACACCACGTTGACGACGCAGCAGGCAGCTGACCTGCTCGGCGTCTCCCGTCCAACGCTCGTCAAGCTGCTGGAGGCCGGCGAGCTTCCCTACACGCAACCGGGCCGGCACCGCCGGATCCGGCTGACCGACCTGCTCGCCTACCGCGAACGGATCCGTACCGAGCGCAAGGAAGGGCTCGACGAGCTCGCTCGCATCTCCGACGATGCCGGCCTGTACGACGATGAGGTCACCCGCACGCGAGTGCGCCGCTGACCATGGACAATGGACACTCCTCGGAGGCCAGCCGTTCCGATCATCCCTGCCGGGCAAGGAAGCGGTTCCAGCGGTGGGCGAGTCACTCCGGGGCGGGCGCGTGATGAGGGTTGTTCGGACGGCCCACGGGTTCACGATGGAACCCTTGAAGGCCGTGGTGAAGCATGGGGCCGTCCTTCGCTTGGAGTAGGTCGCGTCCGACGTGGACGATCCCGTCGGGGTCGATGCCGAGCATGGCACCGTCGTAGGCGGCATGGTGGATCTTGCACATGGCCAGCCCGTTCTCGATGACGGGCTGACCGTAGAGCGGCGAGTCCTCGATGATGTGTGCAGCATCGAGCAACCCGCGGAAATCGATCACTGCCTTGGCTGAGGGTTGATCCACGCTGATAAGCGCGAACTCCAAAGGTCAGATTCGGAACCCGCCGGGAAGCTAGTGCCTAGTTTGGCTGAGGTGGGAAGCGATCCGGCGTAGTCCCGACACGATGTCGCTTTCGGAGGCGGCAAGTGAGACGCGGATGGCTCCCCTTCCCATTTCCCCGAACGTCTCTCCTGGCGCAACAGCGACGCCGCGGCTCTGGACAAGTTCGAGACTGAGATCAGTTCCGGATGCGACGTCAAGGGGCAACCACAGGTAGAAGGCACCTTGCGGACTCTCATGGGGGAGCCCCAGCTCGATCGCGGTCTGGACGGCGCGATCTCGACGACGCTGATAGACGTCCTTCCTTGCTTTGACGAAGTCTTGAGGACCCTCGAGGGCAGCCAGCGCACCGTACTGGGCGGGCCCATTTACGCAGGCAATGAGCGCCTCCTGCATCTTGATCATCGTGGTTAGTGCGTCCGGCGGGCCGGACACGTATCCCACCCGAAGCCCCGTCATCGCGTACGTCTTGGAGAAGCTGTGCACGGACACGATGCGATTGGTCGAATCGTGCAGTGAGGACGGACTCACGGCGACCATCGGAAGTGTGTCTCCGTGAGCCGTTGAAGGGGAGATGGATGCCCCGATAGTCGCGTCGAACACAATCTGGTCATAGCACTCGTCCGAGATGACCCAAAGATCATGTCTCTCAGCAAACTCCAGGAGACTCTGCACTATCCGCAGGTCTAGCACCGTACCAAGCGGATTAGAGGGACTGTTCAGAATCAGCGCTCGGGTCTTCTCAGAAACGAGGGAGTCCATCCGGCCAATATCCGGAACGTAACCAACCTGAGGGTCAAGCGGATATGCGACAGCCCGACGGCTCGTCAGTTCTGCCAACATCCGGTAGTTCGGCCAACCAGGGTCGGGGATGAGGATCTCGTCGCCGGGCTCGGTCAGGGCGAGCGCAGCTACCGAAAGCCCCTGCATCGATCCTGCCGTCACAAGCACTTGGTCGGCGGTCACACTTATGCTGTTGATTCGCGCAAGTTTGGAAGCACAGGCTTCGCGTAGCTCCCCTAGACCTGCGTTTGGTGTATAGCCCGTCCGCCCGCTAGCCGTGGCGTCGCACATCGCTTCAAGCACGTGCGCAGGGGGCGTGGCGTCGGGTTGCCCCACTTCCAACCGGATCACCTCAGCTTCAGTCGACCATGCGAGATCCATGACCGCTCGGATTCCGGAGCGCGGCATCTGCACTGCGCGAAGCGGTAGGGACGGCATCAGGCATCACTCCAGTCGAGGATTCTTCGGACGTTGCCCCCAAGGACGGCTCCCCGTTCGGCAGTGGAGAGACCAGGCAGTTGATGGTCAAGGAGATCAAGGCAGGCGCGGTAGCCTGGCTTGTCGATGATCCATGGAAAGTCGCTGGCCCAAACGAGTCGCTCAACACCGAAACGTTCGGCAACCTGTTGAGTGATTGGCGCGATGTCTAGGTAGGGATACGCTTGCCTCGAGAACGCGTACTGCCCGCTGACCATCACTGCCACCTCCGGGAAACGCGAGAGTTCCAGTACCTCCTGCAGCTCTGGTTGGGGGACTTTGGAACGGATGCGTGGTCGGCCGTGCTCGTCGCAGCCGATTCCTCTCTGGGTGAAACCTGTGTGGTTCAAGACGACTCGGAGCTCCGGAAGTGTCTCGAGGGTCGCGCGGAGCAACGGCAGGTCTTGCGGACGCGGATACATCCATAGGACCTGCCCTGATGAGGCGAGGGTTCGCAGGACTCCGAGCCAAGGTGGGGGATCATCCTCGCTCTCGGGGAGCGCGAACAACCGCAAGCCCCGCACCCCAGGCGATTGAAGACGTCGCGTGATCGAGTCGCTGACATGACCCGCCCGTGTGTCTTGTGGCACAGCAGGAGAAGGAGAAGGAAGCCCGAGAATCGCTCGAAAGCGGTGATGGTTCAGAGCGACTATAGACGTCACGTACTCCTGCTCGGAACCAAGTGGTACGAGGACGGCACCGTCGACCTTAGCTTCCGAGAGTGTGCGATCCAGCAGAGCGAGCGGGGCTTCTCGCTCGGTTCTCGCGATTTCATCGACCGGGCGCTCGGGATCCTCGGCATGCGAGCGAAAGATGTGAACATGGGCGTCGACGATCACGGTGATGTGCTCAGTAGTTGTCGAACATCTTCGTTGACTACGTCCTCAGCGAAAAGGCTGCTTCCGATACCGATGGCTGTAGCACCCGACTCAAACCATGAAGCCGCAGTGGCAGCCGTAATCCCACCGGTCGGGACGAACGCGACCTCTGGGAAAGGACCGAGTAGAGCCTTGAGATACGGGGTGCCGAGGGGTCCGGCGGGGAACAGCTTGACCGCTTGGCAGCCGCATGAGAGCGCTTGGTGGATCTCAGTGGGGGTCAAGACGCCCGGGAGGATGCTGACGTCCTGGTGATGTGCACGAGCGATGAGCGGGACATCTAGGTGGGGGGAGACAAGGAAACGGGCGCCGGCGTCAACTGCATCATCCACGTGCTCAGAAGTGAGCACCGTACCGGCCCCGATGAGTGCGTCGTCAGGGGCACGCCTCGACAACCTGCGGAGCGCTACAAGGGCAGACGGCTGGTCAAGGGTGATCTCGACAGCCTTCACGCCAGCCGCGAATAACCGATCTGCCAGCTCATCGACCCGCTCGGCGATATCTACACGTCGCAGGATGGCGACGACACGTGCTCGCAAGAGCTGCTCAACGAATCTCATCGGATGATGCTCCGGTCATCGGTCGGCAGCCAGGGGTCGGCCGTTAGCGCATCCCCTGCCAGTCCGTAGCAGCTGACTGCCGCCCCGATCGCGGTCTCGGCAGCTGCCTCGGCCCCCTCGGGCAACTTCGCGAGGAAGGTCCCGAAGAGCGCGTCACCAGCTCCGACCGGATCAACAACGGACGCCTCAACTCGATGATGTAACCGCCCCTCTGGAGTATGCACGTACAAGTCGAGCTCGACGCTGTCCATCGCTCGACGCTTGCTGGTGCCCAGTGCAACACCTAGATCGAACTCCTTGATGGCGATGTCCAATGCCTCATCGCCGCGGATCCCGAGACTGGCGAGATCGTCGGGTCCAGCAGCGAGCACATCGACGTGTGGGAGCACATCTCGCAGCCAAGCGGCTGCGTCATCACGCGACCAAAGCGTCGAGCGGTAGTTGACATCTAGTGCGACCGTGGCACCACAGCGCCGTGCTGCAGCGAGTGCGTGACCGATAGCCTTCCTAGGATTGGGACCCAGTGCTGGGGTGATGCCAGACAGAAGGAGGCAGGAATCATTGTCAAGCCATCGATCCCAGTCGAGAGAAGCGGGGTCGATCGTGCTGAACGCTGATCCGCTGCGGTCATAGATGATCCGCTGTGGGCGCGGTGGGCCAGAGAGTTCCAGGTAGTACACCCCGAGTCTGGCTCCCCCGGGACCCTGCGGCGTCCCAAGAATGACCTCCACACTGCTCGCGTGGGCGTGGCGGATGACTCGGTGTCCGAGTGCATGGTTCGGAAGAGCACTGACCCAGGTGGCAGGCATACCGCTGCGCCGAGCAGCAATGAGGGCGTTGAGTTCAGCGCCCCCGACAGTCGCATCCATACTCGTTGACGCTTCCAACGACACGCCTGCTGGCAGGGAAAGCCGGAGCATGGCTTCGCCGAAGCCGACGACTCGGCTGTATCTCATGAATCCCTCCGTGTGAACAACGCGACTGCAAACACCACGATGGCTCCGGTCACCACACCCTGCAGCAGCGGGGCCACACCCTGAAGGTTCATCGCGTTGCGGATGATCCCCAGGAGTACGACCCCCCCCATGACCCCGAGTAAGCGGCCACGCCCCCCGAATATCGATACACCGCCCACGACGACCGTGACGATCGAGGTCAGTTCGAGGCCTTCCGCGACGCGAGGATCGCCGACCCCTTGGCGGAAGGCCAGCATGATTCCCGCTAGACCGGCCATGATGGAGCAGAGCATCAACATTCGGAAGCGGACCCACTCCACGCTGACCCCGGCTCGACGAGCGACTTCAGGGGCTCCTCCGACCGCGTAGACGTTACGCCCGAAGCGCGTCCGATGTAGGAGGACACCTGAGGCGAGCAGCAGTAAGAGGAATACCCAGACGGGGTACGGCAAGCCGAGGAGGCGACGATGCGCCAGTCCACTCACCTCAGACGGGATTCCCCCGATCGGGCCTTGGGTGTAGAGCAACGCAACACCGCGCAGGACGGTGAAAGAGATGAGCGTGGCGATCAGCGGATGGATACGCAGCCAGACGACCATCGCGCCGTTCGTAGCCCCGATGGCAGCTGAGATCGCCAAAACGAGGGCGAGCACCGGGACGACACGCGTCGGGTCATCGTCGATGAGCCCAGCGGTCAGCAGCGCCGCAAGTCGGGCCGTCGCCCCGACCGAGAGATCGATTGCGCCGACCAAGATCGCGAAGGTCTGGCCGATCGCCGCCAAGCCCAGGGGAACCGATTGCCCAGCGAGGTTCGAGAGGTTCCGTCCCGTCAAGAAGAACTCACTGCCGAAGCTCGCTTGTAGCGCCACCACGACCACCAGAACCCAGACCAGGTAGCCCTCGCCAGCCGCCTCACGCGTCAGGGTGATGGTCCGATCGCGGAGAGCGGTCGCACTCATGTCGCCCCCTCAGTTGCCGCGTACGACATGATCTCATCGGCGAGGAATGGTGGCTCGTCGAACGTCGCGGAGATGGCGCCGTCCCTCATTACAAGCACGCGGTCACTCAGCCCTAAGATCTCAGGCAGCTCGCTCGAGATGAGGAGGATCGAGAGACCGTCGTCTGCAAGCCCCCGCAGAATGCGGTGGATCTCGGCTTTAGCATTTACGTCGATACCTCGCAGGGGTTCGTCCAGGATCAGCAGTTTCGGTCCACGCGCCAGCCACTTACCGAGGACAACCTTCTGCTGGTTGCCACCCGACAGACTCGACGCTGGCTGTCGGAGGTCTTCGGCGACAACCCGCAAGGAATCGGCGGCGTCCTCCGCCAGTTGTCGTTCAGCGTCCCGGTCGATGATTCCGAAACGGCTTAGACGATCCAGCGAGGGCAAGGTTAGGTTGCGATCGATCGCGAGCTGGAGAATCAACCCCAGGCCTTTGCGATCCTCTGGGACCAGCATCATGCCGCTTCGCATCGCACGCCGAGGATTGTCCGGGCGATATGGCTGATCGTCGAGTCGTACCTCTCCTCCGTAGAGTCCCTCCAGGCCCATCAGATATCGAGCGATCCTGCTTCGGCCTGAACCAACCAATCCAGCCACGCCAACGATCTCTCCCCTGCGGCAGGAGAAGCTGACACCGGCCGGCTCGGTTCCTGGAAGTTGGACACCTGTGACCTCCAGCATCGGAGTGGTGTCCGCGGTTGTGGCGCGCTCCGGGAATGCCTCGTCAACATCGCGGCCGACCATCGCGTTAACGATCTCGCTCGTCGTTGTCTCACGATTTGGCCGCGTCCAGACGAGGTGGCCGTCACGGAGGACCGTCACCTCGTCCGCGATCGCTTCCACCTCCGCGAGTCGATGGCTGATGTAACCGATGGCAAGTCCGCCCGCCGCAAGACCACGGATCAGGTCCAGGAGCTCGTTCGCGCTGTCATCGGGCAGGACTGCGGTCGGCTCGTCGAAGATCACAACACGGGGGTCCCGGGCGAGGACCTTGGCGACCTCGACGAGTTGCTGTCTTGCTATGGCGAGTTCCCGCACCGGGCGGTCGAGAGGAAGCTTCTCGCCACCCACACGGGTCAAAAACTCGAGCGCGCGCGCCCGTTGGGCCCGCCGATCGATCAACCTGAAACGACGAGGTTGGACGTCAAGCATGATGTTGTCGACGACGGACATGTCCGGCACCAGTGACAGCTCTTGGTAGACGATGGCGATTCCGCGTCGCAGGGCATCGGCTGGGGAAGCGAAAACGGTTGCCTGACCCGCAACCTCGACATATCCGCTGTCCGGGGCCAACACTCCACCGAGGATGTTGCTCAGCGTCGACTTGCCTGCGCCGTTTTCCCCGACCACCGCGTGGATACGCCCGGCTCGGAGCGCCACATCGACGTCCGCGAGTGCCTGCACCGGACCGAAACGGCGGGAGACCTCCACAGCGGCCAACTCGGGAGGCCCGGTGGCCGCTGCGGAGCTCGCCGGATCGTCAGGACTCACACAGTCCCTCTTCGACCAGTTCTTCGTCGGAGAACGGCGTGGGTAGCCAGAGATCGTCGATGCATTGCGGCCGGTACCAGTCGTCGAGTCCGTCGTGGGTGAAGACCGGCACGTCTACGTTGATGAAGGAAGTGACTGTCCGACCCGCGAGAACGTCCATCGCCGCATCGAGGCAGGCTGCGGAGTGCGCCGGCGGGTAGCCGACTGCGATGAACTCCATGCCCTCTTCCTGAGCGATCCGTAGGAAACCGTTCAGCGGTTCGGACGCGAACGGCGGGATATCCCGACCGGCTTCGCGGTAGGCTTCGATCGCACCGATGCTCTGCCCCGCACCGTCGGCCCAGACGGCATCGATGTCGTCGAACCGCGTCAGCAGTGCTTCCATCGCGCTCTTCCCGTCCGCCGCGTCCCAGTTGGTGTTCTCGAGGGCGAGCACCTCGATACCGGGATGGCTGTCGAAGATGGCGTTAGCTCCCTCGATCCGGGCCTCGGCAGTTGGGACCCCCGCCGGGCCGGCGAGCATCACGATCTGGCCTTCATTGTTTAGCTCCCGAGCGAGCCAGGAGGCTCCAAGCGCGCCGTTGAGGTAGTTGTCGCGATCCACGCGGGTTACGAACTGGTCACTCTCCACCGTGCCCGTGCAGAGGATGACAGGGATGCCTTCGGCCGCAGCACGTTCCACCGGGCCGCGCACGTCCGTGAGTGGCGTGATGATTAGGGCATCTGGCTGTTGTACGAGGAGGTCCTCGATCGTTCCGATCTGGGTGTCCGCCTCGCCAAGACCCGTCGGGCTGATGATCAACTCGATGTCGGGATAGGCCTCCTGCTGGCGCGCTTCGACGGCTTGGTTGTAGGTGACCGGCCAACTGAACTCGGGAGCTTGGATCGCGAATGCAATACGCGGATTTCCGTCGATCGCGTACTGGCTGGTGTCGACCACGGTGATCTGGTCGGCGTACGCGGGGGGGTCGATAGGGTCGAGACCAAGAGCCGCCGGCTCCTCCTCGAAGGCGCGGAGCAAGATGTCCGAAGCTGCCTCGGCGGCTTCGGGATCGTCGGTTGGCTCCTCATCTGTGACCTCGGGTTCCGGTTGTTCGACATCCGGCGGGGCCTCTTCGCCTGGTCCGCATGCAGCGATGACGAAGGCCAGAGCGAGCAGTCCGGCTAGCGGTCGGCTGCGGTGGAACTTCATGGTCGAGCTCCTTTGATCGTTGGAAGTGTCAAGCGGTCACTGGTGACTGAGCAGCGCCCTCCCCGGAGGGTCGGAAGATCCACCCGGCGGCAAGGACGGCGAGGAAGAGGACGATCCCCTTCGCAATGAGTTGAGCCGGAGCAGGTACCCCGGCAAGTAGGAGCAGATTGTCGAGCGCGGCGAGCCCCGTAGCTGCAGCGACCGTGCCTCCGACCTTGCCGCTGCCACCTGCTAGCGATGCGCCTCCGAGCACTACTGCGGCGATGGAATCGAGGTCGAAACCGACGCCGAGAGTGCGGTCGTAGAAACCGACGTTGCCCGCGAGCATGAGTCCGGCCAGCATCGCAAGGCAGGAGCAGCCGATAAGTGCGAAGGCTGTCACGGTTCGGTAGCGGATGCCCGAAAGGTGAGCAGCCTGGGGGTTCGAACCGACTGCGTAGATCGCACGTCCGTAGGAGGTGCGACTCAGAATCATGCCCACCAGGATTGCGATCGCCGCAGCGATGACAACTGCGATCGGCACCGTTCCCGCGATAGATCCGCTGCCAATGAGGCGGAGCTCATCGGGGACACGACCGCGCGAGCGGCCCTGGGTCAACCATAGACCAGCGCCTTGGATGAGGAAGAACGTGGCAAGGGTCGCCAAGATCGCCGGGACGCGTCGGAGCACCACGAGGAAGGCGTTCAGGGCTCCGATCGCCACAGCTGCGGCGAGAACCGCGAGGAGAGCGAGGGGCAGACGTCCCGGAGCTGTCCCGGCGATGTATACGGTCAGCAAGAGCGTAGTGGTGATAACGGCGCCCACGGACAGGTCGAGGCCGCGAACGATGACAACGAGCAGCTGGCCCACCGCGACCACCGAGAGGAATGCGGCGCTTCGTGCCACGTTGCGGAGGTTCGCTCCGGAGTAGAAGCGCGGCTCGATGATCACGGCAGCAAGTGCAACCAGCAGAAGCACCGCGAACGGCGCGAGTCGGATTATCTGTCGGCGGCTCTTGGTCACGGCTGTCGCTCGCAGAACCTGCGTACCAGTCGCTCGTAGAGGGTCTGTGCCTGAACGAGTTCCTTGCGAGTCACCCTCTCATCAACCGCGTGGGCGTGTCGTAGGAGCCCTGGTCCCAGAGCTGGCAAGGTGGGGATACCCATCCGGGCGAGCCAGGTGCCGTCGGTAGTGGCGGGGAAGATGTAGTCGGGTGGCACTTGGCCGAGCGTCTCCTCGAGCGTTCGACGTGCAGCGATCGCAATCGGCTCCTGTGGGTCTACCCCCGCGGCATCGATCCAGTCGCGCACACTGACGGTGACGCGCGCTCCCTCAGGTGTTCGCGCTGCTACGAACGTCTCCAGTTCTTTGCGGAAGCGCTCCTCGTCCATCCCCGGCACCAGGCGACATTCGTTGCGGGCCGATGCGGCGCCTGGCAGGACGCCGTAGTTGACGCCGCCTTCGATTAGTACACCCGGACTGACGCTTGGTTGTCCCCAGCTTCGACTTGGGGTTGTGGGCGCGAACTCGTCACGCAGAGCAACTATGAGTCGCGCAAGGACCTCCGTCGCAGAGACGGTTCCGAGTGCATCGCGCAGACCCGTATGCCCTTGCGCGGTTGCTACTTCGAGGTCGAAGTTGCAGATTCCCCTGCTCCCGAGATGCAGGTGGTCCCAGGGGTGGACTAGGCCGCCAGGCTCACCGATGACTGCGGCATCGGCCTGGAGGGGCTCGTTCTCTGCGAGCCAACGGCCCCCGAAACGGGCACCGTTCTCCTCGTCTGCGAGGAACGCCAAAGTGAGCGCCCCGCGAACCGGTGGGTTCGCCGCCAGACTTGCTGCCGCGAGGAGCATGGCCGCGATCGCGCCCTTCATATCGACGGCGCCGCGACCGCGGAGCTCTCCATCGAGTTCCGTCAGGGCAAGGGGGTCGGTCGCCCACTTGCCCTCGCCGATGGGTTTGGTGTCCGAGTGCCCGCACAGGAGCAGGTGTTGGCCTCCGGGGCCGAACTCGAGCCGGGTCAGCAGATTCGGACGGGAGGAGACGCCGATCCGCGCAGGTGATGGCAGGCCGAGTTGCGCGCAGGCGGTGGTGATGACCTCGGCGACAGCACGCTCGTCCTCGCCTGGGTTTTGGCTGGACGCGGCTACAAGCTCCCGGGTGAGTCCTACCACAGGATCGTCAGCAGACCGTAGGGCGCTCACTTCCCGACCCGCCAAGGCGATAGATCGACCTCCGAGCCGGTCAGCAGCAAAGCAGTGCGGAGAGTGCGACGCACCTCGTCAGCGCTCCTTGTAGCTGGGCGCCCAGTCGTTGCCCATCCACGTCCATACGCGAGTCGGCCTCAAGGCAAATAACCAACGTGGCCACTCCAGGGTGGGCTCGAGGTACTCAGGCCCGTTCTCTCCGAGATACCTCTCGCTCATCCGGCGGGCAATCTCTACCCACTGGCCTCCAACGTTCGGCGTCTCGATCAGTTCGGCTTCACACTGGGCGACAACCTTGCGCTGTTGCCCATACTCATCAACGGTCACGGCACAGCGGCGATCGCGTTCGAGGTTGAGGGCCCAACGGGACTTCTTTCGACCGATGACCCAGAACGCTCCATCGTTCCACTCGTGCCACACCGGGACGACGTAGGGCCAGCCCTGCTCGTCCAAGGTCGCCACTCGGGCGAAGACTGGTTCTCGGAGGAAGGCCACCACCTCATCGGTGTCCATCGCTCCGACCTTGCCGCGCCAGTCGTCGCCCATCACAACTCCTCGATCGAGCGACCGCGCATCTGCAACATATGCAGACAGCGCGCATTTATTGCTTAGGGGAAGTATCATGTTCGCCTGACACAAAGTCAAGGTGGAGCCGCGTGCCGTAGCCGTGCCCCGTCAGGTGCCGCGGCGACTACTACGTTCAAACCATGTGCTTCGAGAGCGTTCTCGGTGAGGCTTCAGGTAGCCGCGCACGCTCAAGCTTGGGGAGGGTGACTGCGATGGGCTTGGAATCGTGAGCCAGACACTCGAGCGAGGTCTCAAGGTCATGGAGTTGCTCGGTGACCGAGCGAGGACTATCTCCGAGATTGCCGACGAGCTCGATGTGCACCACTCCACGGCCCTGAGACTGCTTCACACCTTGCGGAGACAGGGCTTCGTCCACCTGCAGGAGGACGGCCGCTACCGACTTGGCTCCGCGACTTTCCGGCTCGCCAACCAAGCGTTAGAGCGACTTGATGTCCGCGACCTAGCACGGCCGAATATGGAGCAGCTCAGTCAAGTCAGCGGAGAGACGGTGCACCTCGGCCTCCTCGAAGGGAAACGCGTTGTATACATAGAGAAGGTGGAGGCTAGGCACCCTGTGCGCATGTACTCACGCATCGGAGCAATCGCTCCTCTGCACTGCACCGGCCTCGCCAAAGCCCTCCTGATGTGCCTTGAGCCCAAACAGCTCGCCAACGTCCTCGAGGGACACGACTTCCGCCCACTGACGGATCGGACGCACCGTTCGGTCGAGGATCTCATGGCCGATCTCGATCGATCGGCAGCACGAGGCTTCGCCCGTGACGATGAAGAACACGAAGCTGGTATTCACTGCATCGCGGCTCCGGTCCTCAACGCTGATGGGAAGCCGGCAGCGGCAATTAGCATCTCTGCACCCATCAGTCGTGTACCTCGAGCTTCCCTGCTTGAGCAGGTTCAGCCTCTGCGAGACGCGGCGCGTGACGTCTCACGCAAGCTTGGCTGGGAAGCGGCCGCCGCAACCGTCGCCCCCCTTAAGGGCTGACAGCCTCCCTCGGTAGCGAGTTCCCCGGATAGACCTGTCGAAGTCCCCACAACCGGGAAGGGGTGAACCCGAATGGGAGCAGCTACGCCCTAGCGTCCGAGAAGCGGCTGACACCGGAGCCCAGTTGCCGCCGGACCACGGTCTCGTCCGAGCGTCGCGGCGGCCACCTCGTCATGTTGTCACGGCGTTGCCACGGGGCCTGTCGCCGGTCGGTGGCAACGGGCGGCTCAGATTTTCGTTGCCATCTCGTTGCCACGGGAGCAGAAAACGCCCTCGCGGGGTGCGAGGGCGTTTCGGCGATTCCTGCGAATCTGGGGTGCTAGCCCCCTGTACGAGCTTGTGGGCGAGGGGGGACTTGAACCCCCATGTCCTTTCGGACACACGGACCTGAACCGTGCGCGTCTGCCAATTCCGCCACCCGCCCGGGGTGAACAGTGGAGGATAGCAGCGTGCTGGC
>PWTE01000322.1 GCA_003563915.1 Nitriliruptoraceae bacterium
CAACAGCCTGGGCCGCGAGGTCCAGCACGATCCAGTCGACCCGGTCCTCCGCCGCGATCAGAACCAGGCTGCCGGCCGGCAGGGCCAGGCCCTCGAGGGCGTCGGCGAGATCCGACACGCGTTGAGCGAGCGCCTGGCGGCTCCAGGTTCCCCACCGACCGCGGCGCTTCTCCATCACGGTCGGTGCATCAGGCTCCTCGACGGCGAGCTCGAGGAACCGTCCGATCACGGTGTGTGCAGGCATGCTGTTCCCCTCACTCCGCACCGAGGTAGGCCTCGACCACCGCGGGGATGGCCTGGACCTCCTCGGGGGTGCCCAGACCGATGGGCTGTCCGAAGTTGAGCGCCATCACCCGGTCGGCGATGCTCATGACCACGGCCATGTCGTGCTCGATCATCAGGATCGTCAGTCCCAAGGCTTCGCGGATCTCGAAGATGAAGCGGACGATGTCGAGCCGTGCGTCGGCGCTCATCCCGGCCATCGGCTCGTCGAGGAGCAGCAGGTCGGGCTCCATGGCCAGCACACGACCGAGCTCGATGCGCTTCTGGAGGCCGTAGGGCAGGCCCCCGACGGGTTCCCAGCGGTACTCCGAGAGCTTCAGCAGCTCGATCACCTGCTCCACGGCCTCGCGCTGCTCGAGCTCCTCGGCGATGGCCCGGCGGGTCCGGAACCCACCGGAGAGCACGCCGGACCGCTGGTGGGTGTAACGCCCGAGCAGCAGGTTGTCGAGGGTGGAGAGCTGCGGGAACAGGCCCAGGTTCTGGAAGGTGCGCGACAGACCGAGGCGGACGATGTGGTGAGGCTTACGCCCGACCAGGTCGCGCACCTTGCCGTCGCGATCGCGGTAGCGGATCGAGGCGCCGGGGTCGGGCTCGTAGACGCCGGTGATCGCGTTGACCAACGTCGTCTTTCCGGCACCGTTCGGACCGATCAGCGCGAACAGCTCGCCGCGCTCGATCTCCGCGCTGACACCGGCGGCGGCACGGATCCCGCCGAAGGTCACGGAGACGTCCTGGATACTGAGGATCGAGTCGGGGTTCACGCCGCACCTCGCTGCCGGTAGCGACGGGCGATCCGGTCGTAGGCCTCCCGGGCATCGCCCGCGCCACCGAGGTAGAACTCCTGGACGAACTCGTCCTGCTGCAGCTCGTCTGCCGTGCCCTCGACGACGACCCTGCCCGTCTCGATCACGTAGGCGTAGTCAGCCTTGGAGAGCGCGACCCGGGCGTTCTGCTCGATGACCAGCACGGAGGTTCCCCGCTCGCGGGCGAGCTCCTCGAGCTGGTCGAAGAGATCTCGGACGATCAGGGGTGCGAGCCCGAGGGACAGTTCGTCGCAGACCAGGAGCTTCGGGCGTGCCATCAGCGCACGTCCGATGGCGACCATCTGCTGCTCACCGCCGGACAGGTAGCCGGCGAGCTGCCGGTTGCGCTCACCGAGCCGCGGGAACCGCTCGTACATCTCCTGCAGGTCGTCGGCGATGCCCTTGTCCTTGCGGGTGGCCGCCCCGCATCGCAGGTTCTCCTCGACGGTGAGCCGGGGGAACAGCATCCGGCCCTCTGGGACCTGGCAGATGCCGGCCTTCACCGTGGTTGAGGCCGAGGCGCTCACCAGGTTCTGTCCGCCGTAGTCGATCTGGCCGTCGCGGACCTTGCCGTTGTGGTTGAAGAGCAGCCCGGTGATGGCGCGGACCAGGGTGGTCTTGCCGGCGCCGTTGGCGCCGAGCACCGCCACGATCTGGCCCGGTGGCACGTCGATGGAGACACCGGCGAGCCCCAGGACCGCGCCGGAGTAGATCACCTCGAGGCCCCGGACGGAGAGCGCGGGGACGGAAGACGTCGTCATGTCGCTCGCTCCGGTCACGTGGTGTAGGGCCAACGGGCGAAGTAGTTCTTGATGCTGTCCCAGACGCCGACCAGTCCGGCGGGTCTGAGCACCAGGATCAAGATGATCAGGATCCCGAAGATGGCCAGGTGGGTCTCGCTCTCGTAGCGCTGCAGGACATCGATATCGCGCAGGATCGGCGTGTTCACCGTCCCCCAGCGGAACAGCAGGGGTGCGAGGTAGAAGAAGAAGGCGCCGAACACCGCCCCGCGCATGGTGGCGTAGCCGCCGACGATGATCATGATGGCGAAGTTCAGCACCAGACCGAAGTTGAAGGAGTCCTCGCCGCGGGCGCCGAGGTAGTAGGAGGAGAGGGCGCCGGAGAGGGAGACGAAGGCCGAGGAGACCGAGAAGGCCAGCAGCTTGGTCTTGGTGACGTTGATCCCGATCAGCGAGGCGGACACGTCGTGCTCGGCGATGGCCCGGAACGCGCGCCCCTCGCGAGAACGCACCAGGTTGCTCATGAAGCCGATCGAGAGCACGGCCATGAGCAGCAGGAACCAGTACCAGCGGAAGGTGCCGGCGATCATGAACCCGGCCTCGCCCTCCTCGACGGGCAGGAAGGGGAGCCAACCCGGCAGGGTCGGCCGCTCGAAGCGGATGCCGGCGAACCCGAAGTAGTGCACGAGGAACACGCGGTAGACGAAGAGGAAGATGAAGTGGACACCGAGGGTGGCCACCAGCAGGTAGAGCCCCCGGAAGCGCAGCGCCGGGAGCGCGACGATCGCACCGACGATCGCACCCGAGATCGTGGCCGCGACGAGGACGAGCAGGAAGGGGACACCGTGGATGACGCCCATCCACGCGGCGACGATGGTGCCGAGCATCAGGAAGGCTGCGTGGGCGACCGAGATCTGGTGGGTGTAGCCCAGAAGCAGGTTGAAGGCGGCGGCAACGATCGCGGCGAACAGGGCGAAGTTGATGTTGGTCAACCAGGACGCCCACGGGAAGTTCATCGGCGGGCGGTAGTCCATGGTGAAGATGAAGGGCACGGCGATGGCAACGATGACCAGGACCAGCGCGAGGACCTGCTGCGGTCGCGTGCGCAGGAGCCGGAGGTCCTGCCGGTAGTCGGTGGTGTAGCGGGTCGCCATGGTGAGCTCCCTCGGGTTCCGTAGGGTCGGGACGGTCAGACGCGGACGAGTTCCTTCGTCCCGAACAGCCCCGACGGCCGCCACATCAGCACCAGGAACATGATCCCGAAGGCGATGACGTCACGCCACTCCGCACCGAGGTAGCCCGTCCCGAGCGTCTCGACCACGCCAACGATCAGGCCACCGATGATCGCACCCTGCACGGAGTCGATGCCGCCGATGATCGCGGCCGGGAAGGCGCGAAGTCCCACCGCCGCCAGACCGAGGTCGATGGACGCGGAGTAGTGGGCG
>PWTE01000166.1 GCA_003563915.1 Nitriliruptoraceae bacterium
ACGAGGTCGACGGTGACCTGCTGTTCGGCAACTGGTCCGAGTACATGAACCCCGAACTGATCGACCTGTTCGAGGAGACCTACGGGGTCTCGGTCACCGAGGACTTCTACACCTCGAACGAAGCACTGCTGGCGCAGATCCGTGCGGGTGGCGCGGACTTCGACCTGATCGTGCCATCGGACTACATGGTCGAGATCATGATCGATGAAGGCATCCTGCTCCCGCTCGACCACGACGCCATCCCGAACCTCACGAACGTCGCCGCGGAGTTCGAGAACCCGCCCTACGACCCGGGCCTGGTCCACTCGATGCCCTACCAGTGGGGGACCACCGGCATCGGGGTGAACCTCGCCGAGGTGGGCGACGTTCCCGCGTCATGGGACCTGCTGTTCGATCCGGACGTCGCCGGCGCGCTGCCCGGTGAGATCTCCATCCTGGACGACCCCCGCGAGGGCATGGCTGCGGCGCTCTTCTGGCTCGGCTACGACCCGAACACGACCGACGAAGGTGAGCTCGAGGAGGCGGCCGCCGCGATCGAGGCGGCCCGTGAGTGGACCGTGACCTACACCTCCGATCAGTACGCCGAGTTGCTGCTCACCGGCGAGATCGTCGTCGGCCACGGCTACAGCGGTGGCTTCCTCGACAGCTTCTTCGGTGCGGACAACCCCGAGGACTACGACTACCTGATCCCGGAGGAGGGGGCGGTCATCTGGACCGACAACATGGCGGTCCTGGCCGATGCGTCGAGTGTCTGCACCGCCCACACCTTCATCAACTTCATCCTCGATGCCGAGAACGGCGCGGAGCTGACGAACTGGACGTACTACGCGTCTCCGAACGCGGCGGCGTCCGAGTTCATCGAGGAGGAGATCACCACCGACCCGACGATCTACCCGACAGACGACGTGCGTCAGAAGCTCGTGTTCCTGGAGAACACAGGGGACGCCGAGATCCTGTACACGGACCTGTTCACACGCGCACAGGGCTGAGCGCTCGGACGTACTGACCGCGATCGGTGCGGTGGGCGTGGCGCAACGGATGCCACGCCCACCGCCGATCGTCCGACCCGCCGCAGCGGGAGCTGCGAGGAGGCTGCGATGAGTGACGATCTGCCACGGCTGGGCCACTGGATCGGTGGCAAGGCCGTCACCGACGAGTCCGCAACCACCGGTGACGTGTTCGACCCAGCTACCGGTGCGGTCGCCAAGCAGGTCGCGCTCGCCGACGCCGACACCGTCGGCCAGGCGGTCGCGACGGCCCGTGCCGCGTGGGACGACGGGTGGCGCTGGTCGACGCTCACCCAGCGCGCCAAGGTGCTGTTCGCCTTCCGTGAGCTGGTCACGGAGCACCGTGACGAGCTCGCACGGCTGATCGTCGCCGAGCACGGCAAGGTGTTGGCGGACGCCACCGGCGAGGTCCAGCGAGGCCTGGAGGTGGTCGAGTTCGCCTGCGGGATCCCGCACCTGCTCAAGGGTGGGTTCTCCGAGCAGGTCTCGACGGGGATCGACAGCTACTCGATCCGGCAGCCGCTGGGGGTGGTGGCCGGCATCACGCCGTTCAACTTCCCCGCGATGGTGCCGATGTGGATGTTCCCCCTCGCGATCGCCTGCGGGAACACCTTCGTGCTCAAGCCCTCCGAGAAGGACCCGTCGGTGGGGCTGCGGCTCGCCGAGCTGTGGGCCGACGCTGGTCTGCCTGATGGCGTGTTCAACGTCGTCAACGGCGCGCGCGAAGCCGTCGACGCGTTGCTCACGCACCCCGAGGTCGCTGCGGTCTCCTTCGTCGGCTCCACCCCGGTCGCCAAGCACGTCTTCACCACCGCGACCGAGCATGGCAAGCGGGTCCAGGCGCTCGGCGGCGCCAAGAACCACATGGTCGTGCTGCCCGACGCGGACCTGGACCTGGCAGCGGACGCGGCGGTGTCGGCGGGCTATGGGTCCGCCGGAGAGCGCTGCATGGCCATCTCCGCGGTCGTCGCCGTCGGCGACGTCGCGGACCGTCTGGTGCCGCTGATCGAGCAGCGCATCGCCGATCTGCCGGTGGGGCCGGGCACCGATCCGACCTCCGAGATGGGGCCGCTGGTCACCGGGGAGCACCGCGATCGGGTCGCGGGTTACCTCGATGTCGCGGTGGAGGATGGTGCGACCGTCGTCGTGGACGGACGCGGCATGATCGCGTCGGCCGGGTACGAGGACGGCTTCTGGCTGGGCCCGTGCCTGGTCGACCACGTCGAGCCGGGCATGCGCGTGCATGCGGAAGAGATCTTCGGTCCCGTCCTGTCGGTACTGCGGGTCGACACCTTCGACGCCGCGATCGACCTGATCAACGCCATGCCGTTCGGCAACGGCACGGCCGTGTTCACCACGGATGGCGGTACCGCCCGCCGGTTCCAGGCCGAGATCGAGGTCGGCATGGTGGGCATCAACGTGCCGATCCCGGTGCCCATGGCCTACTACTCCTTCGGCGGGTGGAAGGACTCGTTGTTCGGCGACACCCACATGCACGGGGCCGACGGTGTGCACTTCTACACGCGCGGCAAGGTCGTCACGTCGCGGTGGACCGACACCTCGGGGCTCAAGCTGCAGTTCCCGACCCACGAGTAGGGCCGGCGACCGGCAGGGACCACCGACGCCGCGGACGGCACCCGGGAGGCGCGCGTGCAGGAGCTACCACGCAGCGGTGGTGGGGACGCCCCGTTGGGTCCGGTTGATGCCACCCAGGTGCCGAGGTACGGCGGACCGGCCACCTTCGCGCGACTCCCACGCCTGGACGAGGTCGGCCGAGCCGACGTCAAGATCGTCGGGGTCCCCTTCGATGCCGGCGTGTCCTACCGGCCCGGTGCCCGGTTCGGACCGAGCCACATCCGAGCGTCCTCACGCCTCCTGCGGCCCTACCACCCCGCGCTGGACGTCGCACCGTTCGGGGTCCAGCAGGTCGCCGACGCCGGTGACCTCGCCGTCAACCCCTTCGATCTGGACGAGGCGATCGTCCAGATCGAGCAGGGGGCCCGGGACCTGGCCGCCGATGGGGCGACCCTGCTGACCCTCGGCGGTGACCACACGATCGCGCTGCCGCTGCTGCGGGTGATGCACGAACGCCATGGCCCGGTGGCGGTGCTGCACTTCGACGCGCACCTCGACACCTGGGACACCTACTTCGGTGCCCCGTACACCCACGGCACGCCCTTCCGCCGCGCCAGCGAGGAGGGCCTGATCGACCGCGCTGCGTCGTGCCACGTCGGTATCCGCGGGCCGCTGTACAGCGCCGA
>PWTE01000326.1 GCA_003563915.1 Nitriliruptoraceae bacterium
CAGGATCGCCTCGGCCTGGTTCTTGCGCATCACGACCATGACGAGGTCGTAGTGGTCCTCAGGACCGAAGGTCTCGACCACCGGGACGTGCGCGACCTCCTGCTTGCCGGTCTCCTCGTCCAAGAGGACGACCCCGTGGTTCTTCAGGTCGTCCAGACGTTGCCCGCGGGCCAGCAGCGAGACGTCGTGGCCAGCTTCGTGCAGGCGTGCCGCCATCAAGCTGCCGAGCGGTCCTGCCCCGAACACCAGCACCCGCATGACGAACCCTTCGCGTCGGCGCAACGTCGACCATCCATGGAACGCGGAAGCCTTGCTGGGCACCAGCGGCGTCCGTCCCCGGCCGGGTTGACGAACGGCTCGTCGGGGTCGGACGTCTGGGTCGTCCGTGTGGACCGTCGCCTCTATGGCTCGCATCGAACGCCCCGTAGGCTGGGGTTCGGGATCGACCTCTCGATCTCCCTCAGTTCACCGTGGCCGCCTCGCCGACCACCTCGATGTGGCACGTGGATCTGCTGAGCACCTCGACCTCGATCGGGACGGCCATGGGCACGGGGACGCGCTCGCCTGAGACCGCCATGCGCTACGCCCGGCTACGGCGGTTCAACCTGGTGGTGGGGTTGCTCCACCTGGTCCAGGGGGTGGTGCTCCTGGCGCTGGCGAACGATCTCACCTTGCCGGTGCTCGCCACCTTCCTCGCTGACGACCCGGTCCAGCAACAGCAGGCGATGCCGGAGCTCGTCTTCGAGTTGCCGATCGCGGTGCTGGTTGCGGTGTTCATCTTCTTCGCCGCCGGCGACCATCTCCTGGTCGCCTCGCCCCGCATCCGGGAGTGGTACGAGCGCAAGCTCGACGAGCGTGAGAACTACGCCCGCTGGATCGAGTACTCGATCAGCTCGTCGATCATGATCGTGCTGATCGCCGCGTTCGTCGGCATCTGGGACCTTGCGGCGGTCGTTGCCATCTTCGCCGTCAACACCTCGATGATCCTCTTCGGCCTGCTGTGGGAACGTGCCGAGAAGCCAGGGAAGGGTGCTGACTGGTCCGCCTTCTGGTACGGCACCTTCGCCGGTGCGGTGCCGTGGGTGATCATCGCCTACTACGTCGTGGCGGCTGGGGGCGAGGTTCCCGGCTTCGTCTACGCCATCGTGGGCTTCCAGTTGGTGCTGTTCTGGTCCTTCGCGCTGAACATGGCGCTGCAGTACGCACAGATCGGGCGCTGGAGGGACTACATCTTCGGCGAGTACGCGTACATCATCCTGAGCTTGGCGGCGAAGACGCTGCTCGCCTGGCTGATCTTCGCGAACGTGCTACGCACCTGACACCGACAGGCGATGGGATGGCGCAGGGGGCGGACCGGCGCGATGGGGCACGACGTGCCCGGCTGTTCCTCGGGCTCACGTTCCTCGTGACCTGGGCGGCCTGGTGGCCGCTGGTCGTCCTGACCAGCCGGGGGGTCGTGACCTCGACCGAACCACTGGGGTTCGCCCTGATGGTGCTGGGTGGGACCGCCCCGACGGTGGTCGCCTACCTCGCCGTCTGGCGGACGCCGGAAGCGGGGTCGGTACGGGAGTTCAACCGTCGGGTGCTCCACCTGCGTGTGCCCGTGGCACTGGTCGTCGTGGCGGTCGTCGGCGCGGCCGCGTTCGGAGTGGTGAGCCTCGCCGTGGTCGGGCTGGCCACGGGGGCAGGATGGGTTGGGGGTGGGCTCGGGGGCTTGTTGCTCTTCGTGCCAGCCTTCGCGACGTCGATCGTCTTCGGAGGGCTCGAGGAGGTCGGGTGGCGGGGCGTGCTGCAACCGGCGGTGACGGACCGGTGGAACCTCGTCACCGCGAACCTCGTGATCGCCGTGCTCTGGGCCGTGTGGCACCTGCCGCAGTTCTGGGTCGTCGGCAGCTCCCTGCACGACGCTTCGTTCGCGCTGTTCCTGTTCGCGGGCATCGGGTACAGCGCGATGATGACGTGGCTGTACGCCCGGACACACAGCGTCGCGCTGTGCGTGTTGTTCCATGCTGGGATCAACGCGTCCGCCACCGTGGGACTGGCCTTCCCCGCGCAGCAGGCGCAGGGGTTCGCGGTGCAGGGCGTCCTGCTGGTGACCGTCGGAACCGTGCTGCTGGTCGCTGCCCAACGTCGCAGCGGCGCTTCAGGTGGGAAGCCAGTGGGCGGTGCCAGCGGGGAAGGGGCTAGCCAGGCCTGACGGTCCGCGCTCAGACGTCAGCCTCGAAGCCGGTCGCGTGGTGGTGGGCGCAGCACCTCGAGCAGGACCCGCAACAGCAGCACCGTGGCCCCGAACAGTCCCGCCCACCCGAGCACCTCGAGGAGCCGAAGGTCGGTGCCCGCGAGGACCGGACCAGCCTCGATCGCGAGCATGGCGACCGCGATGACGCCGAGACCCAGGGACAGTGCCGCGAGGATCGCCCGGTTGAGCAGACGCTCGATGACCGCGACGTCGCCCGCGTCGGAGAACAGCCGCACCCGCGCGGAGAGCCCGCCGTGCTCGACCAGCGTGGCGATACGGTCGAGGTGGCGTGGCGCACGGCGCACCAGCGGCCCGAGCTGGGCCCACTCGCGCTGCACCAGCTCACCGACCGACGAGGGGGAGGTGCGCTCACGCAGTTCCTCGCCACCGAGCTTGGCGACGCGGTCGATCAGCGGATAGGCGGGCGACAGCTGCTCGAGCGTGCCGGCCAGGGTCGCCAACGCCCGGAACATCGTGGAGGTCTGGGGTGGGAGCCGGAACCCCAGCCGGGTGGTGAGCCGCATCAGGTCGGTGAGCGCGTCGGTGGAGGGCAGGCCGGGTCCGAGGTAGGCGGCCATGAACCGGGCGAGCTCGCGTTCGATCTCGTCGGGGTTGCGTGTCGGTGGGATCGCGCCGACCGCGACCAGGGACTCGTAGAGCAGGGATGGCTCGCCCAGCCGGATCGCGAGCAGCATCTGGAACACCGACGAGCGCTCGAAGGCGTCGAGCCTCCCGGTGACACCGAAGTCGATCAGCCCGAGGGTGCCGTCCTCGAGGAGCAGGACGTTGCCCGGGTGAGGATCCCCGTGGAAGCGTTCCCCGCGGAGCATCGCTTCGACCTGGGAGGTGCACAGTTCGTCGGCGAGGCGGAGCGCTTCCGCAGGGTCGAGGGCTGCCGCCGGTGTCGCGGACAGCGGGCTGCCGACCAACTGGTCCATCACCAGGAGCCGCTCGGTGGTGTACTCCTCGACGATCGCGGGGGTGCGCACGCCCGGGCGGCGTGCAGCGGCCGTTCCCATCTCCGCGGCGTGCCGCGCCTCGACGCGCAGGTCGAGTTCGGTTCGCAGTGCGGACGCGAAGTCCTCGGCGATCGCGCCGACCTCGTAGGTGGCACCCCAGTCGGTGCGGCGTTCGGCGAGACGGGCGAACGCCACCGCGATCCCCAGGTCACGCTCCACCGCCTGCAACAGCCCGGGGCGGCGGACCTTGATGACCACGCGGCGCCCGTCGTGGAGCGTGGCGGTGTGCACCTGGGCGATCGACGCCGAGCCCAAGGGGGTCCAGTCGATCTCGTCGAACACCTCCTGAAGCGGCCGGCCGATCTCCGCGGCGATCGCGCGTTCGGCCTCCTCGCGCGACAGCGGACGTGCTGCCGCATGCAGCTGCCCGAGTTCGGCCACGGCCTCGGGCGGGAGCAGATCCGGACGTGTCGCCAGCAGCTGTCCGAGCTTGACGAACATCCCACCGGCATCCTCCAGTGCCAGTCGCGCTCGTCGGGCCAGCTCGCCGGGGTCGCGGCTCGGTACCTCGCCGCGCTTGAGTCCGAGCGCCGGCGCCAGACCGTGGCGGACGAGGATGCGCGCGACCCGGAGACCCCGCAGCATCATCCCCGTGCGCCGACGAACCCCCCGGATCCACCCCATCGTCCGCAGGCCGCGACGCTGGCTCGGGCGGGCAGCCAACAGCTCGATACCGACCACGGCGAGCATCGCCGCCACGATCTGGAAAGGGAGGGCCAGGACGCGCAGCTCAGCGCCGACGGTCTCGAAGTCGGCGATCTGCTCATCGAGAGGTGAGGTGATGTCCACTGCCAGGACGAAGGCCACGGTCGCGCCGACGATGCTGCCGATCAGCACGGCGACGATCAGTCGTGGCCAGGTCACCTCCCGGGTGCCGAGCAGAGCACGCACGACCCAGGCGAACAGCAGGACGACGGCGAGGTTGCCCAACAGGGCCATCGACACGCTCCTTCACGTCACCGTTCGGACCGGTGGCCCAGCTGAGCCTGGCAGGCACGGTGGCGCGACGGTAGGTGCGAAGGTCAGCGCATGACCCCACGGAGGTCCCGCCGAGGGATGCGCTCGTTGCCAGCGGGACGTAGGTCGGGGCGGCGTTCCTCGGGCCTGTCGGCCGGCCGCTCCGGGTCAGAGGTGGGCGATGACCTCGTAGGTCTCGAGGCTGGCCGACTCGACGGCCCCGTCCTTCTCCTCCGTGCGTGACACCTCGCGGGCAGCCTCATCGCCGGCGCGCAGGGACTCCTCGCTGTCCCAGATGGTCACCGCGAGGCCCTCGCCGCTCTCACGGTCCAGGAGCCAGTACGCGGCGACGATCCCCGGCTGTTGGCGAGCCGACGGCACGACCCGATCACGGACGAAGGCGGTCGCGCGATCGACGTCCCCGAGGTCCACCCGCATGACCCGTGCGTGCATCCCCATGCCGATCCTCCGATGTGGCAGCGGATCGGCCCACGATAGTGCGTACATCGGGGAGGAACCGGGGAACCTGCTGCTCGTAGCGCCGGTAGTCCTCGCCGAGTTGCTCGCGCAGGTCGCGTTCCTCGAGGCGGACACCGATGAGGATGTAGGCGGTGCCGAGCGCGGCGAACAGCAGCCGTCCCTGGCTCATGTCGGGGGTGGCCCAGAAGGCCATGAGGAACCCCACCATGATCGGGTGGCGCACGACGCGGTAGAGCAGGGTCAGCCGGAAGGTCGGAGGTACGTGATCGCGATCACGCGCGCGGGCCACGACCTGGCTGAGCCCGAAGAGGTCGAAGTGATCGATCATAAAGGTGCTTCCGACCACCGTGACCCAACCCAGCAGGTACAGCGACCACAACCCCGCCCGAAGGGCCCCGGTCTCAGCCACCCACACCGGTTCTGGCATCGGCCGCCACAGGATCATGACGGCGATCAGCGCCAGACTGGCGGCCAGCACGTAGGTGCTGCGCTCGATCGACGGCGGCAGTCGCTCCGTGAGCCAGCGCTTGAAGCCGGGCCGAGCCATCGTCGAGTGCTGCACGGCGAACACCGCCAGCAGGCCCCCGTTGACGAGGACCGCCAGACCGACCGAGCCGTCCGAGCCGTCATCGATGCCGCGCGGTACGGCGACGTTGGCCAGGAACCCGATCGCGTAGACGACCACCGCCAGGGAGGTCACGTAGGCGATGAGGCCGTAGACGACCACCAGGATGCGTCGCAGCATCGTCGTCACCTCCTGCACCGTCGCGTCGATCAGGCCGGGTCGGGCTGACGCACGCTGGCGTCGATCTGCACGCCCGAACGCACCGTGTCGGCAACAGGGGAGCGTTGGAGCGCGGCGGCAACCAGCTGGTCGATCTGCGCCGCGTCGGCGCTAGACGCGACCTGGACGTCGAGGTGGATCCGCGTGAAGCCGGGCCGGACCCCGACGAACCCCACGATGCCGCGCAGGTCCAGGTGGCCCTCGGCGGCAACCTCGAGGTGGTCGATGGCGATCCCGGCCATCGCCGCGGACTCGACGAACGCCTGCGCGACGCACGAACCGAGCGCGGCCAGGACCAGCTCGCCCGGTGTGGGGCCAGCGTCATCCCCTCCCAAGACTCGGGGCAGGTCCGACGACATGCTGGTCGTCCGCGGGATGGGTTCGCCAGCGAACTCGAACGCGGCGGTGCCAGCCTCCGTCCGGTAGCTCTCATCCCACCGTGTGGCCACGCGGGTGGACAGGGTCGCGGCGTCCGGATGCTCGGCCACGAACCCGCCGAACGCGGCGAGTCGGTCGGTGTCGATGCCGTTGCAGATCATGTCTCCAGCTCCTCGTCGTGATCAGGTCTCATTCGTCCAGCCAGACTGGCCGTCGAGCGCGGCGCTGACATCGGGGGCGACACGCAAACCGCCGGAGGAGGCCTACGCGGTTCCACCCACGCCGGTGGCGCGGGAACGAGGAACTGGCACGGCGACGCGCGGCACCTGCCATACTGACCGCGATCAGGGAACGGGATGTCGCATGCCGGCTGGTGTGCTGGACCAGGCTCGCGAGGCCTACGCGGGCCACCGCTGGGGTGCCGCCCACGAGGGGTTCGCCGCGGTTGCGGCCACCGTTGAGCTCGACACCCCTGACCTCGCTGCCTTCGCCGACGCTGCGTGGTGGCTCGGGCGCACGGACGCGTCGCTCGAGCTGTCCGAGCAGCTGTACCGACGCTGCCTGCAGGGCGACCAGGCGCCCGCAGCAGCCCGGTTGGCCGTCGAGATCGGGTTCCTGTGGCTGATCCGCGGCGAACAACGGATCGGCACCGGATGGATCAGCCGCGCCAACCGCCTGCTCGCGGACACCCCCGAGTGTCCGGAACAGGGCTACCTCGGCTACCTCGCCGCGTTCGACGCCCTGACGAGCGCCCGGTTCGACGAGGCTCGCGCGATCGCCCAGAACATGCAGGGGCTCGCGACGCGGCACGACGACCCGACGCTCGGCGCGATGGGGCTCGTGCTCGAAGGCATCGCCGCCGTCCGTTCGGGGGAGGTCGCGGATGGGCTCGCGCTGTGTGACGAAGCCATGCTGCCGGTGTACGCCGGCGACGTGGTCCCGAACTGGGCCGGCAACCTCTACTGCTTGATCATGGCTCTGTGCTTCGAGCTGTCCGACATCGAGCGGGCGCGGGCCTGGACCGACGCGACCGAGCGATGGTGCGACCAGTTCAGCAACGCCGCGATGTTCACCGGCATCTGTCGGGTCCACCGGGCGCAGTTGCACCACCTCGACGGCGACTGGGACCGGGCGGAAGCGGGTGCGGCGAGGGCGTGTCGCGACCTGGCTGACATGAACGTCGAGGTGGTGGCCGCCGGCCACTACGAGATCGGTGAGCTCAGGCGTGCTCGTGGCGACGACGCCGGTGCGGAGCAGGCCTTCGCCCGCGCCCACGAGCTCGGGCGCGATCCCCAGCCGGGGCTGGCCCTCCTGCGGCTCGGCCAGGGTGAGGTCCGCGCCGCCCGGGCCGGACTGCAGGCGGCCCTGTCCGCGGCCGAACCGCCGCTGGCACGGGTGCCGCTGCTCGTGGCGCAGGTCGAGGTCGCGGACGCCACCGATGACGCCAAGCTCGCGCGGACCGCAGCGCAGGAGCTCGACCACATCGCGGTGACCTTCCGGACTCCTGGCATCCGCGCCCGCGCTGCGAGCGCGGCCGGCGTGGCGCACCTGCTCGCGGCGGAGCCGGAGCAGGCGCTCGCCCCCCTGCGTGAGGCCTGCCGGGTCTGGCGGGACCTGCGTTGCCGGTGCGAGGTTGCCCGCCTCCAGGGCCGGCTGGCTCGCGCGCTCGACGCGGTCGGAGACCGTGAAGCCGCCGCCCGTGAACGCGAGCACGCACGCGCGACCTTCGAGGAGCTGGGTGCCCACAGGGACCTGGCGGCACTCGACGGTGCCGGCGCGTCGCGGCCAGCACCGGGCGGCTTGACCGACCGCGAGGTGGAGGTGCTGCGTCTGGTCGCCGACGGCGCAACCAATGCCGCGATAGCTGACCAGCTGACCATCAGCGAGCGGACCGTGGAGCGCCACCTCTCCAACATCTTCATGAAACTGGACGTGTCATCGCGGACGCAGGCGGCACGGCTCGCGTTCGACCACGGCCTGGTGGGTGGAACCACGTAGTGGTCCTGGCGGAGGTTTGCGTGTCGCCCCCGATGTCCCCGGCTCCACGCTTCGGCATCGTGGACCCCATCGGCGCGGACCGACCGCGCGAAGCGATCAGGAGCCTGCCGCGATGACGACCCTGACCAGCGACGACCCTGCGACGAGCGACGGAGCTTCTGCCCCTGCGAGCCCCGCAGCCCAGGACCTCGAGGCGTTCCTCACTAGGTTCGGCGCCGACCAAGCCGCCGCGATGCACCTGGCGACCGTGGTGCTCGGGGACCAGCTCGGGCTGTACCGGGCGTTGGCGGCCCGAGGACCCCAGACAGGGGTCGAGCTGGCCGAGCGGACCGGCCTCGCGCCGCGATTGGTGCTCGAGTGGCTCCGGGCGCAGGCCGTGAGCGGTTACTGCCAGCACGACCCCGCCACCGACCGGTTCTGGCTCGACCCTGCCCAACGGGCCTGCCTCGCCGACGACGGTGGTCCCGCGTTCGTCGCGGGGGGCACGTCGACGGTCAGCGCGACGCACCGCGGGATCGAGCAGGTCGCCGCCGCGTTCCGCGGCGAAGGGTCGGTCGCGTGGGGCGATCACGACCCGGCGCTGTTCTCCGGCGTCAACCGGGCGTTCCGTCCGGCCTTCGAGGCACACCTGGTCGCATCGTGGATCCCCGCGCTCGACGGTGTCGAGGCTCGCCTGCGTGCCGGTGGACGCGTCGCCGATGTCGCCTGTGGGTTCGGTACCTCGGCCGTGCTGATGGCCCAGGGTTACCCCGACGCGATCGTGGCCGGCTTCGACCAGCACGAACCGTCGATCGAAGCCGCCCGACGGGCTGCTGCCGATGCCGGCGTGGCCGACCGGGTGACCTTCGAGGTCGCCGACGCCGCTGCGCTCCCTGGCCACGGCTACGACCTGGTCACCGTGTTCAACGCGCTGCACGAGATGGGCGACCCGGTGGCGGTGTGCCGCCGTATCCGCGACGCGCTGACCGCCGGTGGCCGGCTCATGCTCGTCGAGCCTGTCGCGGGGGACCACCTCGAGGACAACCACACGCCACTCGGTCGCAGCTTCCTGTCCGCATCGACGATGATCTGCCTCCCGAGCGCGCTGTCGCAGGGCGGCGACCGCCACCTCGGTGCGCAGGCGCCAGACGGGGAGTTCCGCGAGGTCGCGCTCGAGGCCGGGTTCACCCGCTGCGAGCGGGTCGCAGCCACGCCGTTGCACCGCGTCCTCGAGCTCACCCCCTGACCCACGCGCGCGGAGGACCACGATGTCCGAACTCACGACCGTGGCCAGCATCACCCGCTACCCGGTGAAGTCGCTGCAGGGTGAGGCACTGGACGCGGGCGAGCTCTGGTGCGACGGGCTCGCCGGCGACCGCGTCTACGCCTTCCGCGACCTGGACACGGGACGGATCGCCAGCGCGAAGCAGCCACGTCCCTGGCGGGCGCTGCTCGACCTGACGGCGGCCACCGATGGGAACGATGTCGTCGTTCGCAACGAGGCAGGGGACGGGTGGGCGATCGATGATCCCGGCCTGTGCCGCGCCGTAGCTGCGCTCACGGGCCGTCGGGTCGAGGTGGTCACGGCCAGCTCCGACCAACTCGGGAGCTACGACTCGACGTGGCCCCAGGTCGAGGGCGTGTCCCTGGCCGGTCCGCGCGAGTTCGCCATGACGCTCGACACGGAGGCGGTCCGGTTCGTCGACGTCGCCGGGCTCCACGTCATCACGACGGCCACCCTGGCGCAGCTCGAGCACGTGAGCCCGGGCAGCGTCGCCGACCCGCGCCGGTTCCGCCCGAACCTCGTGCTGGACGCCGGCGATGTTCCTCCGTCCTTCCTCGAGGACGCGTGGGTCGATCGGGAGCTCCGGATCGGGGATAGCGCGACGATCCGCCTGACGACGAAGGCGCCGCGGTGTGTCATGACCACCGTCGAACAACCGGGTCTCCGCCACGACCCTGGCATCCTGCGGGCCGCCGCGACCAACCGCCAGCGCTTCGATGTCGGCACGCTGGCTTGCGCCGGCGCCTACGCGGAGGTCGTCGCCCCTGGCCCCGTGCATCTCGGGGATCGGGTCGCGCTGTCGTGAGTAGCGGAACTGACCGCAGCCGACCGCCGCGGCGGACGCCGTCCTACGAGGCCAGATGCTGCGAGGAGTGGGCGGTCACGAATGCCTCCACAGCCGGCCAGTAGCGGTCCGGGTCGTCGAGCCAGGGGAAGTGTCCGACCTCCTCCAGGACCTCGAGGTGGCACGGCGCTCTGGTCAGCCCGTCGGTGAGCTCGGTCGCCGCGGCCACCGGCGTGACCGGGTCGAGCGTGCCGACCGTGACCAGGGTGGGGAGGGCGATGCGGTGCATCAGGACCTCCCACGCTGCGCGACCCGCTGTCGGCTGGTCACGCGCGACAGCAGCCACGTGACGGCGACGACCGTCACGAGCGCGAGCCCGGGGAGCAGCAGCGCGGCCAGCAGCATGCGGATGTCTCTCACCGGTGGACCTCCTCGTGAGGGTCGGGTTCCGACCGACCGTGGGGGTGGCCGGAGGCCGGCGGCATCTCGCCGCCGGGGACGGGCGTCGCCCGGCGGCCACGCAGCACGCGGCCAGCGACACCGGGTCGGAGCAGGACGGTTGGCGGATCCACCAGCGCCATGACGCGGGCGAAGGCGACCGCGAGCCGCGGGTCGTGCGCGGCAGCGGCGTGCAAGCGCGCCACGTACGCGCCGAGCATCCGCACCTTCGCCGTCCGCGGGCCCTCCACCTGCGGGATCGCCAGGTCACCTCCGACGACCATGTCCCACGGGGCATCCACGATGCGTGCCACCTCGCGGAGCCACCGGCGCGGTTCCGGGGGCGCGCTACCTCGCATCTGCTCGCGCAGCGCGAGCGCCTGGAGGGCCGCCACCGTCATGCCTTGCCCGTAGATCGGGTTGAGGCCGCACACCGCGTCGCCGATCGGGAGCAGCCCGGCTGGGAAGTGACGCAGGCGTTCGTAGCGGCGTCGGGTGCTCGCCGGGAACCGGTACGCGACCGGATCATCGAGCGGTTCGCCCGATCGCAGCGCCTCATCGATGTCCCCGAACGTCAGGGAGGCGGCGAAGTCGGTGAACCCGTCCGGCTCCGTCGGGGGATGGTCACCGAGCAGTCCGAAGAGCGTGACGACCCAGCGATCGCCTTCGATGCGCGCGAGCACGCCACCCCGCGGGCGCGCCGGCGTCGGACCCTGGAGGGTGCCCCAGTCACCGCCGAGCACCTCGGCCGGCAGGCGGTAGTGGCGGGTCGAATAGCCGAGGTCGCTGGTGATGCGATCCTCCGCCGGCGATCCGTACCCATGCTCGCGGAGCCAACTCGGCGTCCGCGATCCTCGCCCCATCGCATCGATCACCAGGGACGCGGGGAGGACCTCCTCCGCGCTGCCGTCGGCGCGCCGAAGGACGCGCACGCCGCGGACCCGCTCCCGGTCCGGCGTCAACGCGAGACCGAGTACGTCGGTCGGCGGGCCGAAGGTGACGTTCGGGAGTTCCCGCACCCGATCCCGCACACAGGCCTCCAGGTACGGGCGACTCACGCTGACGGTGGTGAGGTTGGCGTCCGTCCGCGCGAAGCGGTGCCCGCTGAGGTGCAGCCGTGCATCGCCGAGGAGGTCACCCGCCGGCGCTCCCGCGTCGATCAGCTGCCGGGTCAACCCCGGGAACAGCTCCTCCAGGATCTGTCGTCCACGAGGAAGCAGCGCGTGGATGTGCCGTCCCTGGGGGACGCCGCGTCGCGGGGCTCCCTGCGGTTCGCTCACGAGGTCGTCGCGGTCGATGACGCGCACCTCGAGGTGGCGTTCCGCCAGGATGCGGGCCGCGAGGAGTCCGGCCATGCCCGCACCGATGACGACGGCGTGCCCAGGATCGGATGTGTCCATCTCTGCCTCCTCGATGTTGCTGTGGAGGCTGCACGGGACGACTGCTCACCTACCAGACCGATCCCTGCTCGGTCCTGCTCACTCCAGGTCGGAGCCGCCGTAGACCTCCCGGTCCCACAGCCACGCGACGACCCGCTCGATCCCCTGGCTGAGGTGGCGTCGGAAGGTGCTGAAGGGCAGTCCGAGGCGGGCGGCTGCGGCTTCCTGGGTCGGGGCCGGATCGACGTAGGTGCGTTCCACGGCCACGAGCAGCTTGTCGTCCCGCGGGTGCTCCCGCAGGCTGTCGACCGCTGCGCGGACGGTGGCTTCCAGCGTGGCGGCGTCGGGCTCCTGATCGCCGGCGGCATCGCGCAGCAGTCGCGTGCTCATCAAGGGGTTGCGCGCCAGCAGATCCGGCCGTGGCAGGTCGCGCAACGCTTGGCGGACCGCGTCGGCGAACTCCGCCTGCGACAGCACCTGGAGGGACGGACCAGGATCGGTCTGCAGCGCCGGGTCCTGGGCGAGGGACCGTTCGATCCAGAGGCTGATCAGGTCGTCGACCGGACGTTGGCGGTAGTCGTGC
>PWTE01000113.1 GCA_003563915.1 Nitriliruptoraceae bacterium
CCTCCGTGGTCGATCACCGCGAGGACCGCTCGCTCGGGATGCGCAGGATCGAGGTCCTGTGCCGCACCTGTGGTGGGCACCTCGGCCACGTCTTCGACGACGCCCCGGACCAGCCCACCGGTCTGCGCTACTGCATCAACTCGGCAGCGCTGGAGCTCGACGCCGACGACGCGTGACGCGGACCGGGCCCGGCGAGTAGCTCAGGACGCGGCCCGCTCCTGACCGTCACCGCCGTTGCGGTCGTCCTGCGGCTGCACCTCGAGATCGCCCGAGACGTCGACATCGCCGGACTTGACCTTCGCCGCGTACTCGTCGACGTACTCCTGCTCGGAGAGCAACATGATCTCGTACACGAGCTCGTCGGTCGCGCTGCGCAGGACGAACGGATCCCCTCGCCGGTCGCGGTAGCGGGACAGGTCGAGCGGACGCCCGTAACGCACCGTCACCGGCTGACGTCGAGGCAGGTAGGAACCGGTCGGCATCGCTCGGTCGCTCCCCAGCACCGCGCACGGCAGGATCGGGACCTCGGCCTCGAGGGCCATGCGCACGGGGCCGGTCTTCCCTCGGTACAACCGCCCGTCGGGACTGCGGGTGCCCTCGGGATAGATGCCCAGCAGGTCACCTCGCCGGAGGATCTCCACGCCGGTCCGCAGGCTGTCCTCCCCCTTCCCGCCGCCGCCACGGTAGACGGGCACGACCCCGGTTCCCTGGAAGAACCAGCGCGTACGCCACGAGTCCCAGTAGTCGGCCTTGCCGAGGAAGTACACCGGACGGGGGATGTTCATCGGGAGCACGATCGAATCGATGAAGGAGAGGTGGTTGCAGGCCAGGATGGCCGGAGCCCGGTCCGGGACGTTCTCCATGCCCTCGACCTGGACGTGCAACCACCGGTTGGCGACCGGCGGGATGATCCGCCGGAGTACCCGGTACATCCGGGGGGCATCACGCATCCCTGGCACGCTGACTCCTTGTCACCCGCCCCAGCTGGCCCTCCCCCATGACGGGGGTGGACAGGGACGGTCCCATCGGCTCCGGACGATAGGTTACGGTCCGTGACGAGCACCGTCGACCCGGGCGACCGGACCCACCCGCCGACCCGGTTGACACGAACCACGACGCTTGCTGCACGGCAGTCGGAGGAAGCGTGGCGGAAGATCTAGGTACCTGGCCGCCCGAGCAAGCCCGCGTGTTGGTCGAGGCGCTGCAGAAGGCTGGCCTCTCGCCGAAGGCCAAGCGCACGCGTGAAGGGGTGCTCGTCACCGTCGAGGACGCCGAGTCCGACGAGGCGCATCGCACCCTGGTAGCCAACATGGACGCGATCGCGCAGGCTGCACGCGGTCCACAGCCGAAGCGCCAGCGCAGCCGCGACCGCTCGGCCTCGTCACCCCGCGAGCGGAGCGGTCCAGGACCACTGACCTCGGAGCGGTTCGGCAAGCTGTCCCAACCCCTGATCATCCTCATCATCGGGCTCGTGCTGTCGCTGCTGATCGTGCCACTGCGCATCCCGATCCTGATCTTCACGGTTGCGGCCATCATCTACGTCCTCGGCAAACAACCCCGGCGTGACGACGAACCCTGACCCGAGCGTCACCTCGGACCGCCGTGACAGGAGCCTCACGCGCGAGGTCCGCCGAGGACCTCCCGCAGGAACCGCACCTGCAGCTCCAGCAACCGCTCGGCGATGACCTCCTGTGGCGTCATATGGGTGACTCCCGACAGCGGGAGGAAGCGGTGCGGACGCCCCGCCGCCAGGAGGGCGCTCGACAGGCGCAACGAGTGCGCAGCCACCACGTTGTCGTCCGCCAGGCCGTGGATGAGGAGCAGCTCAGGTGTCGAGTCCTCGCGCCACTCGGCCGCCGGCCCGAGTGCGGCATCGGCGTCGACCAGGCTCGACACCTCGTAGGACCCAGGGCGTGCCTGGGGCGTACCGAGGTAGCGCTCGGTGTAGTGCGTGTCGTAGAGCCGCCAGTCGGTGACGGGCGCACCAGCGATGGCCGCACGGATCCGCTCCGGAGCCCGTAACGCCGCGAGGGCGGCGAGGTACCCCCCGAAGGACCACCCGCGGATCCCCACCCGCTGGAGATCCAGCCGGGGTTCGATCTCGGCCGCGGCATCCAGCGCATCGAGTTGGTCGGCCAGCGGCACGCTCGCCAGATCGCCATGGATCTCGCGCTCGAACCGTGGCCCTCGTCCCGGTGAACCGCCACCGTCGACCACGAGCACCGCGAAACCCTGGTCCGCGAACCACTGCGAGGTAGCCATCGCCACCTGACTGCGCAGGACCCGTTGCGCGTGGGGGCCACCGTAGGGATCGAGCACCACCGGGAGCCGGCTCGCACCGTCGTCATCGGTGGGAAGGAGCAACGCCGCGCGCAGTCGACGTTCGCCGAGCGTGAGCCAGCGGGGCGAGATCCGCAGCCGTGGAGCCTCCGCCAAGACCTGCAGCGTGCCTCCTCCCCCACCGGCTGACTCGGCCCACCGCACCTCGGTGGTCGGCAGACCCCGGTCCGGGTGCGCGGTCAGCACCATCGTCGCCCCGCCAGCTCCAGCAGCCTGGGTCACACCATCGCTCGTGAGGCACGTGACGGCGCCGTCCTGCCAGCGGTACGCATGGATCGCGGTCGGGTCCTCATCGGCACCCACGAACAGCACGCCGGTGTCATCGGTGTGCACGACCGATCGAACCTGGAGGCCCGGCGGCGACGCCGGCTGACCATCGACGACCAAGGCACGACTACCGTCGTTGCCGTGCTCCTCGAGATCCTCGACCGTCACCAGGGATGCTCCGCACCAGGCCGGACTCCCGACGACCAGTTCGACCCACGCGGGGTCGGTGAGTGTCCGGACGGTCTCGGTCTGGCCGCTGGAAGGGTCGACCGCGAGGATCTTCGCGGTCCGCTGGTCGCGACTCTGCACCTGGACGGTCAGCCGATCGCGTTGCCCCAAGGGGTCCGGCCATGTCACGCGTGTCAGGTAAGGAGCTGCCTCGCGGTCCCACTGCACGTCCACCCGACGCCGGTCGGAGAGCGCGACGACGGCCAGACGGACCTCCGCGTTCGCGGTGCCCGCCGCCGGGTAGCGATGCGCCCCCGCCGAGGTCCACGGCGTCGCCGGATCCGCGATGTGCCACGTCCCCACCGCTGATCCATCCACGCGGGCGACCGCGATCCGCTCGCTGTCCGGCGCCCACCAGTAGCCGCGTTCCCGCCGCATCTCCTCCGCCGCCACGAACTCCGCGCGCCCCCAGCTGACCCCGTCCTCGACCAGCAGTGGCCGCGTCGCACCGGGCTGCCCGGGACCTCCCGGTAGCTCGAGGATGTGGAGCCCGTCGCCGCAGACGTAGGCGATCCGTCGCCCGTCGGGAGCCGGTCGGGGGTCGAAGACCGGCCCTGCGGTCGGATGTTCGACGGTGAGGTCGCTGGCGACCTGGTGGGTGAACAGCCGCCCGCCCAGCGCGAACGCCACCAGGGAGAGTTCCCGGTCGGTGGCGAACGCGACGATCCCGCTGGCCTGCTCTCGGGCACGCTCACGGCGCGCACGCTCCTCCGCAGGCGGTTCGTCGTCACCGGCATCGAGTCGGCGGGGATCGACCAGGCAGCGTTCCACCAGACCACCATCGTCGTCGCGGACGGCCTCCCACAGCCCCGTGACGGGATCGTCACCGCCGGCGCTACGGAGGAACAGCAGCCGGTCACCTCCGGGGGCGAACACCACGGCCCGTGGCAGGCCCAGCGTGAAGCGACGGGTGCGAGCCAGTTGCCGAGGGAAGCTCGACCGACCGTCCGTCACGTCGACGGACAGGGTGTCAGCTCCAACCACCCGCGGATCCGAGGTCATGTCCGACCACCACGACCGGCTGCCCGGCCTGCCGCGTACCACGCGGCGCCCAGCAGACCGGCTTCGTCCCCGCGGGTCGCCACCTCGATCGGTGGCGCCTGCCGGTACGCGTGGCCGAGCAGTCGCGCACCCGCCGCCGCCCGCGCGCTCGGGAGCACGAAGGGGGCGATGGGGACCGCAGCGCCCCCGCCGATCAGGACCAGTCCCGGGTCGAGCGCGTTGACACAGTTGGCGATCGCCACGCCCAGCCACCCACCGACCTCGACCAGCACCTCACGCGCCACGGGATCCCCCTCCGCCGCGGCGGCCGTGACCGCGGGGCCGTCGATCTGCGGCCGGTCCCGGAGCGCGGAGGGCCGCCCGTGCTCGGCCAACCGCTCGGTGGCGATGCGCCCGATCGCGGTCCCAGCGGCGTACGCCTCGATACAGCCCGCGTTGCCGCACGGACAGGCGCGCCCCCCCTCCGCCACCACCAGGTGCCCCAGTTCGCCAGCGAAGCCCGAGGTCCCAAGGACGAGCCGACCTGCCAGGACGATCCCGCCACCCACACCGGTCCCGATGGTGAACAGCACCAGGTCGTCGAAGCCCTGACCGGCACCGAAACGCTGCTCACCGAGCGCTGCTGCCGACGCGTCGTTCAGCACCGCGATGCTGCGGTCGAGTTCGGAGCGCAGTGCCGTCGCGAGGGGTAGGTCCCGCAACCCGATGTTCGGCCCGTAGCGCACCGTGCCGTCCGGGGTGACCAGGCCCGCGATGCCGATCCCGACAGGGAGGTCCTCCTCGAAGGCGGCGATCTGCTCGGCGAGGATCTCGGTGAGCGAACGTGGATCGTTCGCTGGGGTCGGCGTCCGTCGGAGACCGGATACGCCGCCGTCCCGGTCGACGAGCCCGATCCGCAGGTGGGTTCCCCCGATGTCGACACCGATCGCCAGCGGCGCGGTCACGAGCCTCGCTCCGCGTCGTCCCCGTCCCCATCGACATCGATGCGCTCGAACGTGTCGGGGACCGACGCTTCCTCGGGGTCGTCCATGAGGTGGCGCAGCGCCGTCGCGAGGTGGCGTCCAGCCGCAGCCAGGTGCGTGGCCACCTCGGGTCGCGCCTCTGCCAGGTGCCGCCCAGCAGCCGCCAGGTGCTCCGCGGTCTCGGGTCGCGACTCGCTCAGTAGTCGCCACCCCGAGCAGAGGGGACAGACCCCACAGGGTTCCGGGCCGTGGCCACCGACGGGGCCATGAGCCTCACCGTCACGCTCCCCCGCGGTCGCTCCCCGTCGGGCTGACCGCGCCGCGCCGATCGGATCCTCGTCGGCATCGAGCTGCGACGACTCGGGATCGGGGGATGCCCACCAGGGGCGTACGGGGTCGTTCGTCACGTGGCGACCGCCTCTGCGGCGCTCCGCGTGAACCGGAGTTCGAGGACGCCGTCCCGCAGGTGCGCTCCGGCAACCTCGGCACCGTGTAGCGCGGCTGGCAGGGTGAGGCTCCGCCGGACACCTGCCACGCGCAGGTGGAGCTGATCGCCCTTCCGGTGCAGCTCGAGGTCGTCCGAGACGGCGAAGGGCAACACCAGCGAGAGACGGTGCCCCTCCCCGTCGCGCTCCAAGCGCAACGGAGGACGGTGGTGGAAGACCTGCTCCGGGGAACGTTGCCCGTGGAGGACCGTGGCGAGGGCGCCCAGGGCATCCACACCGATCGGCTCGTCGTCCTGCAGGGGCGCCTCGAGGACCGGTAAGGGGGCGAAGGCATCCCGCAGCCGCTGCAGCTGCTCGGTGTGGTGGGCCTGCCACCTCGTCAGGTACGGATCCGAGAGCTGATCGGGCAGGACGCGGTTCACCAGGACCGCATCGATCGCGTACCCGAACAGCGACAGCGAGGTGGCCGTGCGCATCGTCTCGGCGACCGCCAGACGCTCGGGCGCGGTCACGAGTCGAACGCTGGTGTTGGCGCTGTCCTGGAGGAGGTCGTGGACCCCTGCCAGGTCGCGGTGTACCCGCTCGACGACGTCGAAGACCTCGTCGTCCGGCACCGGCATCCCTGCTCCGCCAGACCGCCCGAGGGGTCGGGCGACGCGCGCGAGACGTCGACCGCTCGACAGCAACCGGTCCGCGTACCACCGCAGCGCATCGGGGAGCGCCAACAGACGCAGGGTCTCCGCGGTGGGCGCACAGTCCACGACGATCAGATCGTGCTCGTCAGCCACCACCCGGTGCCGGAGGTCGATCAGGCTGAACAGCTCGTCGAGCCCGGGGAGCAGCACCAGTTCCTCCGCACGGACCTCGTCGAGTCCTCCCGCAGCGAGGACGGTCGTGAGGTAGCCGCGGACCGCGCCCCAGTGACGTTCGAGGCGCGCTTGGGCATCGATCTGCTGGGCTTGCAGTCGGCCGTGCGCTGCGCCCACCTCGACCGGTGTCGGCGCATCGGCGAGCGGCTGTGCCAAGGCATCGGCCAGCGAGTGTGCCGGGTCGGTCGAGGTCACGAGCACGCGCAACCCGCCCACGGCAGCCTGGACGGCGCTCGCGGCAGCGAGCGTCGTCTTGCCGACGCCACCTTTGCCGGTGACGAGGACGATGCGGGTCAGCAGTGACCTCCCTTCGGCGGGATCGAACCCTCAGCCGGGAGAGCCGTAGGTCGGCTGGTCCGCGAGGCTAGCTCTTGGCGCGCCACCTCGACCCGACCGGGACGGCAGGTCAGCCCAGGGAGGGGCCCGTCGCGACGAGCGCGACCACGAGCATGAGCAGACCGGTCACCCCGACGACCAGCCAGAGCAGTCCGCGGACACCGAACGGCTCGTCCCTCCCCGCCAGCAGTGCACGGACATCCACCGCGCTCGTCACCCAGACGGCCAGGGCTCCGAGCACGAGGATGACCCCCGGCGTACGACCGGTTGCGGTCGCCACCAGCCACCACACGCCGCCGAGGAGCCAGAGCAGCGCGAGGACCATCCGCGTGATCCCCGTCCCGATCCACCCCGCCAGCAGATGCCCGAGTCCTGGCAGCGCGAGGGTGGCGAGGAAGAGCCGGTCGGGGTCCAGGTCGGTGACGTCCACCTCGGTCCGCGCCGGCTCGCCGAAACCGGAGCGGAGCGCCCCACAGACCGCGCAGGAGGGTTGCTCGAGGGCGTTCCACGACGCGCAGGTGCTGCACCGCCACTCCACGACACCGTCGATGTCCCGGACGTCACCGACCTCGACCGGCGTTGCCGTCCGCGGCTGGTCCGGATCCGCGTCTCCGACGTCCGGACGCTCCGTGAGCGGCAGATCGAGCTCGAGGTCCACAGCAGGGCCATCGAGGGCCTCCGTCGCGGACGGGGGCGCATCGCCCGCTTCCGCCGCGAACGGCGTGTAACACTGGGTGCACCAGGCCGCTCCCTCCACGTTGCGAGCCCCACACGTCTCGCATCTCACGGTCGCATCTCCCGAGGGTGGTGTCACGGTCGTAACCCGATCGCGGTTCGCATCTCCAGCTGTCGAGCGTCCTTGAACCCCCAGAGCCCTCGACGGACCGCCCGACGGTAACCCGTCTCGACCGCTCGGGACCACCGACGCTGCGGGGTCACGACCGCCAGGTGGTGGATCACGGTCCCCGCATCCGAGGGGTCGAACCAGAACTCCACCCGCCCACGGAGGTCGCCCTCGACGTGGAGATCGAGACCGGCATCGTGACGCCAACCGACACAGGTCAACCCGAGGCGCAGGAGGGCCCCGGTCCCGGTGGCGAGCGAGAGTGCCCACCGCTCGTCGCCCGCCAGCGGTGCACGTGGCTGGACCCTGGCACCCGGCCACCAGTCGTTCCATGCGCCGATGTCGGTCAGACGCCGGTACACGAGGTCCACCGGCGCGCGCACGAACGTGGCGTCGTCGACGTGGAAGGGTGCGGACGGTGACCTCATCGCCCGGTCACGTCCTGGAGGAACGCGAGGACCGACCCCTCGAGCAGCTCCGCATCGTGGTCCAGCATGACCACATGGTAGGAGCGTTCGCACAGCAGTTCGCGGACGTCGCCGCTGCCGACGAGTGCCCGCAGCTCGTCCGCATCGGTCGGCGGGACCGTGTGGTCGACGGTCGACCTCACGACGAGGAGTGGCTGGACGACATCGAGGAGCTGCGCACGGAGCCGAGGCAGCTCCCGGACCAGCGACCGCGCCGCCCTGGCCGCGACCAGGCGGTACGCCTCCTCCGTCACCCCCGGTCGCGCGATGTCATCGTCAGGCATCCCGGCCAACCCGCGCGGCACGTAGGGCACCACGAACTGCAGGACGGGTGAGACCCGGGCGACGAGCCCGGAACGGTCCGTGATCGGCGCATTGATGACGACGAGGCCCTGAACCTGATCGGGATGGCGGCTCGCCACATCCAGGGAGAGGGTGCCTCCGAGGCTGTGGCCGATCAACACGACCTGCTCGCAGCGCTCGGCGAGGTGCTCGGTCACACGCTCGAGATGTGCGTACCAGTCGCGGTACCGGGTGCGGGCGAGATCGCGGTGATCGGTGCCGTGCCCCGGCAGGACCGGTACCTCGACGCTGTAGCCAGCCGCCGCCAGCTGCTGGCCGAGGGGGCGGGTGGCGCGGGGACTGCTCGTGAACCCGTGGGTGACGACGATCCCGACACGTCCTCGAGCACCGCGGCCGGCTGCGGACCAGGGCTCGGCACCCGGCACCGTGACGACCGCCTCCACCGTGAAGCTCCTGATCACCTCGACACAGGTCCGGACGTCCTCGAGGACCCACCACCCCCCGTGCTGGCGCAGCGTAGAGCGTGCGGAGCTCGCTGCCACGCACCGGGTGTCGGGTGACCAGGCGCCACCACCTACGCTGCTGCGTCCAGGCGGTGGAGGTCGCGGTGGCCGGAGGGATACGGCCGGGTGCGTTGATCCCGGCAGCGGCGTTCGTCTCGCTGCTGCAGTTCGACGTGTTGCGCGTCTGGCTGCCGTCACTGCTCTTCGTGGTCGCGGATGCCGGTGAGACCTCCGCGCTGGTCATGGGGGCGATCGCGATCGCGATCGCGGCCATCCCCCCGATCGTCGTCGTGCTCACCCCTCGCCGTCGCGTCCGAGGGCTCTGGGTGACCGGGGTGGCGATCCTGCTCGCAGCTCGTCTCCTCCTGCAGCTCAGCGATGGAGGCCTGCTCCAGTTCTCCGCGGCGGCCACCGCCCTGGGCGCATCGGCGGTCGCCATCGGTGCGCTCGGAGCCGGGACGCACTCCGCCGGCCTCGCACGGTTCGGGGTACTCCTGGGGTTCGCCGCATCCGGCGTCATCCACGCCGGTCTGGCCATGACCGACCTGGTGTGGCGGAGCGGCACCGTCGGATGGGTCGCCACCCTCGGACTGGTCGCCGCAGCAGCCGGTGCCACGTGGCCGGCACGTCACCTGCTCGATGGTGACGGCGATGGCCGTGGCCGAGCGTGGCCATGGTGGCTCCTGGGGCCCGTGCTCCTGCTCATCACGGTGCTCCTCCTCGTGCCAGGTCGGGTCGCGACCGCCACCCGATGGGCGGACGAGCTGGTCGCGGCGACGGTCGTGGCCTTCGCAGGTCTGTTGATCCTCGCGGTGCTCCTGGGGCGGTGGGTGGGACCTGCGGTGGCCGGGCCGGCCGGTGCGGGACTCGTCCTCGTCGGGGTCGCCGGGAGCCTGGAGGCAGGCTCGCTGATCGCCGTGCTGGCGCAGGCCGTGCTCGCCGTCGGCCTGGGTGCGATCGTCGCGGCGCTGGATCGAACCGGAGGCGACGGCTCGCCACGGCTGGTCGGAGCCGCTGCCGCTGGCTCACCGCTCCTGCTCGTGATCCTGGGGTTCGTCTACTACGCGGGATACGACCTCCCACTCCCCTTCTCCAACCGCCTCGTGCTCCTCCTGACCGCGGTACTGGTCGCGGGCGCGGCCCTGCTCGCCGGGGCCACGCGGGAACGGATAGTGCTGCGCGAGCGAGGCTTCGCGACACGTCTCGTGCGGGTGACGGCGGTGACGGCGGCGACCGCGCTGGTGGCTGCGCTGCTGGTCAGCGGCAGCGATCGCGGCCCACCCGAGGTCGGAGCCACGGATGAAGCGATCCGCGTCGCGGTTGCCAACATCCACATGGGCTTCGACCCTGAGGGCCGCTTGTCCGTCCACGAGCTCAGCCAGGTCCTCGACGCGCACTCCCCGGACCTCGTCGTGCTCAACGAGGTCGATCGTGGCTGGTTGACCACGGGCAGCCGGGACACGCTCCGTCAGCTCAGCGGCCAGCTCGGGCTCCCTTACGTGTTCGGGCCGGCGGCGGACGAGGTGTGGGGCAACGCCATCCTCAGCCGCTACCCGATCCGCGAGTTCAGCGTCGAACGGCTTCCACGCGGTCGGGACGCCATGGCTCGGAGCCAGCTGATCGCGCTCGTCGAGGTCGCACCGGACCGACAGGTCGCCGTGATCGCCACCCACCTGTCGCACGTGGACGTGCAGGGGGACACCCGTGTGCCACAGGCACGTGCGATCGCCGCGACGGTGGCGCGCCTCCAGGAACGGGACATCCCCATCATCCTGGCGGGTGATCTCAACGCCGAACCGGATGACCCCGAGCTCGCGATCTTCGAGGATGTCCTGCGCTCGGTGCTTCCCCCCGGCAACCCGACGTTCCCCTCCTCCGACCCCGAGGTCCAGATCGACCACCTGCTCGTGGACGACGCGTTCGACTTCCGCGACGGCGAGGTGCTCGAGACGGAGGTGTCCGACCACCGGCCTCTCACCGGCATCCTGGAGCTGCGCGGAACCCCGTGACGCCGTCGACTACAGGAGCCAGAGCAGTTCGTGAGTGGCGATCACGTCGGCACCAGACGCCCGGACACGCTGGATCAGCTCACGGTCGTCGGTGACGACCGTGAGGGGGTCGTCCGTGCTCTCGACCTCGAACACGATCTCGTCATCTGCCGTGATGCCGTCGGCGGTGAAACGAACGGCGACACCACGGCCCGCGCCACCCGCTCGTCGTCCGCTCGCGACCTCACCGTCGAAGAGGACCGTCGGCTCGACCCCGCGGGCACTCGCGAGGTTGGCCAGCGCCTGGACCAGCCAGTTCCTCTGCTGCTCCAGCGTCAGCTCACCACGGTGCTGCCGGGTGACGTTGTACCCGTCGACGAGCAGCCGTCGGCCGCGGTGCAGCAGCAACTCCACCGCCTCACGCGTCCCCGGGACGACCCCCTCAGGCAGGCGGCTCGGTCGCCCCGGTCGCAGCCCTCCTGGCCGTCGAGGTTGGGCCCCCTCGGAGGTAGGACGGCCGGGCTCGTGCTGGGCCGCTGACGCCGAACGTTCCTGCGCCTCCCGCGCCCGCCGTTCCTCGTCCGCTCGCCGCAGCTCACGCAGTTCGGTGCGAAGCTCATCGAGTTCAGCGTCACGTCGTCGACGCTCGCGGGCGACGGCTCGCTCACGCTCTACCGCGGCGTCAGCGAGCTGCCCTCGAGCGGCGGTCAGATCAGCTTCGAGGGCCGCCACCCGCGCCCGGACCTCCGCGAGTTCCTCGCGGGTCGCAGCCTCCCGCTGCTCCGCCCCCTCCGCTCGTCGTCGCGCATCGTCGCGTTCCTGCCGGACCGCTCGGAGACGGTCACGGTCGCGATCGGCGCGGCGCCGCAACTCGATCAGCGCCTGCTCCTGAGGTCGGTCCCCCGACGACACTGCCCCGTCGTCCGCTTGGGCTGCCAGAGCCGTCACGACCTCCGGTGGGAGCGATGGCAGCACCGTGTCCCAGAGCTCACGATCCTCGCTCAACAGGTTCTCGAGCTGTTGTCGGCCTCTCCCGCCAGCGAGACGCCCGGTCGAGGTGCCCCGCAGCCTGCCACGTCGTGGCTGGTCCGGCCCGGCAGGCAGTTCGTCGAGAGCGCGTCGCACCACAGGAAGCAGGGCTGCCCAGGCATCGGTCGACAGCCTTGCCAGGCCGGCCTTCGGGGGTGGCTCGGCGGTCGGTGCCATCTACGTCCCGGCGAGCGGAGCCGCTTCGACCTGGATCGCGTCGTCCCGACCACACCATCGACAGGTGACCGAACGCACCTGTTGATCGAGGACCTCCTCCTCCTCGACACGCCCCTCACCACCCAGGTCGAAGTGGTGGAACCGGCGCGTGGTCGCCGTGGTCACGACATCGAACCGCGTGACGTTGCCGCAGGCATCGCAGCGGAAGCGGTGCTCCGGGCCGAAGGCCAGCTCCAGCCGGGGACGTTCCGCGGTCGTAGGGACGGCGCGGTCCCGGGGCTCGGACATCGTGGTCTCCTGACGTGATCTGCTGCGACGTGTGCCCGACCACACCCGACGTCGGGCGCACCGGCCTAGCGACGGTTCGGGCTGCGCGGCTTGCCAGCAGCCAACCACACGGGCTCGTCCGGCACCGGTGTCGGCGTGCTCGGCGGTTGCAGCGCGGCAGGGTCCGGGGTGAACCAGGCGCCGCGCGTGGTCGCGGGGAAGCGACCCGGCAGCTCCGTGGCGTGGACCCCCTCCTCCTCGACCTGTGCGGCCAGCCGTTCACACGTACGCCGGGCCGAGTCCACATCGATGCCCCGGTGTTCCGCGGGGTACGACGCAAGGCGCTCTGCCGCTCGTTCCGCCAGCTTCACGGCGCCGACCGGGTTGCCGCGCTGCACGTGCACCGCGGCGACCGCGACCTGGATGACCCCCTGCCAGAGATCCTGATCGGACCCGGGGGAGGCGTGCCAGACCGCTTCCAGACACTCGTGCGCCTCGAAGAAGCGCTGCTCGTTCCACAACCGGACACCCAGGTCCAGCGCCTCCTCGACGGTGTCGAACCCATGGTCCTCGGCGAGCGGACGGTCGTCGGTGCCGTACGGCAGCGGTCGTCCGGTGCGGTCGCGAGGGCGCGACTGCTCAGGTCGCCCATCCTCTCGTCGGTCGCGGTCGGTACTGGCCACGGTGTCCTTCTCCGTCGTGATGCCCTCAGGGTAACCCCGCCCCGGGGGTAGCCTGCCGGGCGTGCCAGAGCTCCCCGAGGTCGAGTCCGTACGCAGGCAGCTGGTCCCCGAACTGACGGGCCGGCGGGTGATCAGCGTCTGGTGGGACCCTCACCCTCACGCACGCCTATCCGACGTGGAGCTGCTCGCCGGACGGCGCATCGAGGAGGTGCGACGACGAGGGAAGTTCCTGCTGTGCCCTCTGGGACCCGAACCGGACGGACGCGAGCTCGAACTGGTCCTCCACCTCGGCATGACCGGCTCGTTGCGCATCGTGCCCACCGAAGGGCCCGGCGCTATCGATGACGAGGCGTCGGACGCGCCCACCCACATCCGCGCCAGCTTCGTGCTCGACGATGGGCGCGCGGTGTTGTTCCGGGACCCCCGGCGCTTCGGACGCGTCTCGGTGGTGCCGGCCGGGGACTACGCCGGGCGGATACCGACGCTGGCCGCCCTGGGCCCGGAACCGCTGTCCTCGGACTTCCGGGTGGCTGACTTCATCGCCGCGCTGGCCGCGACCAGCGCCCCGGTCAAGGCGAAGCTCCTGGACCAACGACTGGTCGCCGGCGTCGGCAACATCTACGCGGACGAGGCGCTGTGGCGCGCACGGATCCACCCCGGATCGCGGCGCGTGGGCGCTGGCCGGGCCGGCTCCCTCCACGCCGCGATCCGCACGGTGCTGGCCGCGGCGATCGAGCGCGAAGGCACCACCTTCCGCGACTACCAGATGGTGAACGGAGCGAGCGGTCGGTACGCCGACCACCTCAACGCCTACGGGCAGGGAGACCTGCCGTGCCGTCGTTGTGGCACCGCGATGCGTCGGACGGTGATCGCACAGCGGGGCACGACCTACTGCCCGCGCTGTCAACGCGTGTAGCTACCGCCGGAAGGCGCCAGCCACGATGGCGTGGGCGAAGCTCGCCGCTTCCTCCGGATCGTCGACCTGGACGTGCATCGGCGGGAAGGTGAAGTAGGACAGGATGAGACGCATCACGACCTCGGCCGCGACATCCGGGTCGACCCGACGCAGCTCCCCGCGTTCGACCCCGTCCGCGATCACGCCGCGGAACAGCCGCAGTCCGGTGGTGACCAGCGGACCACCGTTCGCGGTGATGCGTGGGAGCAGCAGTCCCGACTCCTCGTCGCGCCCCCTGGTGAGGACCGGGTGCTCGACGAAGAAGCGAACGCCGACGAGGAAGGCGGCCTCGAGCTGCCCCGGAGCGTCGTCGCAGCCCTCGATGGCCTGGGTCAGGATCCGGACGAACCGCTCCGCCTCGCGTTCGAGCAGGGCATCGACCACCGCGTCCTTGTTGCGGAAGTGCCGGTAGAGGGTCGCCTTGCCCGCCCGCGCCTCACGCGCGATGTCCTCCATCGTCGTGCGCCGGATCCCCGCCGCCACGAAGCGGCGAGCCGCCGCGACGAGCAGATCCTCCCGTCGGCCGCCGCGCGCCCCACGCGCTGATGTCGCTGCCTCGCTCACCTCCGGCTCCTCCCCAGCCACCGGTCAACGGCATCTCAGCTCGGAGAGCCTCGCTGCCATCGATCGGTACGCCTACGGAGCGGAACGCTAGTACGCCGAACGTTCCATGGAGCGCCGGAGGTCACCCGAGGGTCACTAGGAGGTGTCCCAGGGCTCTGCTACACACCACCTGGCCGAGGGAACGCACGTTCGGTCACGACGCGGTGGGAGCGGAACGAGCATGGGTGGATCAGGCACCACGGGGGTGCAGCCGAGCTTCGAGGAACTCGGGACGACCCTGTTCGCGACCACGTTCGTGGTGCTCGACCTGGAGACCACCGGACTCTCACCCGAACGCGATCGCATCACCGAGATCGGCGCGGTCAAGGTCCGCGGTGGCGAGGTCCTCGGTGAGCTCCGCAGCTTCGTGCACCCGGGTCGGGCGATCCCGGCGGCGGTGACCACGGTGACCGGGATCACCGACGCGATGGTGCGGGACGCACCACGCGCGGGAGCCGTCCTGCCCACCCTGCTCCGCTTCCTCGGGGACGCGGTGCTGGTCGCGCACAACGCGCGCTTCGACGTCGGCTTCCTCCGCGCGGCGGCGGCGCGGGAGGACCTCGGTCCGTTCGATCCCGTCGTGGTAGACACCGCCAGCCTGGCACGACGCCTGGTCCGGGATGAGGTCCGAGACCTCCGGCTCGGGACCCTGGCACGGTTCGCACGCAGCCGCCACGTCCCGGAACACCGGGCCCTGGCGGACGCCCGTGCGACGGTCGACGTCCTGCATGCGCTCATCGAGCGGGCGGGCTCGATGGGCGCCACCACCCTCGAGGACCTCCGCGAGCTGACGCGCTCGACCTCCGATCGCCGGTTCCGCAGGATCTCGCTGGTCCGCGAGGCACCCTCGACGTGTGGGGTGTACCGCTTCCTCGATGCTCGGGACGAGGTCCTGTACGTCGGCAAGGCCACGGACCTACGGTCCCGCCTTCGCAGCTACTTCGGCGCCGACCGACGCCGAAGGACCGACGATCTCGTGCGTGAGACCGCTCGGGTCACCTGGACCCCGACGGCGACCCTGCTCGAGGCGGAGGTCCGTGAGCTGCGCGAGATCCGGCACCACCTGCCCCGGTACAACCGCCGCTCCAAGCGGGTACCGACGCCCGCCTACGTGGCCGTGACCCGGGAGCCCTTCCCCCGTCTGTCGATCGTCACCACGCCCCGCGACACGCACCGCTGCACCTTCGGACCGCTGCCGTCCAGGCGGGTGGCCGAGGAGATCGCGGACGCGCTCCGCGCCGCCCTACCGATCCGCCCGTGCACGGACCGGCTCCGGATCGCGCAGGACCACCGGCCTTGCGTGCTCAAGCAGCTCGACCAGTGTGGTGCCCCCTGCGACGGGACCCAACACCGCGACGACTACGACCACGAGGTCGCCCGCCTGGAGGCCGCGGTCGACGATCCCACGGAGGTGCTCGAGCGGCTCCGCTCCCGCATGCGGGATCAGGCACGCCGCGGACGGTTCGAACGGGCGGCGTCCGAACGTCAGCGGCTGCACACCCTCGCTCGCGTCTGGTCGCGACGCCGCCGCCACGATGCGCTCGCGGCGGTCACCCAGCTGGTGGTCTCGCGTCCGACCGGCGACGGCGAGGTCGACCTGCTCGTCATCCGTCGTGGCCGGCTCGCCGGCACGGTGCGAGTGAGCGCCACCGCGGACGATGCCGCGGTCGAACAGGCCCTGGCTCTCGCCCCACTGACGGCGTTCGAGACCCCACCGGGATCGGAGGATCATGAGGAGATCGCCCTGATCGTGGACCACCTCGAGCGACCAGGGGTCCGTGTCCGGCACGTCGACGGACACTACGCCCTACCGGTCCCAGGGGGTGCCGTCCTGGCGGCGCTGGAGGACGAGGCCCGACGGGTGGCACGTGACGTCCACCGCGACCGTCAAGCACTCCGGGGGGACAAGGTGCGCCGAGCAGGTTGACGTCCGACCAGGCCCTCGGTCAGGTCAGCTCGAAGACGCCGCTCCACGCGTCGCCGAGTTGCTCACGCGACCCGGACTCCCGACCGAGCCACGTGACGCGGACGCGGTAGCGGCCTGGCTCGACCTGCGTTCCCGGTGGTTCGTCGACCCACGCGGGCACGAGCGGACCCCGGGTCTGATTCCAGTACAGCGGCCAGATCGTCATCTGGCCGGGTAACCACCGGTCGATCGCGGGCTCCTCCGCGGTGCGCGACACCTCGTCGTGGGCGACGACACGGTGGTGTTCGTCACGGACACTGGTGACGAAGCGCTGCCAGCCCGGGTAGCGGTGCTCGACCGCGCGGGCGCCCTGGTTGGCGGCCGTCACCGTGATCCGGACCGTCTCCCCGGGTGCGTAGACGGCACGGTCCACCATCACCTGCAGGTCGAACCCGACGAACGCAGGCGGCGGCACGGTCAGCCCCGGGTCATCATCCGGCGTCGGCCCGCTCACGCGACCACCGAGCCGGGCGCGAGCTCCGCGTCCGGCCGGAGCAGGTGCACGGTGCCGTCCGGAGCCAGACCTCCGAGGATCAGGAACTCACTGACGTAGCCGGCGATGCGCTTGCGACCGAGGTTCACCGCTCCGATGACCTGCCGGCCCACCAGTTCGTCGGCGGTGTAGTTGGTGATCTTCGCGCTGGACTGCAGGGTCCCGAGGGGACCGAAATCGACCTGGACCTTCCAGGCCGGGTCGCGGGCCTCCGGGAAGGGCTCGACCTGGATCACCCGGCCGACCCGCAGGTCCACCGCGAGGAAGCCCTCGAGCCCGACGTCGTCCTTCACGGGGAGCTTGTCGGGCTCGTAGGGGCGCTCTTCGCGATCGAGGCGGTGCTGCTCAGCCATCGCCGTCCTCCATGAGCTGCTGCACCCGCGCGACCCAACGTTGCTTCAGAGCGAGCGCGGCCCCGCCGTCGATCGCCGCCTGTGCGCGCACGATCCCGGCGGGCAGGTCGGGGACGGCGTCGGCGGCCACCAGGGCGGCCGCGGCGTTCAGCACGACGATGTCGCGCCGTGGCCCGGGCTCACCCTCGAGGATCGCGTCGGCGATCGCCACGTTCGTGGCGACGTCGCCGCCGGTGAGCTCCTCCGGGGGCGCGTAGGGGATCCCGAGGTCGCGCGGGTCGAGGCGCGAGGTGGTCACCTCACCATCGCGGACCTCCCACAGCTGCGAGGGGCCGGTCGTCGTGAGCTCATCGAGGCCGTCCTCACCTCGGAAGACCAGCACGTGACGCTTGCCGAGCCGCGCGAGCGCGTCCGCCATCACGGGCGCGAGTCGCGGATCCGAGACACCGACCGCCATCGCGGGGGTACCCGCCGGGTTCGACAGGGGCCCGAGGAGGTTGAACACCGTCCGGACACCGAGCTGTTGACGGATCGGTCCCACGACCTTCATCGCCGGGTGGAAGCTCCGGGCGAACAGGAACCCGATGCCGAGCTCCTCGATGCAGGTCGCGACCGCATGCGATGGCAGCTCCAGGGCGATCCCCCACCCCTCGAGCAGGTCCGCGCTGCCGCAGGCGCTGGAAGCGGATCGGTTGCCGTGCTTCGCGACGGGCTGGCCCGTCGCGGCGACGACCACCGCGGCGACCGTGGAGATGTTGAAGGTGTCGGCGCCGTCGCCTCCGGTCCCGACCACGTCGACGATCCGGCTCGCGACCGGCTCAGCCAGGTGGATGTCGGCCGCCGCCGCGGTCATCGCCCGCACGAACCCGGCGATCTCGGAGGGTGCCTCGCCCTTCGCGCGGAGGGCCACGAGCAGCGCCGCGATCCGGACCGGGTCGACCTGCCCGGCCATCACCGCGGTCATCACCGTTGCTGCATCGTGCTCGGCCAGATCCTGGCCACCGAGCAGATCCTCGATCAGCGTCGGCCAGTCCAGCGCGTCGGCCTCAGGCGCGGTCATCGCAGCTCGCGAAGCGCCGCCGACACCTGCTTCGCCGCCGCGTTGCTGTCGCCGTAGGGCGGAACCTCGGCGTCCTCGAGCTCCTCCACACGACGGGCGAGCTCGAAGGGGTCGACCGGCTTGATGAGACACACGTTGGCCCCCGCCCAGTTCCCGAGCCACAGGTCCTGCTCGCGCGACGTCATCACCAGGGAGGGGGTCGGGTCGATGCCCTGGAGCTCGGCACGTGCCCGGAGGTCGTAGAGCATCGCGAAGCCGCCGCGCGGGTAGAGATCACCGTCGACCACGAGGACGTCGTAGCTCTCGCCGTCTCGGAGCAGGCGCCGCCGGGCGTCTTCGGCCGAGTCGGACTCCACGACCTCCGCCGCAGCCTGCAGCTCCAGCGCGCTGGTGGCACGCAGACGTTCCTTCGGGTCCTCCGAGACCACCAGCACCCGCACGGTCAACCTCCTCGCGAACGACGACCGTGCAACGGTAGCGGGCGGACCGAGGGCGCGAGACGAGCGCACCGCCGATACCCTTCTCGTCACACCGAGCCCGGTCGGCTGACCGGGGCGGGGGACCCACCGTGGCTGGCAGATGGCGCGAGGATGGCCGTCCGCGACCTGCCACAGGGGCGAATCCGGATCCGGTGATCCGGTAGGGCGTCTCCGGCCCGAGCCCGTCAGCTAACCCCGTAGGTAGGGAGGAGCCTGCGATGCGCACGCTTGCACCGGATCGCCCCATCCTGGTACCGGTCGCGAACCCCGCATCGATCGGTCCGCTCCTCGGCCACGCAGCAGCGCTGGCGGGGACGGGGGGACGCGTCGACCTCGTGACCGTCCTCGGTGAGGCGGCGAGCTCCGACGATCACGCACACGCCTGGCAGGGACTCACGGACATCGAGGCCCGAGCCCACGACCTCGGGGTCGCCGCAAGCGGTCAGGTCCGGACCGCCACCGACGTCGCCACGGGTGTGCTCGATGCCATCTCGGAGCGACGCCCTGCGCTGGTCGTGATGGGCTGGCAGGGGCAGAGTTCGACCAGCGACGTCTTCGGACGCCTGATCGACCACGTCGTCGGACGATCCAGCGTCCCGCTCGCCGTGATCCGGTTGGGTCTGTGTAGCCCGGACCGGTTGTTGTTCCCCGTCTCCGAGGAACACCTGCTGCCCGGGGGGAACGGCAGCCTGCGGTTGGCCGCGGAGCTCACTCGACGTCTGCGCGACCACACCGGTCATCCGACGACGATCCTGCGCACCGGCCCTCGTACCGGTGACCTCCCTGACGAGGTCGCCCACCTCGGCGATCGCGTCCACCACGACCCTCGCCGCACCCACAAGGCCGTCGAGGCTTTCGCGCAGCCCTCCGACCTGATCGTGGCCGCGGTCGCACCGACCGCCTCGGGTCTCCGGGGCGCAACCACCCACCTCGCCTGGGCCGCACCCGACGCGACCTTGCTCGTCGCGGTCGACGTCGGTCCGACCCGCGATGCCGGGTTGGTCGACGCCGTCGCGGACGCTGGCCTACCCGCGCCCCACCGGGTCGACCCACCCGAGGATCAGGTCAGGATCGTCGTCACGATCCGACTCCCCGAGGACCGTGATGTCAGCGCAGAGGAGGTCGAGAGGATCCTCCGGACCGCCGGTGACACGGAGCTGCTCATGTCCTGGTGGCCAGCCAGCGATACCCGCGCCCACATCGGTGCGACGGTCACGGTCAGGAACGGCGGGGTCAATGCCGCGATGGCGACGGTGATGACCGCGGTCCACGAGGCCTCCGAGCTCCGAGGCGCGGAGATCACCTACGACCTCGACCGAGGTGCACCGCAAGGACGATCGCCGGTCGCAGATCGGGCCACCCACTGAGGGCCTCCGAACACCCCACCCAGCTGATGCGGACCGGTCACCGAGGCACGCCATGACACATCTCCACGACGCCGCGTCGGATGCGCCCATGTCCTCCGAGGTGCCGGTGGTGGACGCTCGCGGCCTGTCGTGCCCGATGCCCGTGATCGAGTTGGCGAAGGCGGTCGAAGCCCTCGACGTCGGAGGGCGCGTCGTGCTGCTCGCGACCGATCCTGCCGCCCGTGTGGACGTCCCGGTCTGGTGCCGCATGCAACGTCAGCGCCTGGTCGAGCAGCAGCACGACGGTGCCGCCCTCACCTTCGAGGTCGAACGCGTCCGCTGAGCCACCCTCGATGCCGTAGCACCACCCGGCTCAGTCGGCGTCCCTACCGTCGGGCGGATCGAGCGCTGCGAGGATGTGGTCAGCTGCCGCGCGGGCGGGGGCCGGCGTCACTCCCCCATCGAGCCCCAGGTAGTGCCGGAGTCCACGTTCGTCGATGCACAGTCGCCCTCGCAACCACAGGGGCTCGGGCCGTGCTCCGCGCACGTCTGCGCCGGCACACACCGCTGCCTCGACGGGGAGGTCGTGGAGGGCTCGGACCACCGCGGGTTCCTCGCCGAGCCGGACCCGGGACAGCCTGCCGCCGTCAGCCCAACGTTCGGCGAGCCGGTCCCAGACCTGCTCGTAGCAGTCCCACGCCGCCTGGCTTCCCAGCGACTCGAGGTCGGCACCCGTCTCGTCCCGGATCGCCGCGAGGACCAGCGCGTGGACGGTCTCCGTCAGCCCCCCGTCGGCCTGATCCGGATCACTGAAGACCTGGACGAACCAGCCGTGACGGCCCACCGCAGCGTCCTCCAGGCGCCGCACGACCGCGTCGCGGACCTCGGTCGACCACAGCTCGAGCAGGACCCCGTGCCAGCCGGACCCGTCATCGTCCACGGTGGCGCGTGTGGCAGCAGGTCAGAACGTGGCGCTCTCGCCGCAGGCGCAGGACCCCGCCGAGTTCGGGTTCTCGATGGAGAACCCGGAGGCCTCGAGGGACTCCTTCCAGTCGATCACGGTCCCCATGAGGTAGGGCGAGGACATCTTGTCGACCCGCACCTTGATGCCGTGATGGACCTCCTCGAGGTCTCCGTCGAGCTCGCGGTCGTCGAAGAACAGCGCGTAGCGGAAGCCTGCGCAACCACCGGCCTGGACCGCGACGCGCAACGCGATGTCGTCCACGTCTGGCTGGTCGGCGAGGAAGCTCTGGACCTTCTCGGCAGCGGTCTCGGTCAGCGAGATGGTCGCGTTGTCGCTCTGGACGGTGTCGGCGCTCACGCTTACTCCTCAGGTGACGATGTCGTACGGGCCGGGGCCCTTCGGCGGATGCCGGTCGACGGGGGACGGGCACCGCTCGGCAGTGTATCGGTGACCTCTGTCACGTCGACGTCAGCCCGCAGACACCGTCCCCGCGAGACGCGCTGCCGCCGCCTCCACCTCGGCGCGCGGGTCGTCCCCCGGACCGTCTGGCGCTGCCGCCTCGAGGCCATCGAGCGCGGGTGCCCCAGCCGCGACCTGCCCCACCACCGCCAGGATCGGGATCCCACGACGAGCACCGACCTCCCGCACCAGGTCGATGACCTTGCCCGACCCGGACGTCGCATCGAGCCGGCCCTCTCCTGTCACGATCGCGGCGACACCTTCCAGTTCGGGCTCCAGTCCGACGAGGTCCGCGACGGTGCGAGCGCCGGGTACGAAGCGCGCACCCAGAGCACAGGCCAGCCCGAACCCCAGACCGCCCGCAGCACCGCTGCCCGGCACGTCGCGCCACCGTCGGCCGCCGGCGAGGTCCCGCTCCGCCACCTCGGCCCAGCTCTCGAGGGCCGAGGTCAGCGTCGCCACCTCGTCGGAGGTCGCCCCCTTCTGGGGACCGAACACCGGCGCAGCATCGACGAGGGTCGTGGTGACGTCGGAGAGGAGCACCACCTCGACCTCGTCGAAGGTGGCGCTCCACCCCCGTTCCGCCCGGATGACCCGTCCGAGGTCCTCGCTGCCGACCTTGAGACCGGAGCCGTCCTCGATGCTCAGCCGGAAACCCAGACCGAGCAGGGCTCCCGCGCCTCCGTCCACCGTCGCCGAGCCACCGAGCCCGACGAGGATCCGTCGGGCACCGGCGTCACGCGCCGCGTCGATCAGCTGTCCGACACCGTAGGTCGTGGTACGCAGGGGCGAACGTCGCTCCTCTGGCACGTGGACGAGGCCACAGGCCTCGGCCGACTCGATGACGGCGGTGCCGTCCGCCTGGAGCAACCAGCTCGCGTCACGCGGATGACCGAGCGGACCAGCCACCTCGGTCCTGCGAAGCTCACCCCCTCCGGAGGCGAGCGCATCGAGCAGACCCTCACCGCCATCGGACAGCGGCAGCTCGATGAGCTCGTCCTCGGGGCGTGTCCGCGCCCACCCCGTTGCGATGGCCGCAGCGGCTTCGGTGGCACGCAGCGTGCCACCGAAGCTGTCGGGCGCGATCACGATCCTCACGGGGTCTCCTCGCCGCGGTCGGTGAGCCTACTGGTCGGGGTCCGGCTGCCACCCCGATGGTGTGGCACCCTGGTCTCCCCCGGGGGACCCCCGGGCCAGAGGAGGGACCGGTGACTGCAACGACCTGGGTGACCGTCGTCGCCTACGACACACCGTTCCTGGCGCAGCTGGCCAGCGACCATCTCGAGGACGAGGGCGTCCGCACCCGCGTCCTCGGGGACAGCGCCGGGGGGAACCTGCCGGAGGTCGCGTTCATGACCGGTGGGTACCGCGTGCAGGTCGCGACCGACGATGCCGACCTGGCCCGCCGCTGCCTCCGCGAGCTACCGGACGACGGGTTGGCCGGTGTCGACGTGGGCGCTCCGACGGACCCCGATGGCATGCCGGACCAGGAGGATCAGGCTCTCCCACGCCGCAGCCTGGCCTGGCCGGCCCGGCTCATCGCACTGACGCTGATCCTGATGTTCGCCTGGTCGATCGCGATCTCCTCGGGTATCCCCCTGCCCTGGTGGTACTGAGGGCGAGCCGAGGATCAGAGCTCCTCCGCTACGTGTCGTACAGCTCGAACCCGGAACCTCCGCGGCGGTAGGCAACCCGCGCGATCTGCAGCATCGCGTCGTCATCGTTGCGCTCCAACCGATCGAGCTGCTGATCGACCCGACCGGCAGCGCGTCCGCAGAAGGTCTCGGCGATGAACCGCTCCGTGGCGGTGCCCTCGACACCCTCCGCGTTCATCAGTGCGGTGACGCGAGACAGCGTGGCTGCCTGGGCCGTGATGTCCATCGCGACGTGGGACAGACGCTTCTGCTGGAGCTGCTTGGTCCGCACCTCGCGACCGTGCCGGCGCAGCAGTGCCTCCGACTCGTGTCGCAGACGTGACACCTGGTCGCTGAGGGGTTCGGCGAGCGACCGCAGCTCGGGGTGGACGTGCGTGAGACGCGGCGGATCGACCCGACGCTTGACCCGCGCCAGCACGTAATCGAGCACGAGTCCGCCGGACCGCACCGGTGCGCCCAGCAGATCGAGGTCACCCATCCCCTCCACCTCGTCGCCGAGGACCTTCAGCCCCGACAACGCGATGAAGGCGCGCAGCACGTCGTTCGCGCCCTCGAAGATCGGGAAGATCCGGATGTCCCGCAGGATCTTCGCGTAGGGCTGATCGTTCATGTAGGCCTCGCCACCGGCCAGTTGGAAGGCACGGTTGGCGGCGTACCAGAGGAACTCGGTCCCGACGACCTTGACCATGGCGGACTCGAGGCTGACGTCCTCGACCCCGCGGTCCATCATCCCGGTCGTCAGGTAGCTCATCGCCTCCAGCCCGTAGAGGTAGGAGGTCATCCACGAGATCTTCTCCTGGACCAGCTCGAACTCGCCGAGCGGCTGGCCGAACTGCTCCCGCTCCCGGACGTGCCCGATGGCCAGGTCGAGCAGCTTCTTGACGGCGCCGACGGCGCCGGTCCCGAGCGACATCCGGCCGTTGTTCAGGATGTTCATCGCGATCGTGAACCCGTCGCCGGGCTCGCCGAGCACGTTCTCCTCGGGCACCTTGACGTCCCGGAAGGTGAGGTGCCGCAGGTCGTTACCGCGCAGCCCCATGCTGTCGTAGCGGAAGGGCGAGTCGAACCCCTCCATGTCCGGGGTGAGGATCAGGGCGACGTGACCGTGCTCCTCGCTGCGGGCGAAGCACACCACGACGTCACGGTTGCCGTTGCCGATCCAGCGCTTCTCGCCGTTCAGTCGCCAGGACCCGTCGGACTCGCGTTCGGCTCGGGTCTGCAGGTCGTAGGCATCCGAACCGGTCGTCGGTTCCGTCAGCGCGAAGCCCGCGAGCTTGCGACCTGCGGCCAGATCCGGCAGGAACCGGTCCTTCTGCTCGTCCGAGCCGAACAGGTGGATCCCCTTGAACCCGATCGACTGGTGGACCCCCATGACCACGGCCAGCGTGGCGTCGATGCGGCCGAACTCCTCGCTGACCCGGCAGTAGCCGGTCTGCGACAGCCCCTGTCCGCCGTAGGCGGGATCGACGTACAGCCCCATCAGACCGGCGTCACCCAGGGCCGTGAGCACCTCATCGCCGACCCACCGCTGCTCCTCCACCTTGGCCGGGTCGTAGAGCTCGTCGGTGATACGGCGGAGCTCACCGACCAGGTGGCTGACCTGCTGCCGCTCGGCGCGGTCGAGCTTCGGGTACGGCGTGACCAGGTCCTGGTGGAGTTCACCGAGGAACAGGCTCTTCGCGAACGACGGGGTGCTGAAGCCGCTCTCGGAGGGGTCTCCGTCCCGATCCGCGCTCGCTACGGTGCCGCCCATACGTACCTCTCCGACGTCGCTAGCGTGGCTACCGTACCGACGTCACGCCCCGCGAAGCCGGGTGGCGAGGAGTACCTCCATGGCCCGCACGATCGCCAGCGCCGACCGCGTGGACCGCGAGGAGCTCCTCGGGTTCATCCGGGAGCGGCACCACCACGTCCTGCTGACCCGTCGCAGCGATGGCTCCGTGCAGGGCTCGCCGGTGACCGGCGGCCTCGACGGGCAGGGTCGCGTGGTGATCGCGAGCTACCCGCAGCGAGCCAAGTCGGTCAACCTGCGCCGCGATCCCCGCGCCAACGTCCTCGTGCTCTCGGACGACTGGGACGGCCCCTGGGTCCAGGTCGACGGCACCGCCGAGGTACTCGACCTCCCGGAGGCCGTCGAGCCGCTGGTCGAGTACTTCCAGGTGATCGCCGGCGAACACCCGGACTGGGACGAGTACCGCCAGGCGATGCGCGACCAGGGCAAGTGTCTCCTCCGCATCACGATCGAGGGGTGGGGGCCCATCGCCACGGGCGGGTTCCCGCCGGAGCTCGCAGACGGGCCGAGTTGACCCGGCTCAGTCCCGCCCCGGCAACCACGGCGGACGGGGCGCCTCGATGCGTTCGAGGTCGGAGGGGACCTCGTCGAAGCGATCGGTGCGCTCCTCCCAGTCGCGGTAGGCCTGGGTGATCTCGTCCTGGTCACGCGCGACGAAGTTCCACCACATCGACACCTTCTCGCCCAGGGGTTCGCCACCCAGCAGCAACAACCGGGTCGCATCGGTCTCCGCCGCGACGGGCACCTCGTCGATGCCGACCGGCAGGAGCCCCAGCCACCCCGGTTCGAGGATGTCCTCGCCGACCTTGACCCGCCCGTCGAGCGGGACCACGCAGTGTTCGAAGGCCGGGTCCGTGGGGACGCCGACCTGGCCGCGATCGAGCGTGAGGTCCGCACCCAGCAGAGGGGTGTCGGTCCGCGCTTCGGAGCGTGCCTCGCCGAGTTGTCCGACCAGGACCATGCCACGGAGTCCTGCGAGCTCGACCTCAGGGAGTTCGGCGAGGTGGTCGAACCGGGCGTCGCCGTGACGGGTGGCCTCCGGCTGCGCGATCCACATCTGGACCCCCCGGAACGGCGGTTCTGCCGCGAGCTCGGCGTGGGCGATGCCGTGCCCCGCGGTCATGAGGTTCAGCTGACCCGGGCGGATCGGCTGCTGCGTGCCGAGCGAGTCGGAGTGGAGCGCCTCGCCCTCCAGCAGCCAGGTCACCGTGGAGAGCCCGATGTGCGGGTGGGGTCCCACCTCCATCGGATCGGGCTCCTCCGCATCCGCAGGCCCCATCAGGTCCACGAAGCACCAGGCCCCGACGGTCCGGCGTCCCTTCGTCGGCAGCACCCGCGCCACCGGCATCCCGCCGACCTCGGTGGTGCGGCCTTCGCGCGCTTCGATCCGTGCGAAGCGCTCGTTCTCACAACGCAGGTCAGGGTCCTGGATCGGGCCACTCACGACGTCTCCTTCGATCGGGACCAGCGGCGCCGATGCGCCGTCGGTCGGTGGCGAGGTGACCGTCGCGATCAGTCCTCGTAGGTGGGCAGCGGCGGGTGACCGAGCTCGTCCAGCAAGCGGCGGGCCTCCTCCGCATCCGCATCGGCGACCAGCACCGCGAACCCCTCCACCCAGTCGATCGACGGGATCGCCGAAGCCATCAACGTCGACGCTTCGATCCCGTGGACCCGGCAGGCTGCGACGAGCAGGTCCGCCGTCGCCTGGCTCTGCACGATGGCGACCGGCTCCTGCTGCTGACGCTGGACCTGCTCGAACACGGAAGTCCGCTCCTCGACCGTCGGTGCTGCCTGCCAGCGTGCCACACCCCGCCGATCCACGCGTCCGCCCCGCGCACGGGGTCGGACGTCTCCCACCCGTCTGCAGTCGGTTACCGCGTCCGCTAGCGTCGAAGAGGCTGCCGAGGGCCTCTTCGGCACCCACGATGCCCGTCGCGGCGTGCGGTCAGCTCGATGCACGAACCCGATACACGAGCCCCGACACGCCGCACCCGGACCAGGAGCGACAGACCCGTGGCTGACGTCGAACTTCCCCAGCTGGGCGAATCCGTCACCGAAGGCATCATCACCGCCTGGCTCGTCGAGGTCGGCGACGAGGTCGACGTCGACCAACCCATCGCCGAGATCTCCACCGACAAGGTCGACACCGAGATCCCCTCGCCGGTCGCCGGCACCGTCCAGGAACTGCGCGCCGAGGTCGACGACACCGTCGAGGTCGGCGAGGTCATCGCCGTCATCGGTGACGCCCCCGCCGACACCAGCGACGACGACACCGATGACGACGAAGAGACCACGCAGACCGACGACACCGAGGCCGACGCCGGAGCTGACGACGACACCGAGCAGGACGACACCGACGAAGGCGCCTCCTCAGACGATGACCGCACCGCAGCACCCGCACCCTCCGGCGAGAAGGTCGCCAAGACCGACGGCCAGGACGCCGACGTGATCGTGCTCGGCGGTGGGACCGGTGGCTACTCCACCGCGCTGCGAGCTGCTCAGCTCGGTCTCGACGTGATCCTGATCGAGCGGGACAAGGTCGGCGGGACCTGCCTGCACTGGGGTTGCATCCCCACCAAGGCGATCCTGCAGACCGCCGAGATCGCGGAGCATGCTCAGGAGGCCGGCGACTTTGGCGTGACCGTCGACTACCAGGGCATCGAGGTCGCGGCGCTGAACGCCCACAAGGACGGCGTCGTCGAGAAGATGTGGAAGGGCCTACAGGGCGCGCTGAAGGGCCGTGGGGTCGAGACGATCATCGGTACCGGCACCCTGACGGACGCCAACACCGTCGAGGTCCAGACCGAGGACGGCACCCGCACGGTCAGTGCCCCCGCGGTCGTGATCGCCACCGGATCGAAGCCCAAGGAACTGCCGTTCGCGCCCTTCGACGGCGAGGCGATCCTCTCGTCCGACCATGCCATGTACCTCGACGAACTCCCCGGCTCGGCGATCATCCTGGGTGCCGGTGCGGTCGGCATGGAGTTCGCCAGCGCCTGGGCGGCGTTCGGGGTCGACGTCACCCTCGTGGAACTCGAGGACCGGTTGCTGCCACTGGAGGATGCCGACTCGTCCAAGGAGATCGAGCGCGCCTTCCGTAAGAAGGGCATCACCGCGATGACCGGGGTGAAGCTCAGCGAGGTCGAGACCTCAGGCGACGGCGTGACCTGCACGGTCGAGACCGGCAAGGGCGACGAGACGCTCGACGCCGACGTGCTGCTCGTCGCGGTCGGCCGCGGCCCCGTCACCGAGGGGGCCGGCCTGGACGCCGCTGGCGTCGAGGTCGACGACCGCGGCTTCGTGGTCGTCGACGAGTACAGCCGGACCAACGTCGACAACATCTGGGCGCTGGGTGACGTGATCGACACCCTCGGTCTGGCGCACGCGTCCTTCGCCGAAGGCTTCCTGGTCGCCGATCAGCTCGGTGGGCTCGACGTGCTGCCCATCGACTACCGCGGTATCCCCCGGGTGACCTACTCCCACCCGGAGGTCGCCTCGGTCGGCTACACCGAAGCCGACGCGAAGGATGCCGGGTTCGACGTGGTCGTCGAGAAGTACCCGTTCCAGGCGCTCGGACGAGCCGCGATGCTCAAGGCCTCCGGGATGGTCAAACTGATCGCGGAGAAGGACGACGACGCCGAAGGCGGCGCAGGCCGGGTCCTCGGCGTGCACATCGTCGGACCCCGCGCTACCGACCTGATCGGCGAGGGCCAACTGATCTACAACTGGGAGGCGCTACCCGTCGAGGTGGCCCACCTGATCCACGCCCACCCATCCTTCAGCGAGGCGATCGGCGAGGCGCATCTGGCCCTCGCGGGTCGCGCGCTCCACGGCTGACCGGCCCGACCACCGACCACAACGACAAGCGAGGGACCCCCGTGGCTGACGTCGAACTTCCCCAGCTGGGCGAATCCGTCGAAGAGGGCATCATCACCGCCTGGCTCGTCGAGGTAGGCGACGAGGTCGAGGTCGACCAACCCATCGCCGAGATCTCCACCGACAAGGTCGACACCGAGATCCCCTCGCCGGTCGCCGGCACCGTCCAGGAACTACGCGCCGAGGTCGACGACACCATCGAGGTCGGCGAGGTCATCGCCGTCATCGGTGACGCCCCCGCCGACACCAGCGACGACGACACCAGCGACGAAGGGACCACGCAGACCGACGACACCGAGGCCGACGCCGGAGCTGACGACGACACCGAGCAGGACGACACCGAGCAGGACGACACCGACGAGGACGCTCAGGAGGCGACGTCGGAGGACACCGCCGCACCCGCCTCCGCGGCCGCGTCCGCCTCCTCCGAGGGGGCGGCCAGCGCGGCTGGCCCGGTGCTGACCTCACCGCTCGTACGCAGGCTGCTCCGGGACGCGGGACTCTCCCCAGAGCAGGTGAAGGCGACCGGACCGGGCGGCCGCATCACCCGCGAGGACGCCGAGCGGGCGATCGAAGCAGGAGGGGAAGCCGCCGAGCAGGCCGCGGCGGACGCGGCTCCCGCAGCCGGCGCACCGTCCGTGACCCCGCCACCGGCGGTTCCGAGCGCGCCCAGTGAGCGCAAGCGGCCGCCGGCCTCGCCGATGCAGGTCGACTTCGGCGGCGAACGCGAGGTCACGCAGGACCTCTCGCGTGTCCGCAAGGCCATCGCCAACGCGATGATGGAGTCGCTGCAGACCACCGCGCAGCTCACGGCAGCGGTCGAGGTCGACCTGACCCACGTGATGAACCTGCGCGCCGCCAAGAAGGACGCCTTCAAGGCCAAGGAGGGCGCGTCGCTCTCGCCCCTGCCGCTCATCGCCCGTGCGGTGTGCATGGTGATGCCACGCCACCCGGTGATGAACTCCTCGATGGACCTGGAGGGCGGTACCGCCACCTTCCGCAACTTCATCAACCTCGGGATCGCCGTCGACACCGAACGCGGGCTGCTCGTCCCGAACCTCAAGGGCGCGCAGGACCAGACCGTTCCGGCACTGGCGCGCAACATCGCGGATCTGGCCAAGCGGACCCGGGACAAGAAGATCCAGCCGGACGAGATCACCGGCGGGACCTTCACGATCACCAACACCGGGTCGGTCGGGACGCTCTTCGATACCCCGATCATCAACCCACCGGAGGTGGCGATCCTGGCCACCTGCGCGGTCGAGAAGCGACCGGTGGTGGTCTCGGACGCGTACGGCGACTCGATCTCGATCCGGTGGATGTCCTACCTGTGCCTGTCCTACGACCACCGGATGGTCGACGGCGCGGATGCCGCCCGGTTCCTGCAGGACCTCAAGTACGTCCTGGAGACCCACGACTTCGCCGCGGAGCTCGGTGTGTGACCACCCGGCCAGGCCTCTCCCCGGACGCGCTGCGCGCGGATCGTGAGCAGCCGCTCGGGGTGGCCCGGCTGGGCACGGTCGGCTACCTCGACGCCTGGGAGCTCCAACGTCGACTGGTCGCCCAGCGACGGGAAGCGGACGGGCGGGACGCGCTGCTGCTGCTCGAGCACCCGGCGGTCTACACGCTGGGGAAGCGCACCGACCGAGCCCATCTTCTCTACGGCGAGACAGCCCGTCGCGAGCACGGCATCGATCTGGTCGAGGTCGACCGGGGCGGCGACATCACCTACCACGGTCCGGGCCAGCTCGTCGGCTATCCGATCATCAAGCTCGCGTCGATCCGCGGGGTGGTCGACTACGTCCGTGCGCTCGAGGAGATCCTGATCGTCGCGCTCGCGACCTTCGACCTCCCGGGTGAGCGCTCGGAGGGGTACACCGGCGTATGGGTCGGCGACGAGAAGATCGCGGCGATCGGCGTGCGCGTCGCGTCCGGCGGCATCACCTCACACGGCTTCGCCCTGAACGTCGATCCGCGGATGAGCGACTTCGATGGCATCGTCCCGTGTGGCATCCGCGATCGCGGGGTGTGCTCGCTGGCCACGCTCGGGCGGGAAGCGACCGTCGACGAGGTGGCCGACGCGATCGAGGCGGCGACCGCTCAGGTGCTCGGCGCTACCCTCGAAGCGATCGACCCCGCCGACCTCGAGCGACGGATGGAGCCCTCCCCGTGAGCGACCGACCGGTCATCCCCGAAGGAGCACGCACCCTGGCGGTGCTGCCTCGCGAGAAGGTCCAGCGGGCAGGGGTGGTGCGTCGCACGATCGACACCTCCCTGCACGGTGAGCGCAAGCCGGAGTGGTTGAAGGTCAAGGCCAGCTTCGGGGACAACTTCACCGACGTCACCCGGCTGATGCAGGACCTCGAGCTCAACACCGTCTGCGCGCAAGCCGCCTGCCCCAACATCTACGAGTGCTGGGAGATGCGCGAGGCGACCTTCCTGATCGGCGGTGAGGACTGCACGCGCCGCTGCGGCTTCTGTCAGATCAAGACGGGCAAGCCGGCCGACTACGACACCGACGAGCCGCGCCGCGTCGCCGAAGCCGTCGAGCACCTGGGCCTGCGCTTCGCGGTCGTGACGATGGTCGCGCGCGACGACCTCGACGACCAAGGAGCCTGGCTGATCGCCGAGACGATCCGCCAGATCCGCGCGCGTACACCTGACGTCGGCGTCGAGGTACTGCCCAGCGACTTCGGCTACGGCCAGGACCCGCAGCAGGGGGCCTCCGCGCTGGACCAGGTCGTCACGGCGGGCCCGGACGTGTTCGCCTTCAACCTCGAGACGACGCGTCGGTTGTTCCCGACCATCCGCCCGTCCTTCGACTACGACCGGGGGCTCGAGTTCCTCGCACTCGCGCGGGAGCGGTTCCCGGCGACGACCGCGGTCAAGTCGAACCTGATCGTCGGGATGGGTGAGACCGACGACGAGGTGCTGGAGTGCATGCGTGACCTCAAGACCGCCGGCGTGAACACCCTGACGATCGGCCAGTACCTGCAGCCGTCGGCCCAGCACCTGCACCTCGACCGCTACGTCACCCCGGAGACCTTCGACCGCTTCCGGGAGTACGGCGAGATCGAGCTCGGGTTCGATCACGTGCAGTCCGGCCCGATGGTGCGCTCGAGCTACCACGCCGGCCAACAGGCGATGGACGCCAAGGTGTGGGAACCCTCCCCCGGGCAGCCCGGCGGCGGCGCGGCGTAGCGGTCCCGTGGAGATCCTCGCAAGCCGCGTCCTCTTCGAGCCGGCGGACCTCGACCGTTCCCTCGCCTTCTACGAGGGCGTGCTCGGTCTCCACCGCTTCCGCGAGTTCGGCACACCGCCGCACCGTGGCGTGGTGCTCTTCATGGGCGGTGGCTACCTGGAGCTGACCGAAGCTGGCGACGGCGCACCCACCGTGCCCGACGGCCTGCGGCTGTGGCTACAGGTCCGTGATGTCGAGGCAGCGGTTGACGCGCTGCGTGGCTCCGAGCTGTGCACCATCGATACGGAGCCGCAGCGGATGCCCTGGGGCCTGATCGAAGCGACCGTGCGCGACCCCGACGGGCTGGCGCTCGTGCTGGTCGAGGTCCCGGCGGACCATCCGATGCGACGCGACCACCGCACCACGGACTCTCGTCCACAGGCCTGACGGGATCCAGAGCCGGACGTAGCCTGATGCCACGGAGCGTCGGAGGATGGACACCAGGTGGAGGGCTCGATGGCGCTCACCGCGACGGTCGCGGAACCGACCACGATCGCGACGGGATGGACCGTCGAGCAGTGGCTCACGCTCCCCGAGGAGATGCGCTGCGAGCTGGTCGAAGGCCAGGTCGTCGTGAGCCCGAGCCCATCTCTCGACCACCAGCGTGCCGTGCAGAACCTGCTGCGACACTTCGACGACCACGCGCGGACGCACGGCGCGGAGGCCTTCGTCGCGCCGCTCGGGGTGGCGCTGTCCGCCACCACCGCACTGGAACCGGACGTGCTGTACGTCGCCGATCCGTCGACCTACGGGCCGCGCATCATCGAAGGTGCACCGGACATCGTCGTGGAGGTCTCCTCGCCCTCCGGCCGACGCTACGACCAGGTGGTCAAGCGGGAGCTGTACGAACGTTTCGGGGTGGGCGAGTTCTGGTTCGTCGATCTCGACGAACAGCGCATCGAGGTGCACGGTCCCGGCACCGACGGCCGCTTCGAACCTCCGGTCAGGACCGGCGTTGGTGAGACGACCCACTCCGGGGTCGTGGCCGACCTGGCGGTACCGGTAGACGCGGTGCTCCCACGCTGAGCGTCACCCGAGGGACCCGGGTCAGGTCAGGTCACCGGCGTCGTCAGAGGGATCGGGCAGCTTCTCGCCGTCCTCGGCGGCCACCGCCTGCTTGACGGCGTCGTCGTGGTCACCGACCACTCGTCCCGCGCGGCCGGCGCGGGAGGCCTCGATGGCCCGCCGTCTGAGCGCCTCGTCGGGGACGGGGAAGCTGAAGACGGACACCTCGGAGTCGCCGAGCGCGACGGGATGCTCGGTGCGAAGCCACATCGTTCGTTGCGGGAACGGGATCTCGATACCGGCGACGTCGAAGGCCTTCTTGAGGCGGGCGCGGAGCTCGCGCATGATCGCCCACTGCTGCCCCGGGACGACCTTGATGACCAGGCGGATCGAGACCGCATCGTTGCCGAGCTCCTGCACCCCCCAGACCTCGGGATCCTCGAGGAACAACGGGGCGAACTCGTCCTCGTGCGCCATCTCGACGGCGACCCGTTCGATGATGTCGCTGGCCGCGTCGAGGTCCGTGCCGTAGGCGACGTCGACGTCCAGCAGGGCGCGGGCCCAGTCCTGGCTCATGTTCCCGACCCGGCGGATCTCACCGTTCGGGACGTGCCACAGGGTGCCGTTGACGTCCCGGATGCGGGTGCTGCGCAACGAGATGCCCTCGACGACACCGATCGCCTCACCGGCATCGACGATGTCACCCATGCCGTACTGGTCCTCGATCAGCATGAAGACACCCGACAGGAAGTCCTTGACGAGGTCCTGGGCGCCGAATCCGACCGCGACCCCGACGATCCCCGCGCCGGCGATCAGCGGGGCGATCTGAACGCCGATCTGGGCCAACGCCACGATGACGGCGAACGTCCAGATGACGACCTTCGTCACGCTCTTGGCGAGCGCGCCGAGCGCCTCGGCGCGCTGCGCCCGTCGGAGATCCTCCTCTACCTCGACGACCCCGGCCTTGCGGCGTCGCCGGCGTCCTGGGGCGGCGCCGGGATCCTTCATGCGCTCGACGAGCCTCGTGATCGTCCGGTGCAGCACCGTGGACAGGATGGTGGCGAAGAACAGGATCAGCACGACGCTGATACCGGGGCTGATCAGCCGCTCGATCACGAGGGAGAGCAGGTCGTTGCCGATCCGGTCGGTGACGAGATCGGAGAGCTCCGAGACCCCAGGAACTGGGTCACTCTCCTGCGCCAGCACAACGGTGAACATCGGGTCCTCTTCGTCGAGGGGCCAGGGGGTGTTGACCTCGAGGCTAGTCAGCTGACTGGCGGCCCCGATCCGGAACCGACACCACGACCGTTCAGGCGGCCCTCAGCGACGTAACACGCGCGAAACCTCGGCGATACCTCGCCATCACAGCCCGCTCGTAGCGTCGCCCCCCGGTAGGACCGACGTGGGCGCCTCCGCGCCTACACGGGCCGGGCGAGGTGTCCGATCGAGCCCCAACCGTGGCCGTACGCGCTGCGGTGCGAGACGGCCGCGTCGGTCCGGGCGCCTCGCCCACCTACCGCGATCACGACCCCGCGATCGACGAGCGGCACCACCGATCACGGTCGCCACGCAGAACCCGTCACCACGTTGGAACCGTCACAAGGAGCGAGAAGTTGGGAAGCTCACCACAAACCGCGCAGGACGTCCTAGCGCTGATCGAGAGCGAGGGTTACGAGTTCGTCGACCTGCGCTTCGTCGACCTGCCAGGCCTCGTCCAGCACTTCTCCGTCCCCGTCTCCGCGGTGGACGAGAGCGTGTTCGAGAACGGCCTGTACTTCGACGGCAGCTCGGTCCGCGGCTTCCAGGGCATCCAGGAGTCCGACATGCTCCTGCTGCCCGACGTCACCACCGCGCAGGAGGACCGGTTCCGCGACCGCAAGACCCTGATGGTCTACTGCCACGTCCACGACGCCATCACCGGCGAGGCCTACTCGCGCGACCCCCGCAACATCGTCCGCAAGGCCTCCGCCTACCTGCAGTCCACGGGCATCGCCGACACCGTGTTCATGGGCCCCGAAGCCGAGTTCTTCATCTTCGACCAGATCCGCTTCCAGGGCGACCCGCACCATTCCTTCTACGCCATCGACTCGGTCGAAGGACCGTGGACCAGCGGCGCTGAGGACGACGGTCACGGCAACCTGGGCTACAAGCCGCGGACCAAGCAGGGCTACTTCCCCGTCTCCCCGATGGACCACTACCAGGACCTGCGCTCGGAGATGAGCGCGCAGCTGGAAGCCTTCGGGATCCCCGTCGAGGTACAGCACCACGAGGTCGGTGCACCCGGTCAGGGCGAGATCGACATCCGCTTCGACGAGATCTCGCGGATCGCCGACAAGCTGATGACCTTCAAGTACGTCATCAAGAACACGGCGTGGCACGCCGGAAAGACGGTCACCTTCATGCCCAAGCCCGTCTTCGGCGACAACGGCTCGGGGATGCACACCCACCAGTCGCTGTGGAAGGACGGTGAACCGCTGTTCTACGACGAGTCCGGCTACGGCCAGCTCTCGGAGATGGCCCGTTGGTACATCGGTGGTCTGCTCAAGCACGCCCCGTCGGTCCTGGCCTTCAGCAACCCGACGACCAACAGCTACCGGCGCCTGGTCCCGGGCTACGAGGCCCCGGTCAACCTCGTGTACTCGGCCCGCAACCGTTCCGCCGCGGTGCGCATCCCGATCTCGGGCGACTCGCCCAAGGCCAAGCGCATCGAGTTCCGCGTCCCCGACCCGTCCTGCAACCCCTACC
>PWTE01000335.1 GCA_003563915.1 Nitriliruptoraceae bacterium
ATATAAATACGTTCCGTACATAGCTATGCAGGTAGACAGAGATGCACTGCTTCACTTGATGGAAAGTCCACATGTAATAGAAATTGTGAAGGACGAGGCAGTTCCGCCTGCTCTTATGGACAGCATTCCCCTTATCGGCGCCGATGGGGCATGGACGCAGGGATACAGCGGCGACGGGTACGTTGTTGTTATACTGGATACGGGTGCGGATATCGACCACCCATTTTTTGAGAATAAGATTGTCGATGGGGCTTGCTTTTCTTCAAATGTTCCCGCAGATGGTGCAACAACATTATGTCCTGACGGATCTGAAGAACAGTTCGGTGTTGAAGCAGGCGACGATTGCGATCTCTCGATTTCGGGATGCGGACACGGGACCCACGTTGCCGGCATCGCTGCCGGTTCGGGTGTATCTCCCGAGGGAGAAATTTCCGGTGTCGCGAGGGACGCCGATATTATTACAGTGCAGGTGTTTTCAAGATTTGACAATGAAGACCTTTGTGGTGAAGTTAATCCAGTTTGTGCACTTACATATAGAAGCGATCAAATAGCTGCCCTTGACTGGGTATACGACCTTCGAAATACGTATGATATAGCATCTGTAAATATGAGTCTAGGCGGTGGACAATTTACAAGCCCTTGCGATACCGACACAAGAAAACCGATTATTGATAACCTCAGATCTGCAAACATTGCAACAGTCATTGCATCCGGAAATAACGGGTTCACAAATGCCCTGGGCGCCCCCGCCTGTATCTCAACGGCAATAAGCGTTGGCTCAACTACAAAAGATGATTTTGTCTCGTCCTTTTCCAACACTGCCGATTTTCTTGATTTGCTGGCGCCGGGTTCTCTTATATATTCTGCAGTGCCTGATAATGGTTTTGCATTTTTTAGCGGCACCTCTATGGCCGCGCCGCACGTGGCAGGAGCATGGGCTGTTATGCGGGCATTCGATCCGGATTTAAGCGTGGAGAACACTCTCCTTACACTTGCCGGAACCGGTCTGCCCGTGCTCGATACTCGTAACGATGTCAACATTACAAAGCCCCGTATTCAGTTAGACGGCGCTGTAGGCGGCGAGCCGGCTATCGCCGTAGATCCCGATGAAGTCGATTTCGGTGTGGTATTTGTAGGCGAGGCGGTAGCCGCAATTGTACGCATCGACAATGAGGGGGATGCCGTGTTGGGAATACAGATCTCGACGGATAACAATGTTTTTTCTTACGATGATGACGAGAATGTATCGATTGCTCCGTCGGGAAGTTATAATCTATTTGTAGTCTTTCAACCGGATGCGGTTCAGCAATTTCAAGGAACGCTTATAATCAACAGCAACGATCCGGAAAATCCGGTTGTTGAAGTTGACCTGACAGGTGAAGGCGCTCTGGGACCTCAAATTGCCGTATCGCCGGAATCGTTTGAAGAGGAAGTAAATACCGGCTTAATGATAACACGAACGCTTACCATCTCGAATACCGGTGGAGCGCCGCTCACTTTCACACCTTCAAGCCAGCCGTCTGCATCGCCTCCGGGCATGTTTGTAGCTGGATTTGGCAATCAGGGATCGGACAGGTCAACGGTTATTGATTTAACCGCTTACAAAAAAAGCTTGGATAATATTTCCACGAATGCACCGGTTGCTCCGCTCGATAATGATGATGTAATTATTCACCACGATAGTGATCCGGTTACCTCATTCACCTGGGGTGGCGGCGGACCGAATAATGCCGCAGTTCGTTTTACACCGGATGAGTTGGAAGATTTTTATGGCGGATGGGGTATATCAAGGGTATTAATAAGGGTAAATCATACGCCGTTAACTGCACGGTTAAATATCTGGGAGGGTACCGCTCCCACAAATCCCGAAGAATTACTATATTCGGAAGACATACTGGATCAGATCACTCAGTTTCAATGGAATGAATTTTCAATCGATGAACCGATAGTGCTTCAACCGGGTAAAGATTACTGGATAGGGTTTGCGGTGTCAAATGAATGGGGTGAAACATTTCCGGATGATTATACTTTTCCATGGACCGCCGATAATGGACCACTTGTAACGGGAAAAGGTGGTTGGATTGGTGGAGGAGAAAATCCCGGGCTTGATCCTGGAAGCTGGGGCCAAACCGGCAGCAACCGCAACTGGAATATCAGAGCCGCGCTTACCTCGGTGAGCGTAGATTGGATTTCGTTCGATCCGAACGAAGAAAGCGAAGTCAGCCCCGGCGATGAAACAAATATCGATGTAACGTTTAATGCCGCGAACCTAACGCCGGGTGTATATACCGCCGATATTGTCATCACCAGCAACGACCCGGTTAGTCCGACGGTCCTCGTACCGGTTGTGCTGACCGTGACAGATGATGGAGTAATAACAGTCGATATTCCGTATACTCCCGGATGGGAAATGGTTGGCTTGCCTGTCGGAGTCGCTGATTCCTACCATAAAACGCTGTTTCCCGATGCAATAGAGAACACCCTTTTCAGCTTTCCCGAGGGTGCGTATGTGCAAGCCGACAATCTTGAACACGGGTTGGGCTACTGGCTTCGGTTTTCGGATTCCGGTACGGAGGAAATCACCGGCACACCCATTACCAACCTTGATCTTTCGTTACGATCTGGCTGGAACCTCATCTCGGGCTTATCCTGTCCGGTGCCGATTGGCGACGTTGATGATACGGACGAAATTATTATACCGAATACACTATTCGGATGGGATCAGGGATACGCAAACGTCGATATTATAAATCCCGGTCAGGGCTACTGGCTCCGCACAAATGACGAGGGGACAGTCACGCTCAGTTGCACGGGCGGCGCCGGCCCGGATGGGATGATAGCACAGCAGGAAATACCCGACGTTGAATCGATCACCGGGACATTTCATCGTCTTGAGGTAGGCAGCCGCAGCGGCGCCGTGCGTGTATTGTATCTCGGCGGTGAGCTGCACAAAGAAGCGAATCCGTTAAGCTATAGTCTCCCGCCTGCTCCTCCTGCCGGTACATTTGACGTCAGGTTTGCGGGTGATTGGTCTCTTATTGAAGGGATGGAGGGAGATATATTAATAAGCGCAGCCGTTGAGCATTTTCCATTAACAGTCAAGATGACTCCGGCTCACCCTTCGTCCGGTTTGCGATATACAATACGGGAGATGCAAGGCGAAGCGATAGTAGGAGAGCATATAATTGACGGTGACCGTGAGATAGAACTTACAAATACGGATGTGGAACGTTTGCAGGTGAGCGTATA
>PWTE01000076.1 GCA_003563915.1 Nitriliruptoraceae bacterium
CAACCGGGACCTCGAACCGGTCGATCTGGGTGCCGCTCAGGACACCTCTCTCGCCGCGACGGCGAGCTTCCATGGCGGTCGGGGCCAAGGCCTCTGGTCAGGGCCGGGTGGCTGCTCCATCCTGAGGTGTGGAGATGGCGACGCCGCTACGTCCTGACGCGGCCGTCACGGTGGTGGCAGCCATCGACCAGCGAGGAGGTGATCACCATGACGCTGGTGACCGAACACCTGGAGCACCTCGGCGTGGCCTTCGAGGTCCTGCCCCATGTCCGGACCGAGACCGCACTGGAACAGGCGATGGCGCTGCGGCTCGATCCTGCGACGGTGCTGAAAGCGGTCGTGCTGGTCTCGGCGACGGGTCCGGCGATCGCGATCGTCGATGCCTCGAGTCGGGTCGATCTCGACCTCGTCCGCGAGGCCCTGGACGACCCGACGGTGATCTTGGCTTCGGAAGCCGAGATCGCACGTGCCTACCCCGAGTTCGAGCCTGGGGCGCTGCCGGCGTTGCCGTCGCTGCTGCACGTGCCGGTGGTCATCGACCCGATGGCGCTCGCGCAGGCTCGGGTGACGATCGCGGCAGGGGTCCAACGCGAGTCGATCCGACTCCGACCAACGGATCTGCTGCGCGGCGGTGCCGTGATGACCGCGCCGATCGCTCGTAGCCTCCAGGGCGAGCGCTCCCCCGCGATGGCCTGAATGCGCTGAGGCCACCGCGGCTCGGAGGAGGGCGCTCGGTGCGCTCGGTAGGCCTTCGGCCGCAGGTCCTTGTGCTCTGTCGTAGACCCCCAGTAAGGGGTCTACTGGAAGGTGTTCACCGGAGGCGTCCTGATGGCGGCGTCATCCCCTCGTACCGTCGCGTCGCCGCTCGCCGACGCGCTGGAGCGCGCCGTCGATCGCGGCGTGATCACGCCTGAGCAGGCAACGGCGATCGTCGCGGCGGAGGCTGGCCACGGTGAGGTGTCGGCTGCGGTCGCCGGAGCCGACGAGGTGGCGGGGCACCGGGGGGTCGGCCCACTGGTGGCGGAAGCGCTGGGCTACGTAGGCGTCGCACTCGCGACGATCGCGACGATCCTGGTGGCGCAGCGTTCCTGGGCCGAGCTGGAGCCGTGGGCTCGGGTCGGACTGCTGGCCCTGCTCTCCGTCGGGCTACTGGCCCTCGGACTGGTGCTGCGCCCGTCGTCGGGGCCCGTCGCCCGTGTCCGGGGGCTCGCGTGGCTGCTCTCCGTGGTCGCGCTGGCCGCGACGTTGGCGGTGGCGGGCGAGGAGTACCTCGACCTGGTGCCCGAACGTCTGACGGCTGCGGTGGCGTCGACCTGTGCCCTCTACGCAACGGTGTTGTGGTGGCGTTGGGCGCGGACCCTGCAGCAGCTCGCCGTGTTCGTCGCGGTGACCGTTGCTGCCTCTACGGGGGTCGTGGCGGTGGACCGCTCGCTCACGGTGTTCGTCGGCCTCACGGTCTGGTCGATCGGGGTCGCCTGGATCGCCCTGACCTGGGGGCAGGTCGTGCGTCCCTTGCGCGCCGGGTACGTGCTGGGTGCGATCGCGGTCGTGATCGGACCCAGGCTGAGCTTCGAGGAGGTGCTGTGGCCGCTCGCGTTGGGGGTGGTGAGCGGCGTGCTCCTGATCGTGGCGAGCATGGTCCTGCGCGCCCCGATCCTGCTGGGAGCAGGGGTCGTCGGCCTGTTCATCCACGTTCCTCTGGCCGTCTTCGAGGTGTTCGGTGACACCCTGGGAGCGCCGGTGAGTCTGTTCATCACCGGGGTCGTCCTGGTCGCTGTCGCGCTGGTTCTCGCCCGGCTCAGGCCGGGCCGTCAGGGGGGATCGTCATGACGACCTTGGAACGGCCAGCCCCCGGGGTCGGCTCCCCGGTGCCGCCCACGCCGGGCACGGATCGGCGTGCCGTTATCGGCATCGCGGTGGCGGTGACGGTTGTGCTCGCGGTCGCGGCGTTCATCCTCACCGTCGGCCGCATCCCGCTGCCGAGCTTCCCGTTGCTCGCCGACGCACCGGATGCCGCCATCCCCGGCACGGTCGCGTTCCTCGCGGAGCCGGAGCAGGGGGGGGACCCCTGCATCCAGGTCGTTCCCGCGGCGGGCGGTCCACCCGCGGAACTGACGTGCCGGCTCCAAGCGGAGGGGTTGGCCTGGACGGTCGATGGTCAGCTGGTCGTCACCTCCTTCGGTGAGTTCGGTCCGGAGTGGATCGTGCTCGATGCCGCGACCGGTGGCGAGGTGGCACGCGTCGAGATCGGCGAAGGCGACCTGCGGCCCAGCAGCGACCGACGCGTCCACGCCGGGGAGCGCCTGCACCTGGAGGGTGAGGGACGCGGCCACTCGACCCTGGTGGTCCGAGCCGTGGACGGTACGGAGACGACGCTGTTGGACCTGCGTGGTCCGCGTGACTATGAGCTGGTGGGTGCGCAGTGGTCGCCGGACGGCGCCTGGGTGCTCGCCCTCGACGCTCGAGGGCGGCTGCTCGTGGTGGATCGCGATGTGCCGGGGGAAGCCCGCGTCCTGGCCGAGCGGGCGGTGACGTGGTTCGGCCCGGGCGAAGGCTCCCTGAGCTCCGTGGCCTGGTACGTATCGGGCGAGGACGCCTACACCGTCGAGGTGCCTGGGCTGGCGCCGGAGGAACCCTCACCGGAGCCGGACCCGGAACCCGCTCCGCCCGATGGCCCGGACGAGCAGCCCGACCCGATGCCCACGCCTGACCCACCGGACGCCGCCCCGGAACCCGCGCCGCCGGAGCCTCGGCCCGAGCCGGCACCGGAGCCGCCCGGTGAGCTCACGTTGCCCGCGTCGTTGGTCGGTGCCGAGTGGAGCCGGATCCCGACCGACCAGCGGGTGGTGGCGTTGACCTTCGACGCCGGCGCGAATGCCGCCGGGGTGCCCGCCATCCTGGCGACGTTGGACCGGACCGGCACGCCCGCGACCTTCTTCCTCACCGGCCGGTTCGTGACCAGCTTCCCGGAGGAGTCGCGCGCGATCGCGGACCGCTACCCGGTTGGCAACCACACCCAGGATCACCCGGACCTGACCACGTTGAGCGACGCTGCCGTCCTCGCCCAGATCCGCCAGGCCGAGTCGGCGATCCGGCAGGCCACCGGTCAGGATCCGCGTCCCCTGTTCCGTTTCCCCTTCGGTGCCCGTGATGCTCGCACGATCGGCATCGTGAACGACGCCGGCTACGGCGGCTTCCGGTGGACCGTCGACACCCTGGGCTGGCAGGGAACCTCTGGCGGCCGCAACGTGGACGCGGTGGTCGGACGGGTCCTGGACACCGCGCAGCCGGGACAGATCGTGCTGCTGCACGTCGGCTCGCACCCGACGGATGGATCCACCCTGGACGCGGACGCCCTGCCCCGCATCATCGACGAGCTCACCGCCCGCGGTTACCGGTTCGTGACCCTGACCGAGGCGCTCGCCCTGGCGGACGGCTGACCGGTCCACCGGCGGCCTCTGGCATGATCGCCGTGAACGATCCGACGGGCGCTGCGTACAGGACGAGGTGACATGACGGAGGATGGCCCGGTCCCTCGTGTCTCACCGTACGTCCACCGGTTGGCCGCTTTCACCGGTGACCCGGATGGCGGCAACCCTGCTGGGGTCGTCGTGACCGAGGAACCGCTCACCGACGCCGACATGCAGCGCATCGCTGCCGAGGTCGGGTACTCAGAGACTGCCTTCCTGTCCTCTCCCTCCGGCGATCGACGCCGGTGGCAGGTCCGGTACTTCGCCCCGCGTGCCGAGGTGTCCTTCTGCGGCCACGCCACCGTCGCGTCAGGCGTGTTGCTCGGCGCCCAGGTTGGCGCGGGCCGGTTCACCTTCGACACCACGGTCGGGGTCGTGGACGTCCAGGTCGCGGTGGACGGCGCGCAGGTGCTGGCGACCCTGAGCTCGGTCGCACCCACGGTGGAGTGGCTCGAGGCATCCCGCCTGGCCCCGTTCCTCCCCGCGCTCGGCTACCGCGCGGACCGGCTCGACCCGACCTACCCACCGGCCATCGCCTCCGCCGGGGCCCGTCACCTGATCCTGGTCCTGCGTCGCCGGGCGGATCTCGCGGCGCTCGACTACCTCTTCGACGAGCTCCATGCCGCCATGCATGCCGAGCAGCTGACGACCGTCGCCCTGCTGTGGCCCGACCCGGACGGACGGTGGCATGCTCGCAACCCGTTCCCGACCGGCGGCGTCGTCGAGGACCCGGCGACGGGTGCGGCCGCGGCCGCCTTCGGCGCCTACCTCCGTGAGCTCGGCCACCTCGACCCGCCTGCCTGGTTCGAGATCGTGCAGGGGGAGGACCTTGGTCGTCCCTCCCGGCTGCACGTCCACGTCCCCGCAGGCACCGGCGGCATCGACGTCGCGGGCACGGCCGTGCCCATGCCGGGGTGATGGCCGCGAGACGATGACTCGTCCCCGCCGTCATCGCGCCGGTAGGTTCGATCTCGTCCGACGAGTGACGTGGAGGCACACGATGGCTGAGGACCACCCGGAGATCCACCTCGAGGTGACTGACCATGTCGCGGTCGTGACCCTGCACGCACCCGACCGGCGCAACGCGCTCACCCAGGACATGGCCGAAGCGCTGATCGCCACCTGCGAGCGCATCGACGCGGACCCCGACATCGGCGCCGCGGTGATCCAGGGTGCCGGCGGCCACTTCTGCGCCGGCGCCCACCGCGCGGTCCTTGACGGCGCCGGCGACGACCCCGCCGACCCGGACAACTACGCCGCCATCGGCAGCGTCTACGACGCGTTCCAACGCGTCGGGCGCCTGGCCGTCCCGACGGTGGCCGCGGTCCGTGGCGCCGCCGTCGGCGCGGGCGTCAACCTGATGATGGCCACGGACCTGCGTGTCGTCAGCGAGACCGCCCGCATCATCGCCGGGTTCCTGCGCATCGGCCTGCACCCTGGCGGCGGGCACTTCACCCTGCTCGGCCGCACCGCCGGCCGCGAGGCCACCGCCGCCATGGCCCTGTTCAGCGAGGAACTCGACGGTGTGCGTGCCCGCGAGGTGGGGCTCGCGTGGGACTGCCTCCCGGACGGCGAGGTAGAGGCGCGTGCGCTGGAGCTCGCGGCGCGACCGGCGTCCGATCCGGCCCTCGCGCGTGCCGCGGTCGCGTCGTTCCGCTCGGAGGTGGACCCGCCCGGCACATCGTGGGAGGTCGCGTCGCAGGCCGAGCGCGCCAGCCAGATGTGGTCCCTGCGCCGCCGCGCCCAGGCCCGCGACGACGCCTGACCGGCTGCGACCGTCGCCGTGGGGCAGAGTGTGGTGATCTGGGGAAACATGTTTCCCCAGATCACCACACTCTGGAGGGGGACGGGTCGGGCGGAGGGGACGGGTCCGGCACCAGGCGCAGCTGGGGGATCCGGACCGATCGCGGCGGTCAGGGCAGGTGGGTCAGGACCTGGTCGCGGATCTCGGCGCCGATCGCCAGTGACGCCGTCGCCGCCGGCGACGGGGCGTTCAGCACGCTGACGACGCGGCCGTGCCGGCGCACGCGGAAGTCGTCCACCATCTCGCCGCTGGGCTCCAGCATCTGCGCGCGCACGCCCCACGGCCCGCGTTCGACATCAGCCACCTCGACGTCCGGGACGTAGCGTTGGACCTCGCGGACCGTGGCGCGCAGGACCCGGTCACGCCAGATCTCGGCAACGGCCGTCGGGAGGTGGCGTCGGGCCAGCCGGTAGAGCCCCGGGAAGCGCAGCGTGTCCGCGAGGTCCTGCAGGTCCACGGACCAGGGACCACGGCCCTCGCGGGCCAGCGCCAGGACGGCGTTCGGACCGATCCAGGCCTGCCCGTCGATCCGCTTGGTGAGGTGCACCCCCAGGAACGGCAGACCGGGGAGCGGCACGGGGTAGATGTTGCCGCGGACCAGGCCGGCGGCGTCACCCCGCAACCGCAGCCACGCACCGCGGAATGGCACGATCCGTTCCGCACCGGCGGTCCCGGCCAGGGCCGCGATCCGGTCGGACTGCAACCCGGCGCAGGTGACGACGGTCCGGGCGGTGACCTCGCTCGTCCGACGTGCTGCGCCGGGAACGGTGCCGTCGTCCCGGGTGGTGACCACGAGGCGGACGGCCTCCGGGGTCTGCTCGAGGTCGACCACCTCGGCGCTGGTATGGACCTGGCCGCCAGCGGCGTCGATCCGCTGGGCCAGCGCCCGGCAGACCGCGCCGAAGTCGGTCACGGCCGTGCGCGGGGACCACAGTCCGGCCAGGGCACGCAGGTGGGGCTCGTGGTCCAGGACCCCCTGCGGCCCGAGCCGCTCCACCTCGACGCCGTTGGTGCGGGCGCGTTCCTCGAGGGCGTGCAGGCGCGGGATCTCGTCCCGGTCGACCGCGGCGACGACCTTGCCGGTGTGGGCGACCGGGACGCCGTGCTCGGTGCAGAAGGCCTCGAGCTGTTGCTTGCCGGCGGTGCACCAGCGGGCCTTGGCCGATCCGGGCGGGTAGTAGAGACCGGCGTGGAGCACGCCGGAGTTGCGTGACGACTGGCCCGTGCCGACCTGCGGCTCCCGCTCCAGCACCGCGATCTGGAGATCAGGGCGTGCTTCCACGAGGCGGTAGGCGGTCGCGAGACCGACGATGCCGCCGCCGACGATCGCGACGTCGGGCCTGTCCTGAGCGTCCACCAACCCCTCCGGTTCAGTCCGGACGGTAGCCGTGCCGATAGACGGGGCAGTGTTCATCGAACCCGAAGGCAGGACGTGACCGATCTGCACGACGGCGCCGACGCCGCCGATCCCGTGGTCGAGGAAGGGGCCGTCGGGTCCCTCCGTCCCCCCGGCGCCCCGGGAGAGCTCGGCATGCCCGAGGCCGAACGGCTGCGCCTCGAGGCGCGGAAGCGTGCGCTCTACCAGGTGGCGGTCGGCTTCGGGGTGATCGTCACCATCGTGAGTTGGGTCACGCGGGAACCGGGAGACGTGATCGTCGCGCGCGGCTACCCCCTCGTTGGGGTGGCGCTGCTGGGCTTCCTGGCGGCACTTCGTACCCCGCGGGTGCGCTTGTGGCCGCTCGAGGTCGTCATGTTCACCTCGATCGGCGCGCTGATCCTCGGGCGGCTGTTCTGGCACCTCCACCTCTCGGGGTTCGGGCTGGATGAGCGTCTGCTCGTGTTGGCGGGGGCGCACTACTGGTCACTCGGCGTCGTGATCGTCGGGGCCTTCGTGATGCTCGATCGCCGAGGTGGTGTCATCGGCGGGGTGTCGGTGCTGGTGCTGTCAGCAGTGATGGTGGGCGCCGCGGTCCTCCGCGAGGTGGAGGCCACGGGCTCACTCCCCACGGCATCGGTGCTGTACCTGGTACGGGTGCACGGGTTCCTGGGGTTGCTCCTCGCACTGGTGACCGCCGTCGCCGGCATGCGGGAACAGCTGCATCGGGCCCTGGCGCGCGTCGAGGTGCTGGACGAGCGTGCCACGACCGACCCCACGACCGGGTTGGCCAACCGGTGGGTCGCTCAGGAGGCGCTGGTCCGGGCCCGCGCCGGCTCGCGACGGACCGGGCGTCCGGTGTCGGTCGTGATGATGGACCTGGACCGGTTCAAGGAGGTGAACGACCGGTTCGGCCACGCCGTCGGGGATGACGTGCTCCGCGAGGTCGGGGAGGCCCTGGCAACCGAGGCCCGCGAAGCCGACCTGGTCGCTCGCTGGGGTGGCGAGGAGTTCCTGCTGGTGTTGCCGAACACCCACCTCCACGAAGCGGTCGGCCTGGCCGAGCGGTGCCGGGTCGCGGTTGCGGCTGCCGAGCCCGCCGGTGTCCCGATGACCGCCACCTTCGGGGTCGCCGAGCTCACACCGGAGGAGGACCTGGACACGTTGCTGCGGCGCGCGGATCGGGTGCTCTACCAGGCGAAGGATGCCGGGCGCGATCAGGTGGCCGAAGCGACCTGGGTCGGCTGACCCCGGCGTCCGCTGCCGAGCAACCACGCGGCGACGACCAGACACAGCGCCGCGGCGGGCACGAACACGTCCACCTGCGGCGCTACCTCGGCGACCCAACCGATGACGGGCGGACCGACCGCGAGCCCGAGGGAGAACGCCACGTTGAACAGCCCGAAGGCGCGGCCACGGGTGGCGTCCGTCGCGGACAGCGAGGTGGTGCCGGTCACAGCGGGGAAGATCAGCCCGTAGCCGGCGCCGAAGATCGCGCTCGCGACGATCGCGATCCACAGCGCCCCGGCGAAGGTCAACAGGGCGAGGGACAGCGCGAGGATCGCGAGGCCCACGCCCGCGCTGGCCACCGCACGTCCACGGTCGACCCGACCAGCCAGCGGCGAGAGCATGACCGCGGCTGCGACGACGGCGTACGCGGTGAACAGCCCGCCGACCGCGCTGGGTGTGGCTCCCAGCGCCTCCGCCGTGCGCGGGAGGAAGCCGGCCAGGACGCCGACGGCGGCGGTCATCGAGGCGGTTGCGGTCAGCACGCGCCGCAGCGCCGGGGCCGCCAACAGGGAGCGCATCGCCCGTTCGGCGACGGCCGGTCGCGTCTCGGCGGTGGCTCCTGGTTCCGGCAGCCGGTCGTGCACACCCCACCAGGCGACGAGCAGGCCCACCGCCAGCAGGCCAGCGATGCCCAGGAAGACCGCGTTGGTGCTCACCGCCTGCCGGACGATCCCCGCCGCCGCCGGCGCCACGACCGCCGCAGCACCGATCAGGGCTCCCAGGCGTCCGAACGACCGGCCGGTGTCACCTGGCCGGGCGCGGTCACCGGCGGCGGCGAAGACCGCTGGGATGAGGATGCCTCCGGCGATCCCGTGAAGTATCCGGGTGGTCACGAAGGCCGCGACCGTGGCCGCGAGCGCGTAGGCCGCGACCGCGCATGCGGCCAGTCCGAGCCCCATGAGCAGCACCCGACGGCGGCCCCAGCGGTCCACCAGCATCCCGCCGACGAGGTTGGCGGGGAGGTTGCTGGCGGAGTAGGCACCGACCGCCAGCCCGATCGCGGCGTCCCCGCCGCCGAGCGCTGCCACGTGCGGGCCGACCGTCGGCAGCAGGGCGAACACGTCGACGAAGGACAGGAACAGCACCATGCCCGCCGTCCGGCGGGTCCGCTGGGCACGGATCCGGCGTCGCTCGTCGTGGGAGAGGGTCGTCACGGGCCACCTCGCGGTCGATGTGGACCCTACGGAGCGGGGTGTTCGTGCGCGGGGTCCAAGGTCCCGAACCTCCGGCAGGGTACGGCTCGCTCCTCCGCCGACGGTTGGGTACGGTCGCGGGACGCGGGCCGTCAGGATGGCTCGGCGTGGTGTGGAGACGGACGTCCGCCGGTGACGTCCCCCGGTGAACCGGGTCAGGGCCGAGAGGCAGCAGCCCTAAGCCGTTCTCGGACGGGTGCCGATCACGGGCGTCCGTCGCCAGACCACGTCGGGGTCGTGACGGCCCGCGGGCTGCGCACCACGGGTCGCAGGCCGCCGCTACGGTGAGACCCGGGACGGAGGCAGCCCGTGGCGTACGTATCGCTCTACCGCAAGTACCGGCCGCAGACCTTCGACGACGTCGTCGGTCAGACCCACGTGACCCGCACGTTGGCCAACGCCATCGCGGAGGGTCGGCTGCATCACGCCTACCTCTTCACGGGTCCGCGTGGGACCGGCAAGACCTCCACTGCGAGGATCCTGGCCAAGGCGATCAACTGCGACGAGGGTCCCACCCCGACCCCCTGCAACACGTGCCGGCAGTGCCAGGAGATCACCGACGGGTCCAGCGTCGACGTGATCGAGCTGGACATGGCGTCCCACGGTGGGGTCGACGACGCGCGTGAGCTGCGCGACCGAGCGCTGTTCGCGCCGGCCAGCGCCCGCCGCAAGGTCTACATCCTCGACGAGGTCCACATGGCCTCGACCGCGGCGTTCAACGCGCTGCTCAAGCTGATCGAGGAGCCACCCGACCACGTCATGTTCGCGATGGCGACCACCGATCCGCAGAAGGTGCTGCCGACCATCATGTCGCGCGTGCAGCGGCTCGACCTGCGGCGGGTCTCCGCGGCGGACGTCGCCGCCAACGTCCGCACGGTCTGCGAAGCCGAGGGCTACCGCATCGACGACGGCGCCATCGAGGTCATCGTCCGCGCCGGGGACGGCTCCCTGCGTGACACGCAGTCCGTCCTCGAGCAGGTCCTCGCTTACACCGGCACCGAGGTCACCGCCGACGCGGTCGCCCAGGTCCTCGGCCAGACCCCCACCCAGAGGGTCGTCGAGGTGGTGGACCAGCTCGCGGCGCGCGACGTCGCGGGGCTCCTCGCCGCGGTGCAGCAGCTCGTGGACGACGGGCACGACCTGCGGCGCTTCACCCTGGACCTCGTCCAGCACGTCCGGGATCTGCTCGTGCTCGGCGCGGCTCCCGATCGCCCCGACCTGGTCGACGCGACCGCCGAACGGCGTGCCCTGCTGGTCGAGCAGGCCACGGCCCTGCCCGCCGACACGCTGCTCCGCGCGGTCCGGGTGCTGGCGGAGACGGTCGCCGAGCAGCGGGTCGGGTCGCCGCGCCTGCCCCTGGAACTCGCGCTGGCCTCGCTCGTGGTTCCCAGCGAGTCGGCGCAGCTCGACGAGCTCACCGATCGGATCGCGCGGCTCGAAGCGGGGAGCTTCCCGGCCGACGGTGGCCGGCACGTCGCGCGCGCACGTGCGTCCGCGCAGGTCGCCGCCGAGACCGTCGATCCGCAGGCCGATGACGCAGCCGCTCCGGGGGCATCTCCGGAGGCGTCGCCGGTACCCGAACCCGTCCCGGTCCCGGATCCGACCCCGACCCCGGTGCCCGATCCCACGCCCGTCCCCGATCCCGTGCCGGAACCGCCGGCGCCGGACCCGACCCCGGACCCGCTCCCGGATCCGGACCCCACGCCGCCGGCCCCGGACCCGACCCCAGAGCCCGAGCCGGCCCCGGAGCCTGAACCGGTGCCCGCCGAGGCCGACACCCCCGCCGCGGACGCGGTTCCCGAGCCCGCCGCCACCAACGGTTCCGCGCCACAGGCGTCCACCGAACAGGGCGCCGAGGAGCCGGATGCGTACGCCTCGGACGCGGGGGGCGGCGATGCGCCGGCAGCGAACGACACGCCGGCAGCGGGGGACGAGCTCGCGACGATCGTCGACCGGTGGGATGCGATCCTCGAGGTGATCCGGGAGGGCTCGCGTCGCCACCACGCGGTCTTCCTGCCCGCCACACCGGTGCGTGCGGGCCGCGGCATCCTGACCCTGAAGTACGGCCGGCGGTACGCCTCGTTCCACGCCGCCAACGCCGCCGGCGGCGAGTACGCCGCGGCCATGCAGGGCGCGGTCGAACGCACCTGTGGGCTGAAGATGCGCCTCGACATCGTGGTCGAGGGGGAGGATGACCGCCGGCGTCCCCAGCCGCCGAGCGTGACCCCCGACGATGCGCGGACCCCCGTGGGCTTCGAAGACGCGGCGACCTCGCCGTCCACGGAGCCCGCAACGCCGCCGGGGACGTCATCCTCGGCGGCCGCTGCCGCCGGCATGACCACCACCGCGGAGGTGGACGAAGAGATCGACGTCCGCGAAGCCGAGCACGCCACGCCGGAGGAGACCGACCCCGCGTCGTTGGGGCGGTTGCTGGCGGACGAGCTCGGTGCCGAACTCGTCGACGAGCGGCCGGCAGCGTCGGACGGGTGATCGCGGACCGCAGGGGTAGGCTCCGCTCGAGGTCCACCATCCCCTGCCCCGAGGCGTCGCCACGTGTACGAAGGTGCCGTGCAGGACCTGATCGACGAGCTCGGGCGGCTGCCCGGGGTCGGGCCGAAGAGCGCGCAACGCATCGCCTTCCACCTGCTGCAGACGGAGGCGACCGATGCGCAGCGGCTGGCCGACGCCATCACCCGGGTGAAAGCGACGGTGCGGTTCTGCACCCGCTGCTGGAACATCGCCGAGGCAGAGCAGTGCCGCATCTGCCGTGACGAGCGGCGCGATGACACGGTCCTGTGCATCGTCGAGGAACCGCGGGACGTCATCGCGATCGAGCGCACCCGCGAGTACCGCGGCCGCTACCACGTGCTGGGGGGCGCGATCTCGCCGATCGACGGCATCGGGCCCGAGCAGTTGCACATCAAGGAGCTGCTCGCACGGCTCGACGAGGAACCGGTCACCGAGCTGATCCTGGCGATGAACCCCAACGTCGAGGGGGAGGCCACCTCGTCGTACCTGTCGCGGCTGCTGACGCCGCTCGGGATGCGGGTCACCCGCCTGGCGAGCGGTCTGCCCGTCGGGGGCGACCTGGACTACGCCGACGAGGTCACGCTCGGCC
>PWTE01000138.1 GCA_003563915.1 Nitriliruptoraceae bacterium
CTGACGCCACCGACAACCAGCTGCTCGAGGACCGTGGGCCGACCGAGAACATCGAGGACGAGGCGATCGCCAACCTCGGTCCCGCGGAGCTCGAGCACCTGCTTCGGGCGACGACCCCGGGCCAGCGTGACGTGTTGCTGCTGCGCTACGTCGCGGACCTGTCGCTGCACGAGGCGGCCAGGGTCCTCGGCAAGGACTACAACGCGGTCAAAGCGCTGCACCGACGGGGCTTGGATGCGCTCAGGGCGCACGTCGCATCGGAGGAGTACCCCGTTCGGCCAGCCCGTACGCTCTCTCCTTCAGGATGACGACGCCGACCGACCCTCCGCACGAGGACACGCCCGTGGATGGCCGTGTCCGTGCGTTGCTGTGGCGCCTGCGGGCTCGTCTGGTCGTCCCCCCCGATGCGCAGCAGGTCGATCAGGACCTCGAACGGATCCTGGCAGCGGCCGCCGAGCTGCGTCAGGTCCAGCCTGAAGCTCATCTTGAAGGTCCGCAGGGCGCGCACGGTGTCGGTGACGAGGGCGCTCGCGGGCCGATCCCCATCTCGTCGACGCCCGAGCCGGTGCGGTTGCGCCAGGTGGAGTCGCTCGCAGCCCGTCGCGAGTCGAAGCTGCCGTACAGCGTGAGCCGGGTCGCGGCGGCCGCTGTGCTGGTCATGGGTGTGGCCGGCGGGCTGGCGACGGCGATGGACCGCGACGGCACGATCCTCGCCCTGCTCGGCGCGGACTCCCGGGCCCCGATCGACACGACCGAATCAACGACCACCGCCGACGACGCGAACATCCCCGACCGTGACGCGGCGTTCGACTCCAGCGACGGTGACGACACCGATGGTGGAGCCGATCACGGGAGCGGCAGCGCCGAGGCGGTCGAGGCAGTCGAGGAACCGGTGGAGGGCGAGGAGCCCGACGAGGGCTCCGACACCGACGGGTCCTCGTCGTCCGGCCGGTCCGACGGCAACGGCTCCGAGGAAGAAGGAACGGACGACGGCGAGCGGGCCGGCGAGCAGCGCGAGGAGCTGGTTGAGACCGTCGAGGACCCGGACGAGACGGTCATCGCCGCGCCCGATCCCGAGGATCCTGGCGAGCTCGACGGTTTCGGCGGCCCTGCCCCGTGCCCCGAGGACAGCCTGCGCGACTGCGCACCGGAGGACGAGGAGGGCTCGGAGGAGCCGCCAGCCACCGAGACCGCCGACGAGGACGCTGACGAGGACGCGGACGAGAGCGACGACGGCGACGACGATGCCGCCGACGCAGGCGATGCCGCCGACGGGGACCCCTTCAAGGAACTGGCCAGCCGCCGCTACCGGCCCTGATCTGGCGCGTAGGCTCGGGTCCCTCCCGGCGTGGAAGGCCCACCCCTGTCCGACGAGCGCGCGTCCGACGAGCACGCGCCCGGTGACGCCACGGGCCGGCTGCCCGGCTGGCTGGCGCGCATCCAGCGTGCGCGGCGGCTACCCCGCCGTGCTCGCGGGGTGGTCCTGCTCGTCGCGACGGTCGCGACGGCGGTCGCCGCGGTCATCGCTGCGCAGCGACTGGAGCTGACCCTCGACGAGCTGGTGTGGTGGCCGCTGGTCGTCGCGGCAGTGGTGGTCACGCCGTTGACCATCGCGCTGAACGCGGCCGAGCTGAAGGCCATGGCCGTCGCCGTCGCCGAGCATCCGCGGACGCTCAGTTGGCCCGTGGCGACCCGCACGGTCGTGCTCGCCACCGCAGCCAACCTGCTCCCGGTCCCAGCCGGCGCGGTGATCCGGGTCCAGGTCCTGCGCCGTGCTGGCGCCACGATCCCCAGGGCGGCGGGGATCACCCTCGTCGCCGCGGGTGTGTGGGTCGGGGTGAGCTTGCTCTTCGCCGGATCCGCGGCGCTGGGGCGCGACCCGATCGTGGGGGTGCTCGGGATCGCGATGGGGCTCACGGCCACGCTGGTCAGCCTCGCCGGCGTCGCGGCGCTCGCTGGCCGACGGTGGCGCCGAGGCAGCGGCGAGCTGACGATCGTGGAGGTGGCGACCGCGCTGCTGCACGCGGTCCGGCTGTGGCTGGTGCTCTTGGGGCTCGGCGTCACCGCTGACCTCGGGCAGGCGCTGATCATCGGGACCGCGTCGCCGCTGGCCGCCGCTGCCGGGTTCTTCCCGGGCGGGATCGGGCTCGCCGAGCTGCTCGGTGCCTTGCTCGCGCCGATCGCCGGGCTGGCCGCAGCGGCGGCACTGTTGGCGATCGCGGTCGGACGGGTCCTCGGTCTCGCGTTCACGATGCCGATCGCGCTGGCCCTCGGCCTGACCGACCTCGCCAAGCCCGACCCCGACGTCGACGAGCTCACCGGACTCGACCCCGAGGCCCCCTGACAGCCAGCGCCCGCTGGCCGCCCCACCACCACTACGCTCGCCTGGTCGGGTTGCTCACTCTGCTCACTTGGTCGAGGTCGCGTTGAGGGTCCTGGTCGCCGGGTGGATCGGGTCCACCAACCTCGGCGACGAGCTGGTGTTCGCCGGCATGCGAGAGCTGCTCGAACGTCGAGGCATCCGCCCGGTGGCGGTGTCCCAGGATCCGGCGGCCACGCGGACCGACCACGGCGTCAACGCCGTCGCCGGCACCGACCCGTACGCGATCACGCGGGCGATCGGCCAGGCGGACGCGGTGATCCTCGGCGGTGGTGGGCTGCTCCAGGACGATTCCAGCGTGCTGAACCTGCCCTTCCACCTCTCCCGTGTGGCGTTGGCTCGTGGGCGTCGCACCCCCTACGCGGGGGTGGGGTTGGGCGTCGGCGGGCTGTCGACCACGCTCGGGCGCAGCCTGGTCCGTAGGGCGATGCGCTCCGCCGTGGCGATCAGCGTCCGTGATCAGCCGAGCGCCGAGCTGCTGGCCGAGGCCGGTGTGCCCGGCGCGGTGTTGGCTGCCGACACCGCCTTCGCGTTGCCCGCGCCGGCCGCTGCGGCCGAGGACCGGCTGGTGGTGTGCCTGCGCCGATGGGGCGGGGCCGGCTCCCGACTCCCCGCCAGCCTCCAGGGCGACCCCACCCCTCGACCTCAGGTCGAGGTGCTGGCCAGGAGTCTGGATGCTTCCGCGGAAGCGCTCGGGCTGGCCGTACGGTTCGTCGCCTTCCAACGCGACCGTGACGATGCGCTGCACCGGCGGGTCGCCCAGCACATGCACAGCCCGGTCAGCTTCGCCACCCCCGGCCTGTCGACCGTCCTCGAGGAGGTCGCTGCCAGCCGGGCGGTGGTCAGCATGCGCTACCACGGC
>PWTE01000206.1 GCA_003563915.1 Nitriliruptoraceae bacterium
GGAATGCACTCGATCAGGTAGGGGCTGGTCTCGACCGGCTTGCGCCAGTCCGAGGCCGGGTCGAAGCGGAAGTTGTCCGGCGCGATCAGATGGATGTCCGGCTTGTCGGCGATGATCTTGCGGCTGACCACCTCCTCGCCCAGCATCGCTCCCGACTCGTCCAGCACCGGATTGCCCATCTCATCCATCGCCGGGACATAGGAAACATGCCGGCGCGTCCGGTAATCCCACGTCTGCCGACTGATGCAGACGCCGTAGACGTGAGTATCCTGATAGGCCCCGATCGCCGTCAGGAACCAGGGGATGGTGGTCTCTAGGCGATGCTGAAGGATCTCCTTGTGCAGCTTCGCCGCCTCGGCCTGTGTTGCGTCATTGGGGTTGAGCCCGCGCACCTCCAGCAGGTCGTCATTCGTGAACAGCGCCACGGCCGCCGTGGCCTCCAGGGTCCGCACCGTGGATCGCGGTTTCGGGCGAAACACCTTGCTGCGGTGCTTGTAGGCGTCCAGCGTGTACTTGGATCCGCTCGCATGCTCGGAGCGGAAATGGCTCAGGTTGTCCCGCCAGCCCTTGAACAGGGACGACTCGTAGTAGTCCGTCGAGGACCGGTACAGGCGGTCTGCCCGGCGCAGCCAGCGGGACGACTCCGCATCCATGCCCTGTCCGGGCACGTCCACGTCTACGTCATGGGTAATTTCGTCCACATCAGATCCCCGTTGCTGCATGAATGGCCTCGCCGCGGATGTCGCGCTCGATCGCCTCTTCACCGCCGACGGCCGCGCGCTCCCGGCTCAGGCCGAAACGCTCGAGCAGTTCGCCGCCCGCCCTGACCACGGCTCGCTCCAGCGCCTCCCTGGGCTTGTCGATATGCACCACGAATCCGTAGTTGTTCGAAATGCTGGGGCTCTGGATCTTCGCCACGCCGCCCTCCATGGAGACTTCGACAAACCACTGCCGGTTGGGGTAGTGGCGCAGCAGGACGCTGCCGATCCACCGGCACATACGGTCTGCCAACACAGCCTGTTCGGCCTCGTCCGGGGTGCTGAACGTGACAAGTCCCATTTTCTCTCCGGCATAAAAAAACCCCGCCAGGGCGGGGTTCGTGGATTCGTGTTGATTCAGGTCTCGAAATCGGGCTCGAAACTCTCGTAGGCGCGTCGATCCGGCAGTTCGTGCTCCGAGAAGGCCATCACCAGCGCGTCCGCAAGGTTCGGGCTGGTCACTCCGCGTGCGCGCATGGCCTTCTTGCTCTCCACCGCGATCTTCCCGGAGTCGGTGAACACCCGCATCGGCCTCGGCAGTTCCGACTGCAATTCCCTCGCCGCCGAGCAGCGCGAGTCGATGCTGATCAACTTGGCTGGGTCCACGTTGATGACGCGGCCCTGCTCCACGCGCTCCAGTGCCTCATACGTCCTGCGAAACCGCTCCCGAAGCCAGGTCCACGACTGCGCCCGGAAGTTCTGGTAGCGGTCGCGGTTGCGCCTTGATCGCGGGTCGCTGCGATCGCTCGGCCGATCCTTGTCGCGCACCTCGCCGCCACCCCGGTACTCGACCATGTGGAACCGGTTGGCACTGCGCCGCTCGAGGTCCATCTTGATCACGGGCGCACCCATGCCGTCGCCGTCGTAGACGAACACGTCGGCCCGGTGGTCATCAGCCAGCAGGTACGCCCATGGCAGCGCCGCGGTGATGTCGCCGTCCTTCTTTTCGTCGGCCCCGGTCACCACCGATCCGTGACGCAGCACCGTCGCCTTGGCATCGCCGGTATCGGCCGGGTCGAATCCCGCCGTGCGGATGCCCTCGGGCTCGAAACCCAACCGCTTGTGCGCGTCCACCGCGGCGCGTACCCACTTCGCGGGGATGAACGAGTCCGTGTTCGAGGCCAGCGGATCGCGGTCAATCTCCTGCGCCACGATCTCCTCCGGCTGCTCGTCCAGTTGCTGCTGATACCAGGCGTCGTCCTTTCTCGGGTCGGATCTCCAATCGAAGACGAAATGCCGCTCGGTCCCGAAGAACCGCTGCTGCTTCGTATAAAACAGATTCCCGGACCCGTTGAACGTCGAAATGTCGATCTGGCAGTTGGTCGTCTGGCTCAGGGCCGCGTCGACCATCTGCTGGCGCTCCAGGAACGCCGCCTCGTCAATGAAATACAGGGCCTTCCGGCCGCCGCGCCCGATGTTGTCGCCGGACTCGCCGGTAATGGACGACCCCGTTTCGGGGCTCATCAGCCGCATGTAGGTTGCATGCTCCTTGAACACGAACCCCGGGGGCAGGAACTCCCTGGGCAGATTGGACAGGAAGTGCCGGACCTTCTCAAAGATCGAGTCCGGATCCCCCAACTTGTCGACCAGGGCCTCCTTGCGCGAACCGAAGCCAATGGCGATGCCGTCGTGAAAGCACCACAGGGCCACGGCCAGCCCCACCGAAAGCCACGTCACGCCGCAGTCCCGGGACTTCTCAACCAGGCCACGCTGCGATGCCTGCCACCGCTGCACGACCCACTGCATGTACTCGACCTGGCGCTCCCAAGGCAGAAACGGGATATTCGCGAGTCCGCCGGTCTCGATCTTGCGCGGGTCGAAGGTCTGCCCCCAGTCGCGCACGAAATCCCAGGGGTGGTGCCGGTAGTGGATCTTCGCTGCCGCCAACAACGTAGGGTCCGCCCGCAATTTCAGCAGCCGCTGATACCGCTGCGCGAACACTGCGGAGTAGTCCGGGTTGCGGTAATCCATCAGAGCTGGGTGCGGTAACGACGACTCGCCTCCTCGGGGCTCAGGTCCGCAGTCACCAACTCAATGGGGCCGCCGCCAAGCCCTGTGATCTCCTTGCGCTCGCGCCACGCCTGCACGTCTACGTGCTTGCCGAGCAGTTCGAGGTTCTTCACCTTGTCGGGCCAGCGAATCCTCTTGATGACGCTCTCGACGGCCTCTCCATCGTCGCCATGACGAAGTTGCGTCTGCACATCCACCCCGGAAACCATCCGGCGCCAGACCTGTGGCCATTGATGCACAGGCTTGAGGGCGCCCGTCTCGTCCAGGATGTCGATCACGTCCATCTGGTCGATCTCGACCAGGCGCATCAGCACGTAGTCGGTGTCAATCTGGGTACGCTGACGCCTCTCCTCGCACGCTTTTTCAATGGCGGCCGCTACGTGCGGCTTGGCGAGGTTATCGCGGGCCATGCCTCGGGCTGTCGTTGGGCTATATCCGGCCCGGATTGCAGCCTGGGTGCCGTTCA
>PWTE01000265.1 GCA_003563915.1 Nitriliruptoraceae bacterium
CACCGCTTCCCGGACGCGGACCTCGCCGTCGGGCACGTCTGCGCGGAGTGCGAGCCGTTCGCTCAGGGTCGGGCGCGGTCGTCGCGGGAGGAGATGTTGGCCGAAGCGCTCGCCCGGCCACCTCGCCCGCCCGAGCCGGACCCCGCGCCGACACCGGCCCCGGCACCGAGACGCCCTCGGCCGAAGGTCGGCCGGATCGAGGTCCCCGACCAGCACCGCCGCCAGCAGGCGCAGACGGCACCGGCCCGCGAGCCGCAGGCCCCGCCGATGGTCACCCCGAAGCGAGGGGAGGCGCTGACCCGGCTACTGCACCGCGAGGGCGTGAGGTCCGCGAGGTGGGAACGCGACCCGTCGGGCCGGGGCGAACTCACCGTGGACGAAGCCGACCAGCGACGCGCGCAGCAGATCCTCAACCGGGAGGCGTCACGATGACTACCGACCACCTGCCCGCCACCGACGCCCCGCGCGTCGTGTTCCTCCCGCCCCGCCACGAGTGGGGGAAGGTCGAAGATCCGCCGACCCCTGAGCCGCCGCACCCGCTGGACGCGAGGATCCGACGGTGAGCCGTCCCGGCCGTCGCCAGCGCCGCGACGGGATCCGCCGCGTCCACCTCGGCCTCCAGGTCGCTCCGGCGCTCGTGGCCCGGTTGGAAGCCCTCGCCGCCCGCCGAGGTGTCGGGCTGTCCGAGGTCGCGGAGGACGCGATCGCCGCCGGGATCGCCGCCGGGATGGTCGACGACGCCCTCGCGGACGTCGGCCGTCCCGCGTGGGGCGGAACAGGTGTCAGTGACCACCAGGAGCAGGCGTGAGCGACGACCAGGAACGTGCAACCTGCACGTCCACCACCACGACCGGAGCACGCTGCCGCGCCTACCCCCGTACCGGCCGCGACGTGTGCGCGTTCCACGACCCGGACGTGGACCTCAACGCTGCCCGCCGCCGGGGCGGCACCAACCGGGCGACGGTGGTCCGGCTGTCCCGGTCGCTGCCGTCCACCCTCGGCGACCTCGTGGACCTCGTGGTGGACGCCGCCCAGCAGGCCCACGACGGCCGGATGCCCCCGGCGCAGGCCAGGGCGGTCGCCGCGTGTGCCCGTGCCGGAGCCGCGATCTACGCGGACCACGCCGTCGAGGACCGGCTCGACCACATCGAGCGGCACCTCGCCGCCATCGGACGACCGCTCAGGAGCGCATCGTGAGATCCCGCCGCCGCCGCGCCACCCACCTCCGACCCGACGGGCTGGCCCCCGCCCCACACGCCGTCGCCGCGGCCCGCGAGGCCGTCCTCGCCCGCACCCTCGCCACCCTCCGCCAGCAACGGGGCGAGGACGTCGAGATCCCGCCCCGCGACCACGAGGCCGAGGCGTTGGTCCTCGCGGACGCCGCCGCCCGTGGCATCGACGTCGAGCAGACGCGGGCAGACCTCGTGGACCGGATCGCCCGAGCCGTCGGCGCGGAGTGACCGTGGACCCCGTGCTCCCCGGCACGATCGAGATCGAGGCCCGCACGGTCCGCCGGGCGCTCGACGTCGCCGCGCTCCTCGTGCTCCTGACCGACGGGGATCCCGACCGGCGCAGCCCCGACGACCTCGCCACCCGCCGCGCTGCGGCGAACGTGGCGAAGGATCTCGCGGCGCTCCTCACCGACCACGAAGTGTCCACACTGGACGCGATGCTCCGGGAGACGCCGCGAGGTCGCGCAGGCGGCTCGGACGCCCCACCCGAGGGGTAGGCCTACCCCGCCCTTGCGCGCCCTCGGTAGCCTCACCACGTGCCCGGATGCCGTTGGACCGGCTCCGCCGGGCACGCTCCGCACCACGGCCGCCCCGGACTCCCATCCGGGGCGGCTCGCGTCACCCGAGGGCGCGGATCTCAACTCGTCCGGGCTGTCCTCACGGCACGCCACGCCTCAGCAAAGTTGTCGGCGTTGGCAGCATCCCGAGCAACCGCGATGCTCAGCCTGCCAACATCACGCACGCGGAAGTGCAGGGCGGCGATGATGGCGAGTCGCCCGCGTACCGCTTGCCAGGTCGTCGTGTCGTTGCGGGTCATGATCCGAACTCGCGCGAAGGTGGACTCGTAGGCCGCGTACAACGCCAGCGCGAAGACGAAGGGCAACACCGCCACGGTGAGCGCAGCGGGGAGCAGGAGTTCCCCGGCCGCCGTTGAGATCCCCTCGGCCATCGAGCCGCGAATGAGGCGGGTCACCCCGCAGGCGAGAAGGGCGAAGCCTGCAAGCCCGAGGAGAACGTCGATCAACCGCTTGCTCTGTCGGAACTCGTCGCGGGAGGCGGCGACGATCTCAGCCATCACCAGGAGTGCGAGGACGGGCTGTAGGACGAGTTCCGCGGGCAGGCTCAGAATGCAGAAGTTCACCACCACGGCCAGCACTGCCGAGGCAGCAACCGTCCCCTTCACCGTGCTGCGGAAGAAGCGCTCCTCCTCCCAAGCGTTGGCCATGTTCCCGACCATGACGAGCGCAGGACCCAAGAGCCAGATCAGCGTGTGCTTGGTCATGTCGGGCGACCACAGCCCGGCCTCGAAGCCGAAGAACACGATCAAGCCGACCCAGAACAGCAGACCCACGAGGGACACGATGATCGCGGGGTGGCCTGCCGCTCGGAGCACGCCTCGGAACGACGACCGGACAGAGGGGCGAAGCATGGACGCGCCGAAGAAGATCGCGAGCCAGATCAGGGCTGCGATCTCGCGGTTCGTGAGCGCGTTGGTCACCTGCCGTCAGGCATCGAGCGGGACAGCGAGATCGTCGATGAACTCGCCGCCCGCTGCGATCAGGGCGGCCGGGGTCGTCGAGATCTTCAGGCGACGAGACCCGCCCCCGACGATCACGCGGTCCAGGTCCGCGACTCGGGAGTCGACCCACAGCGGCATCGTCCCCGGCTCGGGACGCTGCGCCACGCCGTCGACATAGCGGGTCGGTTGGACGTTGGTGAGCGCGAACGGGGTCACCCCGCCGATCTCCATGCCCGTGACCTGACGGGTGAGGTCCGCCGGGGCGAAGGACAGTTTGCGGACCCCGAGCTTCTTGCGGACCCGCTTGTTGACGTCCAGCTTGGTGGTCGCGAGCACCACGCAGGCGGCCATGACGGGGTCCTCGTCGCGGGAGGCCACCAGGATGCAGTTCCCCGAGATCTCCAGCGGGTAGCCGTAGTGGGCGCAGAACTCCGCCGTGTCCGCGAGCGCCGGGTCGATGCGGATCTCCTCGAAGGGCTCGCCGGTGGCTGCGACGACGTCGAGGACGCGACGTTCGAGTTCGTCATCGGACATCGGGGACTCCTCAGTAGCCGAGGTCGACGTACACGGGACCGAGCAGTTCCTCGCCCTTCGCGTAGCGCGTGACGTTCTCGCGGACCCGGGCCGCCAGGAGCGGAGCACCCATCTCGGGGGTGTTGCCGACATGTGGGGTGATGAGCACGTTCGGCAGCTGCCAGAGAGGGTGGTCCTCGGGAAGCGGTTCCGGATCGGTGACGTCCAGCGCGGCACCGCCGATCGTCCCGTCGGTGAGGGCCCGGATCAGCGCGTCCGTGTCCACGTGCTTGCCCCGTGCGACGTTGACCAGCCACGCGTGCTCCGGCATGGCGGCCAGCACCTCGGCGTCGACGATCCCCTCGGTCTCGGGGGTCAGGGCCAACGCCAGGAAGACGACGTCCGCGTCGCTGACCGCTTCGACGAGCCGGGAGGAGGGCAGGATCTGCGCGACCCCGTCGAGCGGTTCCGGACGGTTGCGGACCACCGTGAGGTAGGGCGCGAAGGGGCGCAGCAGGCGGACCAGGGACCGGGTGATCTCCCCGCCCCCGACGATCGTGACGCGGGCGTTCAGGAGGTTGATGCCGTGGGGCTCGGACCAGGCGTTCTCCCGGGCGTAGCGGACCCCCCCACGCAGTCCCGCCAGGGCGAGCATCAGGGCGTGCTCGGCGACCGGCTCGGCGTAGACGCCCTTGCCGCAGGTCCAGGTGCGGTCGTCGTCGAGCAGCTCGACGAAGGGCTCGATCCCAGCGAAGGGTAGTTGGACCCAGCGGATGCCGGGATGGGTCGCCAGCACCTGCTTCAGTCCGGCGGGATCCCCAGGGTCTGCCCAGATGACCGCTTCGGCCTGGTCGGGCGCGACGAGCTGCCCGCCGCCGTCCTCGACGGCCCGCCCGAGTCGTTCACCGCGACCTTCGGGAAGTACCACGCACCGCGGTCGTTCCACCTCGTCTCCTCCAGATCGTCGCGGTGCGGACGGTAGTCCGACCGGCCAGATGTGCCACCTCCGGACGTCGGTCGTGAGCAGTATCGTGCGGCCGGAAGCACGTACGGCGGGTGGCGGGAGGACCGTTGGTGAGAGCGCGGCCGATCGGCATGTTCGACAGCGGGCTGGGCGGCCTGACCGTCCTGCACTCACTGGTCGATCTGCTGCCCGGTGAGGACGTGATCTACCTCGGCGACACCGCTCGCTATCCCTACGGAGATCGGACCGTCGAGGAACTGCAGCGCTTCTCCCGCGCGATCGCGGCGGAACTCCTCCGACGGGACGTCAAGGTGCTGGTCGTGGCCTGCAATTCCGCGACCGCGGCGGCGTTGGACGTGCTGCGCGAGGAGATCCCGATCCCGGTGATCGGGGTGGTCGGTCCTGGGCTCCGGGCGGCAGCGAGCGTGACCCGGACGGGAGGCGTCGTCGTGCTCGGCACCACGATGACCGTGCGCAGCCGTATCTACGAGACCACCGCGGCCGACCTCGACCTCGAGCTCCGGCTGACGACCCTCGCGTGTCCTGGCCTCGTGGAACTGGTCGAGCGGGGTCTCACCGACGCGCCGGAGACCCTGCCGGTGGTCCGGGAACGGCTCGCGCCGATGCTCACCTCGAGGACGGACACGCTGGTGCTCGGCTGCACCCACTTCCCGCTGCTCGCCCGCGTGATCTCCGAGGTCGTGGGCCGCGGGGTGACGCTGGTCTCCAGCGCGGACGAGACCGCCTTCGAGGTCCGTGACCTGCTACTACGCATGGGCTGGCTCCAGGACCGGGAGAGCGGTGGGCAGATGCGACTGCTCACCACGGGGGATCCGGTCCGGTTCCGAGAGCTCGGGCAGCGCTTCCTCGGAGTCGCCCTCCCCGAGGTGGCCGCGGTCCGTCTGGCGGGGCTCGAGGTCAGCCTGTGAGCCGGATGATCCGTGCAAACGTCGTCAGGCGCTACCCGCGCGGAACGCTCGCGACGTCAACCGTTCCAGGAGGTCGGCGGACTCGGTGATCGCGACGGCGGTGCGGGCCATCCCCAGCGCGCCGTCGTAGACCGCGCGGTCCGCGTCGGTGGTGATGCAGGCGGCGGTGAAGGCCGGCTGGTGGTTGACCGCATCGGTGTCCAGCTTCAGCATCGGGTGGATCGCCGGCATCGCCAAGGACACGTTCGCCATGTCGGTCGACCCGGCGAGCTGGTCATCCAGCGCACCCTCCGGTGCCCGCCCGAGCGGCGTGGCCTCCTGCTCCCAGAGCGCGACCAGTTCGTCGTCGTGGTGGAACTCGGAGTAGGCCGGCTTGCTGGTGTCGAAGGTCAGCTTCGCGCCGGTCGCCATCGCGCCGGCCTCGAAGCACTGGCGCACGCGGGGGAGGAGCTCCTGCTGCAGCTCGGCCAGGGTGGCGCTGCGCACGCTCCAGTCCCCGGCGGTGCGCTCCGGGATGATGTTCGGGGCGTCGCCGCCGTCGGTGACGATCCCGTGGATGCGGTCGGTCGCGTGGATGTGCTGGCGCAGCAGACCGACCGCGACCTGCGCGACGGTCAACGCGTCCGCGGCGTTGATGCCCCGCTGGGGGTAGGCCGAGGCATGGGCCGAGCGCCCCTCGTAGGTGACGTCGACATGTTGGACCGCCAGGCACGGGAACGTGGCCGCCTCGATCGGAGAGGGATGCACCATCATCGCGGCGTGGAGCCCGTCGAAGGCGCCACCTTCCAACATGAAGATCTTGCCGCCGCCGCCCTCCTCGGCGGGTGTGCCGAGCACGGTGACGGTCAGCCCCAGCTCGTCGGCGACCGTGGCCAGCGCCAGGCCGGCTCCGACCGCGGCGGCGGCGATGATGTTGTGCCCGCAGGCGTGGCCGATGCCGGGCAGCGCGTCGTACTCGGCGCAGATGCCGAGGTGCAGCGGCCCCGACCCGGCGCGCGCGACGAACGCCGTCGGCAGGTCCGCTACCCCGTGCTCCACCTCGAAGCCGCCTGCCTCCAGCGCCGTAGCCACCCGCTGCGAGGACCGGTGCTCCTCGAAGGCGATCTCCGCATCGCCGTGGACCGCGTGGGACAGCGCGATCAGCTCGTCGCGCCGGTCGTCGAGGTCGTGAGCGAGGTGGCGGCGTACGTCCATGGTCCCTCCGAAGGTTACGGTGGCACGGTAGCTGGCCCCGCCCCCGAGGAGCTGCGTCCGTGACCACACCCCCGGTGCGTGTCGTCGCCTTCGACGTCATGGACACCCTCCTGGTGGACCCCTTCCGTGAGGCGCTCCGGGCGGCCACCGACCTGTCACCGCGGGAGTTCTTCGCCCGGCGCGACCCCGACCTGTACCCCGCCTTCGAGCGCGGTGAGATCGACGAGACCGCGTACTGGCAGCGTCACCGCGAGCTCGGGCTCACCGTCGACCCGGAGGCGTTCCACCGGGTCCGCCGAGAGCGCATCGACTGGGTCGACGGCATCCCCGAGCTGCTCGATGAGTTGGACGGCGAACTGCGACTCGTCACGGCGTCCAACTACCCGGTCTGGATCGAGGAGCTGGCCGACCGGTTCCTGGCCGCGCACTTCTCCCAGGTCCTGGCCTCGTGCCACCTCGGTGTCCGGAAGCCCGAACCGGCCTTCTTCGAGGCCCTGCTCGTTCGGGTCGGAGCCCGGGTCGAGGAGACGCTCTTCGTCGACGACCGGGAGGGCAACGTCGAGGGCGCCCGGGCGGTCGGCCTGCGGGCCCACCACTTCACCGGTGTCTCCCGGCTCCGGCACTGGCTCCACGACGAGGGGGTCGCCGTGGCGACCCCCTCGTGACCGTGGTCGGCGTCAGCCGGCGATGACCGGCACCCGCGCCATCGCTTCGCGCACCTTCTCCTCGGGGTACTCGAAGTCGGTGAGCTCCCCGCGGAAGTACGCGTCGTAGGCGGCCATGTCGAAGTGGCCGTGCCCACACAGGGCGGTGAGGATCACCTTCTCCTCGCCGGACTCCTTGCAGGCCATGGCTTCGCGGACCGTCTGGGCGATCGCGTGGGTCGGCTCGGGGGCCGGGATGATCCCTTCGCTGCGTGCGAAGCGGACCGCCTGGTCGAAGCACTCGGTCTGGTTGATCGCGGTCGCCTCGAACAGCCCCAGCTCGTACATGTGGGAGATCAGCGGGGCCATGCCGTGGTAGCGCAGACCGCCCGCGTGGATCGGCTCCGGCACGAAGTCGTGCCCCAGCGTGTGCATCTTGACCAGCGGGGTCATGCCGGCGGTGTCGCCGAAGTCGTAGCGGTACTCGCCCTTCGTGAGGCTCGGACACGCCGACGGTTCCACGGCCACGATGCGTGGATCCATCTTGCCGGCCAGCTTCTCCCGCAGGAACGGGAAGAACAGGCCGGCGAAGTTCGATCCTCCACCGGTGCAACCGACGATGACGTCGGGTGTCGCGTCCACCTTCGCGAACTGCTTCAGGGCTTCCTCGCCGATCACGGTCTGGTGCAGCAGGACGTGGTTGAGCACGCTGCCGAGCGCGTACTTGGTGTCCTCGTCCTGGACCGCGGCCTCGACGGCCTCGGAGATCGCGATGCCCAGGCTGCCCGGCGAGTCCGGGTCCTGCGCCAGGATCGCGCGGCCGGCCTCCGTGAGCTCCGAGGGGCTCGAGTGGATCGTCGCACCCCACGCCTCGATCATCGACCTGCGGTACGGCTTCTGCTGGAAGGACGCGGCGACCTGCCACACCTCGCACTGCAGGCCGAACTGGGCACAGGCGAACGACAGCGCCGAGCCCCACTGGCCCGCCCCCGTCTCCGTGGTGAGCCGCTTCACGCCGGCCTTGGCGTTGTAGAACGCCTGCGGGACCGCCGTGTTGGGCTTGTGGCTCCCGGCGGGCGAGACGCCCTCGTACTTGTAGTAGATCTTCGCCGGGGTCCCGAGCGCCTTCTCCAGCCGGTGCGCCCGGTAGAGCGGGCTGGGTCGCCAGATGCGGTAGACCTCCCGCACCTCCTCGGGGATCTCGATGAACCGGTCACCCGAGACCTCCTGCATGATGAGGTCCATCGGGAACAGCGGCGCCAGGTCGTCGGGGCCGACCGGCTCGTGGGTCCCCGGGTGCAGGACCGGTGGTGGTGGCTCGGGGAGGTCCGCGATCACGTTGTACCAGTGGGTGGGGATCTCGTCCTCGTCGAGCAGGATCTTGGTCGGCTCGGTCATCACGCACTCCCAGGGTCGTCTCGGCGGTCGCGCCGGGAGGGGCTCCGCAGGCCACCGGACTCCCGCCGGCCACCCACCGCTCCGCGGCGTCACGCGTAGGCTACTCCGCGAAGCTGACGGCCGTCACGATGTTGCAAGGGAGGGGCGACGTGTGCAGTGCGCGCACCGAGGTCCGGGTGCTGGCCCTCGCCGGTGCTCTGCCTGAAGGCAGCAGCGAGGTAGCACTCCGCCACGCGCAGCGACGTGGCCTGACCCTTCACTGGCACGACGCGGACGACGTGACCGCGGCGCGCCGACGCCTGGAGCAGGAGGTGGGCACGGCCGGCGCGGTCGTCCTGGCGAGTGGGGCCGCGGCCAGCTCCGAGGAGCTGGCCGCGGCGGTCGCGCGTGTCCCGGTGCCGGTGCTCCACGTCGATGCGGAACCGCTCACCACCCGTGACGTGGTCCACGCGGCCTGCGACCGGGTGCTGCACGGCCGCGGACGGCGCGGGCTGCGCGCCGCGTTGGATGTGGTCGTGGCCGGCGCGCATCCGCCCCACCAGCATGCCTACGGCCCCCATCCCGACCAGGTCCTGGAGGTCCGCTGGTCGGCGGACCCGCCCTCTGGTGGGGCCGGAACCGCGGTGCTGTTCCACGGCGGGTTCTGGCTGGACACGTGGGAGCGGGACCAGCTCGACCGGCTGGCGATCGCGCTGACCCTCCACGGCTGGTCGACGGTCAACGTCGGCTACCGCCGCACCGGGCCGTCGGGAGGTGGGTGGCCGGCGACGCTCGCCGACGCCTGCGCTGCGCTGGACGCCGTCGCCGACCTGCCCCTGCGCGGCGCGGGCCCGGTCGTCGCCGTCGGCCACTCGGCCGGCGCGCAGCTGGCCCTCTACTCGGCCACCCGCGCCGCGGCGACCGCCCTGGAACGCCGTGGCGATGGACCAGGTGCCGAGGTGCCAGGCGTGGTCCCACGGCTCCGGCCGACGGGGGTGGTGGCCCTGGCGGGCCTGTTCGACCTGCACGCTGCGGCCGACGAGGGGTTGGGCGATGGGGCCACGGTCCGCTTCCTGGGAGGTGGCCCCGACGAGGTGCCTGAGCGCTACGCCGTCGCATCGCCGGTGCGGCGGCTGCCGGTCGGCGTGCCGCTCCTGGCGCTCCACGGCCCGGACGATCGACTGGTCCCGGTCACCCAGACCCGCGCGTTCGTCACCGCGGCCCGCGCGGCCGGGGACACCGTCGAGCACGCCGAGGTCGACACGAGCCACCTCGACGTCATCGACCCCGACGGACCCGCCATGCCGGCGCTGACCGCCTGGCTCGATGGGCTGCTCGGCCATTGAGTACCTGGCCGCCGACGGCCTCAACCCCAGGTTGTGTTGATCCAGGGCAGATAGTTGCCGTGGATCAACACAAGCTGGCGCCGCGGGAGGGGCCAGCAGGGTCGATCCGGAGGCAACGGCCCCTCGGTCAGGTGCCGAGGACGTCGTCCAACCGCTGCCAGAGGACCTCGAGGTCGCGCGGCTGGTGGTAGATCCCGAACCCGAACCGCAACCGGTCGCGGCGGTGGTCGACGATGACGTTGCGTTTCGCGAGCGCTTCCTCGAGCTCGGCCGCGCGGTCGGTCACGAAGGTCAGGAAGTTGCCCCGTTCGGTGGTCACGTCGACGGGGAGGAGCCCCGCGACCAACTCCTCTCGCGCGGAGCGACCCTCCGCCATCGCGACGAACCGTCGTTGCAGGTCGCGGACGTGTGCGTGGATCGTCGCGGCGTCCAACCCGACCGCGTCCAGCCAGCGGTGGACGGCGTTGGCGCGGTACAGCCCCGAGGGGTCGAAGGTGGCACCCAGGAAGCGGGAGCCATCGATGCCGTACGCGACCTGCTCGCCGCTCGCGTCGGCCAGCGACGAGAACCCGGCGTACCACCCCGTGAAAGCCGGACGTCGCCCGTAGTCCGGTGGGCAGTGCAGGAAGGCGGAGCCCTCGCCGGCCATCGCGTACTTGTAGCCCCCGCTGGTGTAGAAGGCCCGGTCGGCGATCCGGCGCAGATCGGTGGGCAGCGCGAGGTAGCCGTGGTAGCCGTCGATCACGATGTAGGTGTCGTCGTCCTCGACGGCCTCGACGAGTCCGACGAGGTCCGGGACGACGTAGCCGGAGTCGAAGTGCACCTGGCTGACGTACACCAGGTCGTAGCCGTTGCGGTCGAGGGAAGTCTCGAAGCGCTCGAGGAAGGTGTCGAACGGCTGGGCGGCGACCCGGTCGACGTCCAGCAGGCCGACCTCCTCCAGCCGGGCTGCCTGGCGCGCGAAGCTGTGGAACTCCGCGTCGGTGGTCAGGACCCGCACCGGCATCGAATCGAGGGGGACGGTCAGGCACGACAGCCCCCGGACGACCAGCTCGTGGGTGTTGGGGGCGATCGCGATCGTGCCGGGGTCCGGCAGCCCCAGCCGCCGCGCGACGTGCCCCTGGAACTCGGGCAGCACCGTGCCGAAGATGTGGTCCCACTTGTGGTCGTGCCGGGCAGCGGCGTCAACCCAGGCCTGCTCGTGGGCGTGGTAGGTCACGTCGGGCCACGGGTGGTGGCTGTGCGCCGCGACGTGGAGACGATCCGGGTCGTGGTCCAGGAACCGCGCGAAGGCCCGGCGGACCACCGCGGTGTCGAAGGACGCACTCATCGGTCGGATGCCCCCGTTGCTCGCTGCTGGACGTCGTCCGGGCCAGCATGGAAGCGGAAGCCGAGCTGGCTGGCCACCTCGGGCGGGAGCTCCGGCAGTTCGTTGCGCGGGATGCAGTAGGTCGCCAGGTCGTACAGGTCGCGGAAGACCTTGTTGCGTTCCGCCGACTGACGCAGGTAGCGGTGCCCGGAGGTGCCGCCGGTCCCGATCTTCGAGCCGATCATCCGGTGCACCATCAGCGCATGACGCTGCCGCCACGCCGTGAACCCCTCGTCGATATCGACCAGCGCGGTCAGGAGACGGTGGGGCATCTGGAACGCCGGTTCGTCCCGGTACAAGGTGATCAGCAACGCGGCCACGAAGGCGTCATGGGTGAGCTGGCGATCACCCTTCTCGCGCAGCTCCTCGTAGCGGTCGCGATCGAAGACCGTCCGGAAGGTGGCGACGGTGGCTTCGTGGGCAGCCATCTGCTCGGCGCGGCCCTCCTCGTCCAGGCGGGCATCCTCGCGGATGATGCGCTCCTCCCGGTCGAGCATCGCCTGCACGCAGGCGCGGTACTCCTCCCAGAAGTCGAAGCTGCCCCAGTGGACGAAGGGGGTGCGCTCGAGCCACTCCTCGACGTGGGACAGCAGGGACGGCTCCTGCGACGCCGTCTGGATCAGTTCGCGATGCTCGTCCCGCAGGACCGCGGTGTAGGGCTGCTGGTTGATCAGCGGCCGGCGGTCCGGGTCGACCCCGAGCTTGTTCTCGATCAGGCGGAACTGCACGCTCTGGAACCCGGACGCGGGAACCAGGTGCTCCCGGAAGTCGAGGAAGTCCAGCGGGGTCATCGTCTCGAGCACCGGCAGCTGCGCCAGCATCACCCGCTGGATCTCGGTGATGCGCTCCAGCCGCTGGACCAGCTGCGACAGCTCGCGCTCAGCGATACGGGGCTGCGCCATCGTGGCGTTGACCGCATCCAGCTCCCAGAGGATCTGCTTGAACCACAGCTCGTAGGCCTGGTGCACCACGATGAACAGCATCTCGTCGTGCGCGGGATCGCCCTCCCGCGCGCTCTCCAGCTCCTGCGCGCTGAGCACGTCGTCGAGCTGCAGGTAGTCCCAGTAGTAGAGACCGTCTCTCATCTCGAGCAACCCCCCATCGGCGGCCCAGGACACAGGGGCCG
>PWTE01000095.1 GCA_003563915.1 Nitriliruptoraceae bacterium
ACCTGCCTCGGTCGGTCGGTCGGCGGCGGTGGAGGGCGATCCGCGCCGCACGTCGGCTCCTCCGCGTGGCTGCCGGCGCCCACGACCTGGTCCTGGTCCACGATCCCGAGCTGCTGTTGGCACTCCCACCACGGCGCCACCGTGTCCCGGTCGTCTGGGACGTCCACGAGGACACGCCTGCATCGCTGATCGATCGGCCCTGGGTGCCACGTCCGGTCCGGCCGCTCGCGAGGTGGTTCGCAGCCCGCCTGGAGGCTTGGGCCGAGCAACGCTGCCACCTGACGCTGGCCGAGGCGTCCTACGTCGACCGCTTCTCCCGCGCCCATCCGGTCGTGCCCAACCACCCCTGGCTGCCCGACGAGGAGCCACCCCCACCAGGGTCGGACCGGATCGTCTACGTCGGGAGGATCGCACGCTCACGGGGAGCCCTCGAGGTACTGGAGCTGGCACGCCGGCTGCGCCACGACCCCCTGCGTGTGGAGCTGATCGGTGAGGCGGATCGCGACGTCCACCAGCAGGTCGCGACGGCACACGAGCGCGGGGAGCTGCACTGGCACGGCTTCGTGCCCAACGAGCGCGCGCTCGAGCTCATCGAGGGCGCGGCAGCAGGACTGTCGCTGATCCACCCACAGCCCAACCATGCCGGGTCGCTGCAGACCAAGGTGCTCGAGTACCTGTCCCGGCGGGTCCCGGTCGTCACGACCGACCTGCCCGTGACCGGGGCGTTCGTCCGGACCCACGGGGTCGGGGTCGTGGTCCCCGTGGGTGATGATGATGCGGTCGAGGCGGCGGTGCGCCACCTCGCGACGGCGCACGATGAGCGGCGAGCGACCGCGGAACGCGGCTACGCGTTGGTGCGCGACGAGCTGAACTGGAACCGGTCAGGTGCGCGGTTCGTCGCGCACCTCGAGGAGCTCGCCGGTCTCGTGCAGCCGGGGGAGCCGAGGTGACCGTCCCGCCGGAGCACCCCGAACGAGGGAGAGGACGAGGGGAGGGAGGAGGGGACGGATCGGACCGGGACACCGATCCGCTCCCCACGCTGGACACCGATGCGGAGGTCAGCGTGGTCGTGCCTGCCCGTGACGCAGCGGATGTCGTCGGCCGGGCCCTCGCGTCCGCGCTGGATCAGGACGGCGTGGCCGAGGTGGTGGTCGCTGCTGCGGATGCCCCGACGCGCGAGGCTGCCGAGGCGGTCGCCGCCCGTGACCCACGGGTGCGGGTGATCGAGAACCCGACCGGGCGGACACCCGACGCCCTGAACCTGGCGATCGCCGCCAGCCGCGGCGAGGTCGTGGTGCGGCTCGACGCCCACGCCGAGCTGCCCGACGGCTACGTCTCGACGGCGGTGGCGACGCTGGCCGAGACCGGTGCCGCGAACGTGGGTGGTTCGCAGGTCCCCACCGCCGAGCGCGGCTTCGCCCGGGCGGTGGCCGCGGCGATGCGGTCACCCGTGGGCGCCGGTGGGGCGACCTACCGCGTCGGCGGAGCCGAAGGTCCGGTGGACACGGTCTACCTCGGCGTCTTCCGGAGGACCGCGCTGGACGCGGTCGGCGGGTTCGACCCGCGGTTCGAACGCAACCAGGACGCGGAGCTCAACCTGCGCCTGCGCCGTGCCGGCTTCGTGGTGTGGTTCGAGCCCAAGCTGTCGGTGGCGTACCGCCCGCGAGCGACGATCCGGGGCCTGGCGTCCCAGTACCTGCAGTATGGGCGGTGGCGTCGCCTGACCGTTCGGACCCACCCAGGGTCGATCGCACCACGGCAGCTCGCCCCGCCGCTGCTGCTGGCGGCCCTCGCTGCGGCCTGCGTCGTGTCGATCGCCGTGGGGTCGGCGATCCCCCTCGGACTGACGGCCGCGGTCTACGTCGCCGGGCTGATCCTGGCCGCCGTGGTCGCGGTCCCGACGCTCTGGCTGGTCCCGGCGACGGTGGTCGCTTTCGCGGCGATGCACCTGGCCTGGGGCGTCGGGTTCCTGCTCGGCCCGCCACGAGGGGAGCACCGAGGTTGAGCGCACCGACCGGTAGGCTGCCGCGACCGTACGGAGGCTGGCGACGAGGCGTGCGCGCTGATGGCTGAACCTGAACCGCGCGCCGACCCGCTCCCGGACCACGGTGCGAGGCCACCGGTGGAGCCCGCAGGCAGAGGCCCGGCATCGCTCGCGGAGCCGCTGCTCCGCCGGCTCAACCGGCGCGGCTTCCGCCTGCTGATGATCGCCGACGTGGTCGTCCTGCTGGCGATCCTGATGGGGACGATGGTCCTGCGCTTCGGCTTCGACTGGCCGACCTACAGCCTGACGGCCTACCACGCCTCCTTCGTGCTCGCCCTCGCGGTGTTCCTGGCGAGCCTGTACCTGGCCGGCCTCTACGAACGGGAGCCCCGGCTCGGTGCACCGCCGGTGTTGCCCCGCGTCGCTCGGCAGACGCTGGTCGCAGGCGGGGTGGTGGCGCTGCTCCGGCTCGCGATCCCGGGCCTCGCCCAGGAGTTCGGCTTCACCACCGGGGTGGCGCTGGCGTTGCCGATCCCCAACCTCGTGGTCCTGATCGTCCTCGGCGCCTTGGGCGTCGCGGGCAACCGCCGGTTGGCCCACGTCCTACGCACGCGACGGGAGGGGCCGCCGAGGGTGGTGCTCGCCGGTGACCCCGAGGACGTCGAGGTGGCGCGCCGCCACCTCGACGTGGACCGGGGACGCGCGCAGGTCGTCGCCGAGGTCTCGAACCGTTCGGAGCTCAGGGAGGTCGTCGAGGCCGCCACAGCCACCGACGTCGTCGTGGTCTCCGGCGGATGGGTGGACGAGCTCTACCCCGAACAGGTCCGATGGTTCGAGCGGCTGGGGGTCCCGGTGCTGCTGAGGGTCACGGCGCGCGAGACCCTGTACGGGCTCGAACGGATCCGTGAGGTGGGTGGTCTGCCCTTCGTGCTGCTCCGGGCGCAGACCCTGCCGCGATCACGCGCCCGTTTCAAGCGCCTGCTCGACCTCTCGCTCCTGCTCGTCTCGGCCCCGGTGGTGGTCCCGCTGCTGCTGGTGATCGCGCTGTACCAACTGATCGTCGCCGGGCGTCCCCTCCTCTACTGGCAGCCACGGGTCGGCGCCCGCAGCGAGATCTTCCACATGGTCAAGTTCCGGACCATGGTCGTCGACGCGGAGGCCGACGGTCGAGGAGCACGGCTCGCCGAGGAGGACGATCCCCGCGTGATCCCGGCCTGCCGCTGGATCCGTGCCACCAGGATGGACG
>PWTE01000148.1 GCA_003563915.1 Nitriliruptoraceae bacterium
AGCCCGAAGACCCGCTCGACGACCTGCATCCCCGGCTTGACGTCCACCGCCTTCAAGGCGACGTCGGTGAGCCGGTTGATCTCGATGCCCGGGGCCACCTCGACGTACAGCGAGGCGTCGCCGGCCAGGGGCAGGAACCCCTGTGCGACCGTGCCCAGGAACGCGGCGTACTGCGGCTGGAGGTTGTCCAGGTAGCAGTACGCACGTAGCTCGATCCCGTCTGCCATGCGTGCTCCTTGCTGTGGTCGTCGGTGTGGTGGCTGATCAGTAGTCGCTGTCGGTGCTGCCGCCGGAGACGATCGCCACCCCCGCGGAAGCCCCGATCCGGGTCGCGCCGGCGGCGACCATGTCCTGCAGGTCCTCGCGGGTCCGGATCCCGCCGGAGGCCTTGACCCCCATGTCGGGACCGACGGTCTCGCGCATCAGCAGCACGTCGTGGACCGTGGCGCCACCGGGGCCGTAGCCGGTGGAGGTCTTGACGAAGTGGGCCTTGGCCTGCTTCGCGATGTAGGAGGCGATGACCTTCTCCTCATCCTCGAGGAAGGCGGTCTCGATGATGACCTTCAACCGCGCCCCGGCCTCGCGGCAGGCTTCGGCGACCTTGCCGACGTCCTGGCGGACCACCTCGTGGTCGCCGCTCTTGAGCGCGCCGATGTTGATCACCATGTCGAGTTCGCGGGCACCGTCGCGGATCGCGCGCCGTGCCTCCATGGCCTTGATCTCGGGCGGCGCGGCGCCGAAGGGGAAGCCGATCACCGAGGCGACCATCACGTCGCTGCCGCGCAGCCGGGTCGCGGCGCGCTTGACCCAGTAGGAGTTGACGCAGACCGATGCGAAGCCGTACTGACGCGCTTCGTCGCACAGCGTGTCGATGTCGGTGGCGGTCGCGTCAGGGCGCAGCAGCGTGTGGTCGATGTAGGCGGCGAGGTCGTGGGGGACCTGGGAACCGTTGCCGGTGAAGCCGACCCGGTGCGTGCCGGTGTCGACGAAGCGGCGCACCTTGTCCGAGCAGCTGGACGCGCAGGTGCCGTTGCAGTCGGCGCAGCCCTCGGCCTCGCCCTCGCGGCCCAGGGCGCGCAGCACCTCCTGGGTGATCGCCTCGATCAGTTGGTCGTTGGTCACGTGCGTCCCGTTCCGTAACGCTGTTCGATCTGCATGATCTTGGTCACGCGACGGCCGTGTCGGGCGGCGCCGGTCGGGGTGGTGAGCCAGGCGTCGACGACCTCACGGGCGAGGTTCTCGCCGAGCAGGCCCGCCCCGATCGACAGGACGTTGGCGTAGTTGTGTTCGCGGCTGTTGCGGGCCGAGGAGACGTCCCAGCAGGTCGCCGCCCGGACCCCCGGCACCTTGTTGGCCGCCATCGCGGAGCCGATGCCGGCACCGTCGATCACGATGCCGACCTGCACCTCGCCGGCGGAGACCAGCTGCGCGACCGCGTGGGCGAGGTCGGGGTAATCGACCGACTCGGTGCTGCGGGTGCCGCAGTCGCGCACGGTGAGCCCGCGGTCGCGAAGGTCGGCAGCCAGCGTCTCTTTCAGGGCATAGCCGCCGTGGTCGGCGCCGATCGCGAGCGAGGTCAGGGGCCACGACTGCCCAGCCTCGCCGTCACCTGTCGCCGATGGCTCGGCGCCGTCGTGCGGTCCGTGGGCGGCACTCGCCCGTGGTGCGCCGTCGGTGAGCTGACCGACGACCTGCGCGACCGCGGCGCGGATCTCGTCGATGGAGGGCTCGGGGGCGCTCATGCCGGGCCTCCGTGTGTCGACCCACCATCGTCCGGGGTGCGCAGCTCGACGCGGTACTCGTAACGGCCGGGCACGAACACCAGCCGGGTCCACTCGAGCGGGCGGTCGTCGGCGGTGAACGTCGACCGGTGGATCAGCAGCAGGGGGGTACCGACCTCGCAGCCGAGCAGTTCGGCCTCCGATGGACCCGCGGGCGAGGGGTTGATGGTCTCCGTGGCGTGGTGGAGCAGGGGACCGTCGGGCCCTTCGTCGAGCAGCTCGTACAGGGACCGGTCCTGCGCGGCGCCATGCTCGATGCGCTCATCCGCGTCGCCGATCACCGACAACGGCAGCCACGTCTGGGAGATCCCGACGGGTTCTCCGTCGGCGGCGAACAACCGCCACAGGTAGCGACACGGCTCGTCCACCTCGATGGCCAGGTCCTGGGCGACCTCGTCGGGGGCGCCGACGACCGTGGACTCCAGCAGCCGGTGGGAGGGCTCGTAGCCCTGGCTGCGCAGCAGCTCGGAGAACGAGGTCAGCACCGGGACGTGCTGGATCTTCGGCGTGGCGACGAAGGTGCCCTTGCCCTGCACGCGGCGGAGCACGCCTTCGAGCTCGAGGTCGCCGACCGCCTGACGGATCGTCGCCCGGGAGACCCCGTACTGGGCTTCGAGCTGGGCCTCGGTCGGGAGACGATCGCCCGGGCGCAGGCCCCGTTCACGGATGTCACGCCGCAGGGTCTCCCGCAGCTGCGCGTACAGCGGGATCGCCGTACGCCGGTCACGGACGACCGGGGAGGAGGGCGAGGAAGTCATCATGATGACCGTATCATCCGGCAGGACGCGCCAGGTGTCAACACCGACCGGTTGCCCGGTCGCTTCCAGGCCGCCGTGTCCGGCTCAGGCGAAGGCGTTCTCGATCCCGGAGTCCCGGACGAACAGGCACGGCGCATCCAGGTGTTCGCGGATCTCGCGGAGCCAGTGGAAGTCGACCTGCGTCGACAGCGCGAGCACGTGCAGGCTCGCTGGCGGAGCGTGCTCGAGCGCCTGCGAGAAGGGGTGTTCGATGACGTGGATCTCGGGTGGGCCCGGTAGACGCGCGATCTCCGCGACCTCGCCGAGGTAATCCTCCGCAGGCTCGACGTCCTGCGCGCGACGAACCGCGGTCACCAGTGTCAGCTCCGCATCCCAGGAGCGGACCAGCCGGTACGCCAGAAGCAGAGCGAGGTCCGAGTGCGGCAGGTGGTCTCCGACGTACCAGTGCGGTCCCTGGCCGCGGAGCCACAGAGCGATGACCGGAGCGGCGGCCTCCGCTTCCTCCTCCTGGTCCTCCGTTGCAGCGACGCGTGGCGGCCCGGGTGGGACCAGCACCACACCGACGTCCATCTCGAACGCCTGCCGCAGGAGCAGGCGTGTCGGCGCGTCCTGCTCCGGGTGTTCGGGGAACCCGGCCAGCAGCACGTTGGCCGCATGCGGATCGTCCTCGTCGCCGGTTGCGAGCAGTGCCACGGCAGGCCCGCGCTCGGCCTGGGCTGCTTCGACCCGGGTCGTGCTCGGGTCCAGGCCGTCCTCCTCCAGCTGTTCCCGGAGCGCCACGACGTCGTCGTCCAGCGACCCGTCGATCTCGTCGGCGTCGATGGCGACCAACCGGACGGGCTCGCCCGCCAGTGCGAGCCTCGGCAGCCAGCGTCTGGCTCGCTCCAGGTCCTCCTGATCGCGCACCGGAACCAGCAGGTGCGGTGACCAGATCCGCTCGTCCGACGTGGGTGTGCGCCGAGCCGTCCGCGTCGCCCACTGGGCGAGTGCCACCAGCATCGCGCCGCGGATGTCGGTGACCGGTCGCGCGAGGTCACGGCGTGCGAGCCATGCGAGCACCGCGCCGCCTGCGACCACGGCGATCAGGGTGAACCACGCGTCGATCACGAACATGGTGCCGATGCAACCGATCGCTCCCAGCAGTGGGACGATCCAGTGCACGCGGAAGGTCGGGCGGTAGCTCGGGAGATCGACGACGGTCTCGGCGAGGACGGCGAGGTTGATGGCGCCGTAGGTGATGAGGAAGATCAGGGTGATCACGGGGGCGATGGCGTTCAGGTCCCGCAGCAGGACCGCGGCTCCAACGATCACGATGGTGACGATCAGGGCGTGGCGTGGTTCGTCCCGCCCATCCCGGGCGGTCAACCAGGACGCCGCTGGGGTGACGCGGTGCGCCGCCAGTGCCTGCAGGATCCGCGGCGCCCCGACCAGGGACGCCAGCGCAGAGGAGAAGGTCGCCGCCAGCAACCCGGCCAACACCGCCGGGGGCCAGGCGGAGAGGTCAACGATCGCGAAGTAGTTGCTGGCCAGCTCCGAGGTCGTCGCCGCGAAGGCGAGCCAGACGGCCACCGCGAGGTAGATCACCAGGCTGACCGCGACCGCCGCCAGCGTTCCCCGCAGGATGCTGCGGCGAGCGTCGCGGAGTTCCCCGGACATGTTGAGACCCGCCATGATGCCGGTCGTCGCGGGGAAGAACACCGCGAACACGACCCACACATCCGTGCCAGGGAAGCCATCCTCGGGGGCGCCAGGGAACTCCCCGAAGGTCGGCGGCGTGTGGATCCATGGCTCGGTGAAGGCCGCGACCGCCATGGACCCCAACGAGACCGCGACGATGCCGAGGATCACGAACTGGGTCCGGAACGCCGCCTTCGTGCTCATCAGCACGATGGTGACCAGGAGGGTGACCATCGCGACGTCGATGGCGAGCGGCGGATGGCTGGGGAAGATCGCGAGCCACCCGTCGCGGAACCCGAACACGTAGAGCACGACGACCAGGCTCTGTGAGAGGTACAGGGGCATACCGACCGCACCCCCGGCCTCGACCCCGAAGGACCGCGCCACGAGCGCGTACGCCCCACCGGCCTCCGGTGTGACGTTGGTCGAGATGGAGGCCAGCGACAGCGCCGTGAACCCGGTGATCATGAACGCGAGGAGGATGATCCCCACCGACCCCGCGAGCCCGGCGTTGCCCACCAGCCAGCCCGTTCGTAGGAACAGGATCACGCCGAGGATCGTCAGCAGGGTCGGGACGAAGACGCCCTCGATCGTCCCGTAGCGCCGGGTGCTGTCACCTGCGTCCTGCCCCTGCGCCACCCCACCCTCCTGACGGGGAACGGGAACCCGCACGATGTCGCCCTTGGACAGCCTTGCATATCTCGAACCCCGTGCGGCCGACCAACCTGGCCCGGCGGTGGCGGGGGCGCTCGTCGCTCCGGCTCCCGTGGCGGCTCGTACCCTGTCGGTACGCGCGTGACCCCGTGCTCCTGCTCCACCGCACCTTTCCACCCACATCCGGCCGTCACGTCCGGCCACCACCCCGGTAGGAGGTCGTGTGCATACTTCCGCGCCCGGCGCTCCACTGCTGGTGCTCGATCGGATCCACAAGCGGTTCGGTCAGGTCGTCGCACTGCAGGACCTGTCCCTCGAGGTCCGGCCGGGGGAGGTCGTCGGGCTGCTGGGTCACAACGGTGCCGGCAAGACCACCACCGTTCGCCTCCTCGCGGGACTCCTGGCTCCGGAGTCGGGATCGTTGCGGGTCGGTGACGGCGATCCGGTCACCGACGGGCCCGGCATCCGGGGGCGGATGGGCGTGCTGCCAGCGGCCCTGGTCGTCGACGGTCGACTCACCGCTCGCCAGAACCTGAGGTTCGCCGCCGACGTGTTCGGGGTCGAACGTGACGGGCTCGATACCCGCATCGACGCCACCCTGGCGCTGTTCGACCTGGCGGACCGTGCCGACCAGAAGGTCGCGGGCTTCTCGAGCGGCATGCGCCAACGGCTGTCACTGGCGAGGGTGCTACTCCCGGATCCGGAGGTCCTGCTGCTCGACGAGCCGACCTCGGCGCTCGATCCCGTCGCGGCCCGGCAGGTCCGGCGTGCGCTCGCGAAGCTCGCCCAGGACCGCCGCCGCACGATCGTGCTCTGTACCCACGATCTGGCCGAAGCCGAGCTGCTGTGTGACCGGGTGATCGTCCTGGAACAGGGCCGGGTCGTCGCGGACGGCAGCCCGGTCGAGCTGGCCCAGGCCCACGGCACCGGGGGTGTCCTGCTCGAGATCGCTCCCGAGGACGTGCCCCGAGCCAGCGAGCTGCTCGCGGCCGCCTCGCACCGGGAGGTGGACCGCGATGGCAACGGCCGCATCCGTACCACCGGGTTGCCTCGGGACCGCATCCCCGAACTGGTCGCGCAGCTCGCTGCGGACGGCGCCACCATCTACGAGGTGAGGCGCCTGGACCCGAGCCTCGAGGACGTCTACCTCGCCATCCATGCGCAGCGACACGGAGCCGGCTCGACCCCGATCGGCGGCCGCACCGAAGCGTCGCAGGTGGGCTCGCCGTGAACGGGCGGGCGATCTTGGCGGTCGTGCGCCGCGACCTCATCGTGGTGATGGGATCCAGGTCGGTCGTCCTGCCGGCACTGATCGTCCCGGCGATGCTGCTGGTGGTGCTGCCTGCCTTGGCAGGGCTCGCCCCGGTGCTGCTGGGTTCCGTCTCGTCTGGCGACATGTTCCGGTTCCTCGAGGCGCTGCCGCCCGAAGCCGGCGCACGCCTGTCCGGTGATCCGTCCACGCAGGCCGCGGAGCTGGCGGTCACCTTCCTCCTGGCCCCGCTGATCCTGATCGTCCCCGTGATGTTCGCGACGGTGATCGCCGCAGACGCGCTGGCCGGCGAGAAGGAGCGCGGCACCCTCGAAGGGCTGCTGCTGACCCCCTTGAGCGATCGGGAGCTCATCACCGCCAAGCTGATCGGCGCCTGGGTGCCGGCCGCGGTGATCGGCTTGGCGGGTGCGATCCTGTACGCGGCCGTGGCCAACCTCGTGGTGATGCCGCAGACGGGACGGCTGGTCCTGCCGACCCCCGAGTACGCCGTGATGGCCCTGTGGGTCGGCCCGACCTTCGCCGCCGCGGCACTGGGAGCGATCGTGCTGGTGTCGGTCCGGTCGAACTCCACCCAGGAGGCCTTCCAGCTCGGTGGGGTGGTGGTGCTCCCGGTCGTCGTGATCGTGATCACCCAGGCCACGGGTGTCGTCCTGCTGTCGGTCACGTTGCTGTTCGTCTCCGGGCTCGTCGCCCTCGGGATCGCGGCGGTGTTGCTGCTGATCGGCTCGCGGGTGCTGTCGCGCACCCGGATGGGTGAGAAGCTCGGCTGACCCCTCTGAGCACCTGCCAGCATCAGCCGCAGAACCGCACTGCGGCTGAGGTCGCTGCGACGGTAGGTTGCCCACGGGAGTCCGGTGACCGCCGCCGCGGGAACCGGTGCTCGCTGGCGACGACCATGGGAGGGTCGACATGGCGGACTCGGTGCGTGCAGCGATCTGTCAGACCAAGTGGACCGGCGACTCGACGTCGATGATCGACGAGCACGAGCGGCTCGCCCGCGAAGCGGCGGCCCAGGGTGCTCAGGTCATGTGCTTCCAGGAGCTGTTCCACGGGCCCTACTTCTGCCAGGTGCAGGACACCGAGCACTACGCCTACGCCGAGCCGATCCCCGACGGGCCGACCACCCAACGCTTCATGAAGCTGGCCGCCGAGCTCGGCATGGTCCTGGTCCTGCCCCTCTACGAGCAGGAACAACCCGGGGTCCTCTACAACACCGCCGCCGTGATCGACGCGGACGGCAGTTACCTCGGCAAGTACCGCAAGACCCACATCCCGCAGCTTCCGGGCTTCTGGGAGAAGTTCTACTTCCGGCCCGGCAACCTCGGCTACCAGGTGTTCGACACCGCTGTGGGCCGCATCGGCGTGTACATCTGCTACGACCGGCACTTCCCGGAGGGGTGGCGCGCGCTGGGGTTGGCCGGTGCCCGCATCGTGTTCAACCCGTCAGCGACCAGCCGCGGGCTGTCGTCGCACCTGTGGCAGCTCGAGCAGACGGCGTCGGCGGTGGCCAACCTGTACTTCGTCGGCGCGATCAACCGTGTGGGGGTCGAGCCGCTGGGCGACAACGACTTCTACGGCACGTCCTACTTCGCCGACCCACGCGGACAGTTCGTCGGCGAGGTGGCGTCCGACACCGACGAGGAACTGGTGGTCCGCGACCTGGACATGACGGTGTTCGAGGAGGTCCGCGCCGGCTGGGCCTTCTACCGCGACCGGCGTCCGGACCTGTACGGCCCGCTCACCGACGCCTGACCCCCCGACACACGATCGAAAGCCGACGATGCGCACCCTCATCACCAACGGCACGGTGGTCACGGCGACCGGAGCCCACGAGCAGGACGTCCTGCTAGACGGCCAGACGATCGCGGCGGTCTTCACCCGTGGCGGCGCGGAGGCTGCCGGCGTCGCCGCCGACGAGGTCGTCGACGCCACCGGCCGCTACGTGCTGCCTGGCGGGATCGATGCGCACACCCACATGGAGATGCCGTTCGGCGGGACCCACTCCGCGGACACCTTCGAGACCGGCACGATCGCGGCGGCCCACGGCGGGACGACCACGATCATCGACTTCGCGATCCAGGCCGCTGGTCAGCAGGTCCGCCCGGGACTGGAACGCTGGTTCGAGAAGGCCGAGGGCACCTGCGCGATCGACTACTCGTTCCACATGATCCTCGGTGGCGTCGACGACGCGGCGCTGAAGGAGATGGACGGGTTGGTGGCTGAGGGCATCACCTCCTTCAAGCTGTTCATGGCCTATCCGGGCGTCTTCTACTCCGACGACGGACAGATCCTCCGAGCGATGCAGCAGGCCGCGTCCAACGGGGCGCTGATCTGCATGCACGCGGAGAACGGCATCGCGATCGACGTCCTGGCCGAACAGGCGGCAGCTCGGGGCGACACCGACCCGATCAACCACGGACTGACCCGCCCGTCGCGGCTGGAGGGTGAGGCCACCCACCGCGCGATCCAGTTGGCGCTGGTGGCCGGTGCGCCGCTGTACATCGTGCACCTGTCCGCGCAGGAGGCGCTGGAGCACGTCGCCGTGGCCCGTGGCGAGGGCCACAACGTCTTCGCGGAGACCTGCCCCCAGTACCTCTACCTGACCCTGGAGGACCACCTCGGCAAGCCCGGGTTCGAAGGCGCGGCCTACGTCGCGTCGCCGCCGCTGCGTACCCGCGATGAACCGCACCGGGAGAACCTCTGGCGCGGGCTGCGGACCAACGACCTCTCCATGGTCGCCACCGACCACTGCCCGTTCTGCATGAAAGACCAGAAGGAACTCGGTCGCGAGGACTTCCGCGCGATCCCCAACGGCATCGGCGGGATCGAGCACCGCATGGACCTGCTCCACCAAGGGGTCGTGGATGGACAACTGTCGCTCGCACGTTGGGTCGAGACCTGCTGCACCACCCCGGCGAGGATGTTCGGGCTGTACCCACAGAAGGGTGTGATCGCTCCCGGCTCCGACGCCGACGTGGTGATCTACGACCCGACGGCCCGGCACACCCTCAGCGTCGACAATCACCACATGGCGCTGGACCACTCGGCCTGGGAGGGCTTCGACATCACCGGAGCGGTCGAGAGCGTGTACGCGCGTGGGCGCAAGGTGATCGACCACGGCAGCTTCGTCGGCCGAGCTGGTCACGGCCGGTTCCTCAAGCGTGGGCTGTCCCAGTACCTGCAGTAGCGAGTCGCGCCGGCCCTCTCGGCGTTCCCATCACGACCAGTCCCGGCAACATCGTGGTTAGACTCGGCGCGATCGGCCAAGGGATCTGGTGTGAAGGGGCTCGTTCTCGCAGGCGGCGCAGGGACGCGCCTGCGACCGATCACCTACACGAGCGCGAAGCAGCTCGTGCCGGTCGCGAACAAGCCGATCCTGTTCTACGGGCTCGAACAGCTCCGCGAGGCTGGGGTCACGGATATCGGCATCATCGTCGGGGACACCCACGCCGAGATCGAGCAGGCGGTCGGTGACGGCGCCGAGTTCGGGCTCCAGGTCACCTACCTCCGGCAGGACCAGCCGCTCGGGCTCGCGCACGCTGTCCTGATCGCCGCGGACTTCCTCGGCGACAGCGACTTCGTGATGTTCCTGGGGGACAACCTCATCGAGGGTGGGATCGGCCACATGGTCGAGGCGTTCCGCACCGACGCGCCGGCGGCGCAGCTGCTGCTCAAGCAGGTCACCGATCCGGAGCGGTTCGGTGTCGCCGAGCTCGGCCCGGATGGTCGCATCCTCCGGCTCGTGGAGAAGCCGAAGGACCCTCCGTCCGACCTGGCATTGGTCGGGGTGTACCTGTTCACCAGCGCCATCATCGATGCGGCGCGACGGATCGAGCCGTCGTGGCGCGGTGAGCTGGAGATCACCGACGCGATCCAACGGCTGATCGAGGACGGCGCGCCGGTCCGGGCTTCCCACGTGGAGGGCTGGTGGCTCGACACCGGGAAGAAGGACGAGCTGCTGGAGGCCAACCGGATCGTGCTCGGCACCGTCGAGCGACGCATCGACGGCAAGGTCGACGCGCGATCGGAGCTCGTCGGTAACGTCGTGATCGAGGCCGGGGCCGAGGTGCGCGGGTCCACGCTCCGCGGCCCGTGCGTGATCGGAGAGGACGCCCGGATCGTGGACAGCTTCGTCGGTCCGTTCACCTCCATCGGCCCGGACTGCCTCGTCGAGCGCAGCGAGTTGGAGTTCTCCGTGCTGCTCCGAGGCTGCCACGTCCGCGACATCAGCCGCCTCGAAGGTTCGCTGCTCGGCCGTGAGGTGTCGGTGAGCCCGACCGATCGCCGGCCCTACGCCTACCGGCTGATGCTGGGGGACCACAGCCAGGTCGAGATCCCGGGAGGCCCATAGATGCACGTGCTGGTCACCGGCGGTGCGGGGTTCATCGGCACCAACTTCATCCGGTACGTGATGACGGAGCAGCCCGACGTCCGCATCACGAACCTCGACGCCCTCACGTACGCCGGGAACCGGGCCTCGCTGGAGGAGTTCGAGGACGATCCTCGCTACCGCTTCGTCCACGGCGACATCTGCGATGCGTCCGTCGTCGACGCCGTGATGGCCGAGGTGGATGCGGTCGTGAACTTCGCCGCGGAGTCCCACGTCGACCGTTCGATCGACGGTGCCGGGGAGTTCCTGCGGACCAACGTCAGCGGTGCCGGGGTGGTCTTCGAGGCCGCCCGACGCCACGAGATCGCTCGGGTGCTGCACATCTCGACCGACGAGGTCTACGGGTCGATCGCCGCGCCAGCGTCGTTCCACGAGACCGATGCGCTGGAACCCAACAGTCCGTACTCGGCGTCGAAGGCGGCGGCGGATCTGCTGGCGCGCAGCTACCGCGAGACCTACGGCTTCCCGATCACGGTGACGCGCACGACCAACAACTTCGGGCCGTACCAGTATCCGGAGAAGGTCATCCCGCTGTTCGTCACCAACCTCTTCGACGGTGGCACGGTCCCGCTCTACGGCGACGGCAGCAACGTCCGTGACTGGCTGTACGTCATCGACAACGCCGAGGCACAGTGGCGCGTCCTGGTCGATGGCGAGCCCGGTGAGATCTACAACGTCGGCGCGGCGAACGAGCTCAGCAACCTCCAGCTCACCCACGCGATCCTCGAGCGGCTCGGGCTCGGCGCGGATCGCATCCGTCACGTCCCCGACCGGCCCGGTCACGACCAGCGATATTCCGTCGACACCGCGCAGATCCGCGCCCTGGGCTGGCAGCCGCGTACCGACTTCGAGACAGCACTGGACGCCACGATCGCGTGGTACCGGGACAACCCGTCGTGGTGGCGGCCGCTGAAGGAACTCGGCGCGTCGGCGCGTCGCGGGACCGCCATGTCGTGACCGAGACCCCCGTCACCCAGACGGATCCTTGGAACCGCAGCGGGTACCGCGCTGCTCTCTGAACTGATGCACCAACGGGGTCGCCGACCAGGTCTCGTGATCGGTTGGCTCGCCGGCGCCGTCGGTGGCGGCACGGCGGTCGCGGCGACCGCGAGTGGCTCCTTCCCGTTGTTGGTGGCCGGCTTCCTGATCCTGGGCCTCGGACACGGCGCGAACCAGCTGGCCCGCTACGCGGCAGCCGATGCGCAGCCTCCGCGGCGCAAAGGGCGGATGGTGAGTCTGATCGTCTGGGGCGGCACGATCGGGGCGGTGGTCGGACCCGCGACACTGGACCCGATGGCGCCGGTTGCGTCTCGGTTGGGTCTGGATGACCTGGCCGGCTGAGTACCTCCTCCTCACCGAGGTCTGGAAACCTCACCAAGCGCCGGGAAGACGGCCGCCGGATCCTCGTGGCGCTCGCTGCCCTGGTCGTCGCCCAGTTCGTCATGCTGTTGGTCATGACCATCACGCCGGTCCACGTCCGCGGGCACGACCACGGCCTGTCAGGCGTCGGTCTCGTGATCAGCCTGCACGTGTTCGGCACGTTCGGCCTGGCTCCGGTCGCGAGCCTGACCTCAGGGTTCCTGGTCGCGGGGGTCGGGTACCCGTTCCTGAGTGCGTTCGGGGCGGCGCTCGCCGCAGTGATGGCGGTGATCGTGGCGATGGAGTTCCGCCGGGAAGCCGTTCGCTCTCGGCGACTCACACCGGGTGGGCGCCCTCCACCGCGGTAGTGGTTTCGTCGGGGTTGACCGCCTCGTCGCGCTGGACCAGCACGATGCCCGAGACGATCAGCGCACCGCCGACGAGTTGCCAGGCCCCGGGCAACTGGGCGAGCAGAGCCCACGCGACCAGCGCGGCGAACAGCACCTCCGTCAGCGCGACGAACGATGCGGACCGCGTGCCCAAGTGGTGGATGGCCGCGATACCGGTCAGGTAGGCGATCCCCGTGGAGACCGCCACCAGCCACAGCGCCGGTACCCACCATCCGACCGCGACGCCCGCCAGCAGGGTGTCGCGGGTCGCGAAGCCGAGTGGCACCACCCCGATCGCTCCGGTCAGGCCGATCACGGCGGCCCCGACCGCCGTGCCCCCGGCCGCCATCACCAACGGCGGCAGGTCCGCCTCCTGGCGGGCCGAGATCACGAAGAAGGCGGCGAGGCAGACCGCGGCGGCCAACCCCCACACCACCCCGCCGAGATCCACCGCGGTGGTGTGCCACACCTCGATCACGCAGGCGAGGCCGAGCAGCGCGAGTGCGGCCCCGGTCAACGTCCAGGGTCGTGGCCATCGTCGTGAGCGTGCGGCGGTCCAGCCGAGCAGCAACACGGGTGCGGTGAACTCCAACAGGATCGCCACGCCGACGTCGAGGGTCCGCACGGCGTTGAAGAAGGCGAACTGGGTCCCCGCCATCGCCACCACGCCGTAGAGCACCAGGATCCGCAGCGAGCTCAGGCTGATGCGTACCCGTCCACGGCGGGAGATGACGAGCACCAGCGTCAGGAGCACCGCCGTGCCGCCCAGACGCACGAGCACGGCCGCGCCGGCCGTCCAGCCGGTGTCGATCAGCGCCCGCGCCATCGCTCCCGACGAACCGAAGCTGAAGGCCGACAGCAACGCGAGGCCGAGCGCGATACGCAACGTCCGGCTGGTGGTTGCGCTGCTGGTCGTCCTCGCCACGGCGGCTCCGGGGACACGCTGGTCGTGGACCCTGCCAGCGGATCAGCGCACGCTACGACAGCGACGGGCCATCGTGGCAACCGGGCGACGTCCGAGGACGCCGTAGCGCGTCAGTCCTCGTCGGTGTAGTCCTGGGGGACCAGCGTGAGTTGTGGCCCCTCGGAGGTCTCCTCGACGTCGAGGACGCTGTCGGCCAGTGGCTCGGCCAACTCCGGCGCGACGTAGATGGCGGTGCCGTCCTGTTCGGTGACGTGGTCACCGTCGACGGGCTCCTCGGAGAACGCGAGGGCGAGGGCCGGCTGCCCGGTCTCGTCAGCCTGCGCGAACACGCGCACGCCGAACGAGTCGGGCAGGTCCTGTGCCGAGCGGGCTTCCTCGAGGACGCTGACGGCGGAGGTCGAGACCTGTAACACGGGGTTCCCAACGTGGGGTTCGATGGCCGTCAGACCGTACAAGGTGCCGACCGGCCCTGCCGAACCGGTCCCCGCGACGTGGCGGTAGGGCCATCCGGCGAGGGAGGTGCCCCGGTTCGGCCCTGGCCCCTGGTTCGGCACACCTGCGAGGGTGACCCCACGCGCTCTCGGTACCGACCGACGCGGTGCGGTCCCCAGATCCGCCGCTCGTGCCGCCATCAGATCAGGGCGCGAGGGAGTCGATCCGTGAACCTCGCCCTTCTGAGCCTGCTCGCGGCGATGCCGATCCTGGTGATCGGCGTCCTGTTGGTCGGCTTCCGGTGGTCCGCCCGCAACGGGATGGCCGTCGGCTTCGTCGTCGTCATCGTGATCGCCTGGGGGGTGTGGGACGTCGAACCGATCGCGATCGCGGCCTCGGTCGTCGAGGGGTTGGGCATCTCGCTCGACATCCTCTACATCGTGTTCGGTGCGCTGCTGCTCCTCGCGACCCTGACCGCCTCCGGGGCGATGGCCAGCATCCGCGCAGCGTTCACCCGGGTGAGCCCTGACCGGCGGGTGCAGGCGGTCATCATCGCCTGGCTGTTCGGATCGTTCATCGAGGGAGCGTCGGGTTTCGGGACCCCGGCCGCGGTCGCTGCACCGTTGCTGCTCGCCCTGGGGTTCCCCGCCATGGCGGCGGTCATGTGCGGGCTGATCATCCAGTCCACCCCGGTCACCTTCGGGGCACTCGGCACGCCGATCATCATCGGGGTGAACGCCGGGCTGGAGGGCACGGCGGCGGAAGCGGCGATCACGGCAGATGGCGGCACCCTGGCCGGCTACCTCGGCGAGGTCGCGTTGGCGGCCGCCACGGTCCACGGGATCGTGGGGCTGCTCATACCGCTGTTCATGGTCAGCCTGCTCACCCGCTTCTTCGGCCCGAACAAGCGCTTCAGTGACGGGTTCGCGATCTGGCCCTTCGCGCTGTTCGCCGCGGCCGCGATGATCGTGCCCTACTGGTTGACGGCGTGGTTGCTCGGCCCGGAGTTCCCGTCGTTGTTCGGCGGACTGATCGGTCTGGCCATCGTCATCACCGCGACCCGCAAGGGCTTCCTCCAGCCCAAGGAGCCGTGGGACTTCGCACCGCGCAAGGACTGGCTCTCGGACTGGATGGGCTCACTCGAGCCCGATCAGGCTGCTCCCCGTCAGGTGATCGGCACCGCCCGGGCCTGGGCCCCGTACGGCGTCCTCGCGGCCATCCTCGTCATCACCCGCATCCCCGAGATCGGGCTGCAGAGCGTGCTCCAGGGGGTCAACCCGACCTGGTCGAACATCTTCGGGGTCGAAGGTGTGAACGCCGGCTTCCAGTTCCTCTACCTGCCAGGGTTCGTGTTCCTCGTCGCGGTGCTGGCGAGCTACCCGCTGCACCGCATGAAGGGCTCGGAGATCGCGGCGTCCTGGAAGACCGCGGGCAAGCAGATCGTCAAGGCCGCTCCGGCGATCCTGATCGCGGTGCCGCTCGTACGGATCTTCATCAACTCCGGTGCCGAGTTCAGCACCGGTGACCTCGCGTCGATGCCGCTGACCCTCGCGGAGGGCGCGGCCGCGGCCACCGGCACGGCGTGGCCCGCGATCGCGACCTTCGTCGGTGGTCTGGGTGCCTTCGCCGCCGGCTCCAACACGATCAGCAACATCATGTTCGCCCAGTTCCAGTTCGCTACCGCCGAGGGCATCGGCGCCTCGACGGTCCCGATCGTCGCGGCACAGGCGGTCGGTGGGGCCGCAGGCAACATGCTGACCGTCCACAACGTCGTGGCCGCGGCCGCGACCGTCGGGCTCGTCGGCCGCGAGGGCGACCTGATGCGCAAGGTCGCGATCCCGTGCCTGTACTACCTGTTCACGGCCGGGTTCATCAGCTACCTGATCGTCTGGGGACCCGGGCTGAACGTCGGCACGATCGGGCTGGCGCTCCTGGCCATCCTGGCGCTGGCCGTCATCCTGAAGGCGCGCCAGGAGCGACGTGAGCCTCTACCGTCGCACCGCGACACCGACGCGGACCACTGATGGTGGGCGACGCCGGCGGACAGGAGGCGATCATCTCGACACCTGACGGGTTCCGCATCGCCGTCGAGGCCGCAAGCTCCCGCTACCTCGAGGTAGGCGACTGGGACGCGGTGATCGCACATCTGAGCGGCGGCGCTGGCGCTGGGGACGGTCCGGATCGTGCCCCGATCGCACTCGCACCATCGCTTGCCGCCGCACAGCCCGACCTGGTCGATCGGTTCTCCGAGGCGGGCTTCACGGTCGTGGTCCCCGACGGCGACGATCCAGCGGCACAGGTCGCGGACGTCCCAGTGGCGGTGGTGCGTGGAGAGCTGGCGGTCGCCGAGACGGGCAGCGTGCTGATCGCCGAGCACGCGCTGGGTGACCGCGTGGTCACGATGCTGTGCCGCCGCCTGGTGCAGGTCGTCGACGCGGACACGATCGTCGACCGGTTGGAGGGCGCGGCCGACTGGCTGCGAGAGCGACGTGGGAAGCCGGGCTTCGCGTCGCTGATGACCGGTCCGTCCCGCACGGCGGACATCGAGCGCAGTCTGACGATCGGGGTGCAGGGACCGGACGAGGTGGAGGTCGTGGTGCTCACCGCGACGCCTGGGGGAGTGCACGAGGCATGAGGCCCTTCGACGAGCGCTATCACACGGCCCTGGAGGACCCGGACGTGCGCACCGGGCTGACGGCGTTCCAGCGCGGCTGGCGTGAGAGCCGCGATGCCGCCATCGCCGATCTGGAGGCACAGGAGGGGCGCAGCTTCGACGAGCTCCGCCAGGAACTCGCGGCGATCAAGGACGACGTGATCGCCAACTGGGACCGCTACCTCGACGAGTTCACCGCCAACGCGGAGGCGGCTGGCGCGGAGGTCACCCGTGTCGCCACGCCCGGCGAGGCCAACGAGCTGATCACCCGCATCTGCCGGGACGCCGGCGTGGATCTGATGGTCAAGGGCAAGTCGATGGTCTCCGAGGAGATCGGGCTGAACCACCACCTCGAGGCCGCTGGCATCACGCCGGTGGAGACCGACCTGGGGGAGTGGATCCTGCAGTTGGCGGGCGAGACCCCGTCGCACCTGGTCATGCCGGCGATCCACAAGCGCAAGGAACGGATCGCGGAGCTGTTCGAGCGGGTGTTGGAACGCGAGTTCCCGCCGGACGACATCGACAGGATGGTGAAGGTCGCGCGCACGGAGCTGCGTGAGCGGTTCCTGGCCAGCGGGGTCGGGCTGTCGGGCACCAACGCGCTCATCGCCGAGGGCGGCTCGGTGATGCTGGTCTGCAACGAGGGCAACAACCGCATGTCGGTGGCGCTGCCACCGGTGCACATCGTCACGGCCGGTATCGAGAAGATGGTGCCGACCTACGCGGACGCGATGAAGCAGGTGCGCCTGTTGGGACGCTCGGCGACCGCGCAGCCGATCACCGTCTACACCAACTTCGTGACCGGCCCACGCCCAGGGCAGCGGCAGCACATCCTGCTGATCGACAACGGCCGGTCGGCGATGGCGGAGGACCCGGAGGTCGCGGCGGCGTTGCGCTGCATCCGCTGCGGGGCCTGCGCCAACGTCTGTCCGCCTTACGGGGTGGTCGGCGGTCACGCCTTCGGCCACGTGTACACCGGCGCGATCGGGCTGGTGAACACCGCCTCCCACCATGGCATCGAGGCCGCAGCCGGACCCCAGTCGCTGTGTGTGTCCTGCGGTGCCTGCGCGACGGTGTGTCCCACCGACATCCCGTTGCCGACCCAGATCCTGGAGGTCCGCCGCAAGGTCGTCGAGGCCCGCGCGCCGGCCCCCTGCGACCGCGCCACCCACCTGGGCATCGCGGCCTTCGGGCAGCGCTGGCTGGTCGACCTGGGGTTCCGCGCGGCCGGCATCGTGACCACGCCGCTGCGCTCGGACGGGGTCACCAAGGTGCCGAGGTGGCTCGCAGAACGGCCCGGTCTGCGCGAGCGCGTGGGCTGGCGGACCCCGCCGGCCGTGCCGCTGCGGCCGGCACGTGATCGGTTGAAGCGCGGCAAGCTCGACGAGCCCCCACGTCTGGCGGCCCAGCCTCTCGCGGGACGCACCGTGCAGCTGTTCCTGCAGTGCCTGTCGGACCGGCTGGCTCCCGACATCCCCAAAGCGGCAGCCGAGCTGCTGCGGGCCGCGGGCGCCGACGTGCGTCTCCCGCGGGAGCAGCATTGCTGCGGGCTGCCCGCCTACGACGCCGGCGAGCAGGACGCGGCCCGGGCGATGGTCCGCCAGACCATCGCCACCCTGGAAGGTGTCGACGACGTCGTCACGCCCGCGTCGTCGTGTCTGGCGATGCTCAAGCACGACGCGCCCCACCTGCTCCGCGACGACCTCGACGACCTGGAGCGGTCCCAGCAGCTGGCCGGCCGTACCTACGACCTGATCAGCTACCTCACCGCCGGACCAGGACGGCTGCCCGCCGGCGCGTTGGACGACGGCGATGCCACCCCGGTCACCGTGCACCGCTTCTGCCAGGCCAGCAACACGCTGGAACGTCAGGATGCGATCGAGCGGTTCCTGCGCGACGTCGCCGGCGTCGAGGTGGTGCCTCTGCCCGAAGCGGAGGTGTGCTGCGGGTTCGGCGGGTCCACCTCCGTGCGCAACCCGGAGCTGGCCGCGGGCGTGCTCGACCGCAAGCTCGGCTGCCTCGACCAGACCGCCGCGCCGATCCTGATCACCGACAACCCCGGTTGCATCCTGCACCTGCGCGGCGGTGTCCACGCCACAGGCCGTCAGGTCGAGGTCCTCCACCTCGCCGAGTACCTCGCCCGGCGGCTACCAGGCGCCGCCGTGAGACAGGCCACCGCATGAGGCGTCGACGCAGCCGCCGACCGAACGATCCCCAGCAGCGCGTCCGCGACGACGGCCGACCGGCATCGGACCGTGCCCGGCCCCTGACCCGCAGCGAGGCGGCCGTGCTGCTGCGGTTGCGGGCGATCCTGGACACCGACGGGCTCACGGACGGTCTGCGTACCAGCCACCTGGGCCGCGCGACCTACCGGCGGGACGCCTCCTTCCTGAACGCCGATCCGCTCGCGGTCGCGCTGCCGCGCACCGTCGAGCAGACCGCCGAGGTCCTGCGCGCCTGCCGGGATCACGGCATCCCGATCACCCCCCGCGCTGCCGGTACCGGACTGGCCGGCGGCGCGACCCCGACGGGCGAAGCGGGAGCCCGCCCGGTGGTCGTCAGCGTCGCGCGGATGGACCAGCTCCGCGAGCTGGACGTCGCCAACCGCCGCGCCTGGGTCGAGCCCGGTCTGGTCAACGCCCGGCTCGGCCGAGCTGCGGCTGCGCACGGACTGCGGTTCGCGCCGGACCCGGCCAGCCAGATCGCCGCCACCCTGGGCGGCAACGTCGCCACCAACGCCGGTGGCATCCACGTGCTGACCTACGGCGTGATGAGCCAACACGTGCTCGCGGTCGAGCTGATGGACCTGGACGGCGAGGTGCACCTGCTCGACGGACGTGCACCCGAACAGGGCGGACTGGACCTCCGCGCCGTCAGCGTTGGCGGTGAAGGCACGCTGGGGATCGTGGTCGGTGCCTGTCTGCGGCTGCTGCCAGCCCCACCCGCGACCGGCACGCTGCTGGCCGGCTTCCCGTCCCTCGACGCGGCGGCTGCCACCGTGGGGGCCCTGGTCACCAGCGACCGCCTACCCGACGCGGTCGAACTGATGGACGCCCGGGCGATCGAGCTGGTCGAGGGGTACGCGCAAGCGGGCTACCCGCAGGATGCGGCGGCGGTGCTGCTCCTCGAGTACGAGGGCCTGCCCGCCGGTGTCGACGCCGGGGCGGCGACCGCCGAGCGGCTCGCGAGCGAGCACGGTGCGACCAGCGTCGTCCGGGCCGCCGACAGCGACCAGCGAGCCCGCATCTGGAAGGGGCGCAAGGCCGTCGCGGGCGCGATCGCCAAGCAGGCGCCGGACTTCTACCTCCAGGACGTCGTCGTCCCGCGGTCACGGTTGGGTGAGATGCTGGACACCGTCGTCACGATCGGTGAGCGCGAGAGACTCACGATCCTCAACGTCGTGCACGCCGGCGACGGCAACCTGCATCCCTTCATCCTGTTCGATCGGCGAGAGCCGGACGTACTCGACCGCGTGTTCGCCGCCGGCCACGACATCGTCGAGACCGCTCTGCGTCTGGACGGCACCGTGACCGGTGAACACGGGGTCGGTATCGAGAAGCGTGACTTCCTGGGTCAGGTCTTCGACGCCGATTCGCTGGCGGTTCAACAGGCCGTCCGCGACGCCATCGAGCCGACCCGGCTGGCCAACCCCGACAAGGTGCTGCCGACGACGGTCGGGTGCGGTGAGGCTCGCATGGTGCCGGAAGGGGCGTGGGTGTGACGACGTCGACCAGCTGGGAACCCGCCGATGCCGACGAGATGGTGGCTGCCTTGGCGGACGCTCGCTCCGCCGGCCAGGCGGTCGAGGTCCGCGGTTCCGGCAGCGTCCTCGACCGGATACCGGGAGGTGACGAACCCGTCCTGTCCACGGCAGCGCTCGACGGGATCGTGGACCACGCGCCTGAGGACCTGACCGTCACCGTGCGCGCCGGCATGGCGTTCGACGAGCTGGCGCAGGAGCTGGCCCAGCACGGACAGGAGTGTCCGATCGAACCCATCGTCGACGACGGTGCCACCGTCGGCGGTCGCCTCGCGACCGGGCTCGCCGGACCACGTCAGCTGGGTGCCGGTCGTGTGCGCGACTGGGTGCTGCGGGTGCGCTTCATCACCGGGGACGGGCACCCCGCCAGCGCTGGCGGGGTGACGGTCAAGGACGTGACCGGCTACGACGTTTGCCGGCTCATGACCGGGTCGTGGGGAACGCTGGGTGTGATCACCGAGGTGACCCTCAAGCTGCGGCCGATCCCGCGCCAACCGGCCTGGTTCGCGACCGAGACGCCGGACCCGACCGTGGCCGCACGTCTCTACCGCCCGGCCGCCGTGGTCACGACCGCGGAGCGCACGCACGTCCTGCTCGAGGAGCACCCGGACGACGCTGCGGCCCAGGCTGCCGATGCGGGGCTCGAACCGGCCGCGGCGCCGACGTTCCCGGCCACGGCCCGAGCGGCGCTGGACCCTGCTGCCCTGCCCGGGTTCCTCGCGGAACTGCAGCACGCGAACAGCTCACCGGAGGGTGCCGCGCTGCAGGTCACGGCTCAGGGCCAGCTGGGGCTCTGCCACCTCGACGGCTCTGCCGACGCGCTGGCGCGGGCCCGTTCCGTGGTGGAACGGCACGGCGGCAGGTTGCTCGTGCTCGACCCGGCGCTGGGGCTTGCTGCCTTCGGGTCGGGGCACGCTCCCGACGCGATGACGAACCGGGTCACGGCGGCGCTCGACCCCGACGGGCGACTCGCACCGTGGCGATGGGAACGCTGATGACCGATCCGCAGCCGATGTCGATCTTCGACCAGGACCAACTCGCGGCGTGCGTGCAGTGCGGGTTCTGTCTGTCGTCGTGCCCCACCTACGAGGTCACCCACCTCGAGGAGCATGGGCCGCGCGGTCGGATCCTGGCGATGCGGCTGGCCGAAGAGGGTGAGCTGCCCCTGACCGACCCGGACCTGGCCGCGTCGCTAACGACCTGCGTGCAGTGCCGCGCATGCGAGGCTGTGTGCCCGTCGCTGGTCGAGTTCGGGGCGTTGATGGAGACTGCCCGCGCGGAGCTCAACGAGCGCACCCCGCCTCGCGGGCTGCGGCGGCTGGCTCATGCGCTGGGGTTCCGTGCGCTGGTCCGGCGGACGGCCGTGCGGGTCGCGTCGGTGGGGCTGGCGGTGGCACAGCTGCTGCGCCTCGACCGGGTGCTCCCGGACGGGGTACGGCCGGCCCAGCGGGTGCGGCTGCGTCACGTTCTGCGTCGCTATCGGGTGCCGCGAGGCGGGCGAGGGTCGGCGCCAGACGACCGGGGGGAAGCGTTCGTGTTCCTCGGCTGCGTGATGGACGGGATGTTCCGCGACGTCCACCAGGCGACGATCGACGTGCTGGACGCGGTGGGCTACGACCCGCGCATCGAACCTTCGCCGCCGTGCTGCGGTGCCCTGTCGGCACACGCGGGACGCGAGGACGAGGCCCACCGGATGGCCCGCGCCACGATCGACGCCTACGCCGGCACCACGGGGCCGATCGTCGTCGACGCCGCTGGCTGCGGCGCCGCGATGAAGGAGTACGGCACCCTGCTCGGCACGCCCGAAGCGCAGGCCTTCAGCGAGCGCGTCGTCGACCTCTGCGAGGTGGTGGATGCCGCCGAGGTGGCGGCGATAGGGCGCTCGGTCCCGCTGACGCTCGCCTACCAGGCGCCGTGCCACCTGCGTAACGTGCAGGGGTTGGCGGACCAGGCGCGGACGCTGGTGTCCGCGATCCCGGGGTTGACGCTCCTGGAGCCGGATGACGAGCAGCTGTGCTGCGGTTCGGGTGGGATCTACTCGCTGGAGCAGCCGGGGTTCGGGGATGCGATGCTCGCCCGCAAGGATGCGTCGCTCGCGCGGACCGGTGCGCACGGGGTGGTGTCCGGCAACCCGGGATGCGCCATGCAGATCGCACGGGCCGGCTGGGACATCCACCACCCGGCACAGCTGCTGGCGCGGTCGTTGCGCGGCTGACCGATCGCAGAGCCGCGGCGCGGGGCGACCCACACGCCGGAGCGGACGCGACGGCGGGTCGGCTGGCGTGACGGGGTCAACGGTGGGTGTGGTCTCGTCCTGCGAGCAGGTGGAGGTGAGCGCCGCGTCGCTCACCCCCGGCGAGCACGACGAGCCGGCGCCAGGCACGGCCATCGAGCGCCGGGGGAACCAGCGCCCAGCCATCGTCGGCCAGCGCGTCGACGACCTCGTGGGCACCCTCGAGGTCCTGGGTCGGTCCGAGCAGATCGAGCACGGGCTTGGCGGGTAGGTGGGGCACCGCCGTGCTGCCGATGTGGGCCACCTCGCCCTTCGCTCCGGCGGCGTGGGAACGCCTGTGGATGCCGGCGTCAGGATGTCACACCAGCGGCGTAGCTTCAGGTGCGAGGGCGGCGACGTCCGGGGCGGGCCGCTGGAACTGGCCGGAGTCGGAGGACACGATGCCGGGCGACGGCGCTGGCATCGTCGGTGCGAGCGCTTCCGCGGAAGCGCCGCGGGTGGCGCCACGGTGCGACACGCGCACGCTCAGTGACCGTGCGATCTGGCAGCAACGGGACCTCGACTGGGAGAACCTGGTCGACGAGGCGCGGCGGCTCGGCCCGGACCCGGCCTTGACCACGGTGCCCGACGCCGAACTCGAGCAGGACCTGTGTGGGGTGGCGTCCCAGCTCGCGGCCTTGACAGCGCGCTGGCTCGACCTCCTCTGCGAGCTGGTCGTGCGTGGGATCTGGGCCGACCAGGGCGCCCGGACCCCGGCCCAGTGGTTGTCCTGGCGGGTCGGTGTCGCACCGTCGACCGCCCGAGAGCACGTGCGCATCGCGCTGCGTCTGCGAGAACTGCCGCGCATCCGGGCAGCCTTCGCGGCGGGCGAGCTGTCGTACAGCAAGGTCCGGGCGATGACGCGGATCGCGGTGCCGGAGATCGAGGAGATGGTCCTGACCTGGGCTGGCGTCTCGACGGCGGCGCAGTTGGAGCGCATCGCGGCCGACTTCCGCCTCACGCGTCGGGGGGCGCTCGGGTGGCAGGAGGGGGTCGCGGGTCGGCAGACCCCCCGCGGCCCCGACGCTGACGACCCCCGGTACAGGTGGTCGCGGCGCACGCTGCCCGACGGGACGATGGAGATCCGCGTGCGGTGCCCTGTGGAGGAGGGTGCGGAGCTGTGCGCTGCGCTGGACCGGCGTCTCGACGCACAGGCGGAGGACCGACCCGTCGACACGTCGGGACTCGACCGACACACCCTGGTGCTCCACGCGCCGGTGGAGGAACTCGCGGGCCAGGACGTCCCGGACCCTGTGCCGGTCGACGACGACCACGGACGGATGCGGTCGATGTCGCGCTCGACGCTGCGGCGCCTTGCCTGCGAGGCGGGGCTGGTGCTCGTCGCGACCGACGACCGTGGCAGCCCCATCGATCTCGGTCGCCGGGATCGCCGGCTGTCAGCGGCCTTACGCCGGGCGCTCCGTCTCCGCGATCGCACGTGCCGGTTCCCCGGCTGTCACGCGACCCGACACCTGCACGCCCACCACGTCCACCACTGGGCCGATGGCGGACCCACGGACCTTGACAACCTGGTCCTTGTCTGCAGCCACCACCATCGCTTCGTCCACGAGCACCGCTGGGACATCGAGGTGTCCCGCGACGGGGTGCACCGCTTCCGGCCACCCGATGGACGTGTCGTCGAAACGCGTGCTCCGGCCCCTTCCTCACCGTCCGATGCGCCGCTCCCGGCCGGTGACGGGACAAAGCTCCGCCCACACGACGTGGATCTGCGCTTCCCTCGCTCGCAGCGCGACATCATCGTGTCCGTGCTGCACCAGGAGATCGCCCGCTTGGCTCCCGACCTGGCGGCCGCCGCCTGACGGTGGCCTCGCGGTGCGGGTTGGACGCGGGGCGCGCGCCCGGACGACGGATCGTGCTGAGATGCAACCGCGGGCCGTGTCTCGGCCACCCCGACGATCCCTTGCCGGAAGCCGCTTCCGCGGAAGCGCTGCAGGCCTCGGCTGCGTCCGTCCCGGGGGTGGAGGCGGACGATGGCGGGACGTCAGTCGCCACTGGGTGGTGACGTCAGCTCCCGCTCGTAGGCCACCAGGATGCCGTCGAGTCGGCGGGGGTTACCCAACAGCTTCGCCGTGAACCGGCCGATCCCCCCGAGCTTGACCTCGCCGTCGAAGCGCAGGGTCACGTGGGTGCCCGCCGAGGTGGGTGCGAGCTCCCAGGTCTGCGCGAAGCGGTGGAGCAGCGCCCGGTAGTAGGGGGGGTAGGACGCGATGTCCACCTCCATCCGGTAGCGGCGCCCCTCCTCCCACAGGGTGCAGGTCTCCGACCAGGTGCCACCTTGGTCGTCCTCGCAGACACGCACCATCCCCTCGCCGTGGCCTTCGAGCACCGTCGTCGACGTGATGCCGGCGGCGAAGCGGGCGTAGTCGCCGGCATCGGACACCGCTGACCACACCGCCTCCTGGGGAGCGGGGATCGTGCGCTCGACCCGCAGCGTGATCGGTGACGCACCGTTGACCTTGCGCCCGCTGCGCCGCAGCCCGCGGACCTGCGCGACGGCCAGGACCGCGACCACCGACGACACCGCTGTCAGCGCGGTGCGCCCAGCGGCCGTGAGGAGATCGGGGGTCGCGATCAGGAGGACGGCCGCGCCGACGACCCAGCCGAGGTCAGCGACGACGATGATCCGTCCGCCGGTACGCAGCCGTGCGGGGCTGGCCAGGACCCACAGGATCGCTGCGGCGAAGCCCACGAGCCCCAGGCCGAGAGCGACGAGCAGCCACGTCGGGACGTCCACGATGCGGCTCAGCGGAGCAGCGGCACCGGTCAGCACGAGCCCGTTGACGCCGGAGAAGATGGCGTTCCAGCTCAGCGCGGTGGCGAGGCTGCGCCCGGCGTCGCCACGCGGGTGAGGTGCCGGCGTCTCGTCCGGACGGTGGCCGGGGGAGTGGCGACGAGCGGACGGGGGACGAGAGGACGCCATCGAACGGTTCTCCTGGTGGGCGTGTAGGTGACACCGCTCAGGGAACGGGTCCTGTCGGCCCGTGACGATTCCCTCCGAGGGAATGGCCCTGCGGCCGCCGGTCGGCGATGCTGACGCTCGCCCTGACCCGACGACTGGCCTGAGGCCCGAGTCCGAGGACACCGACATGGACACGATCGACGGCTCACCCTTCGGGCGCGGGCTGCGCCACTGGCGCCGCATCCGTGGGGTCAGCCAACTGGAGCTCGCTGGGGCGGCCGCGACCACCAGCCGGCACGTGTCGTTCCTCGAGACCGGTCGCTCGCGGCCCAGTCGGGAGATGGTCGAACGGCTGGGCGATGCACTGCACGTCCCGCTCCGCGAACGCAACCGGCTACTCGAACTGGCGGGACTGGCAGCCGCGTACCCGGAAGGCAACCTCGATGCTGACGACCTTGCTCCGTTCCAACGGGCCATCGAGCGGATGCTCGCCTCGCACGACCCGTACCCGGGGTTCGTCGTCGATCGCCACTGGAACATGGTCGAGCTCAACCGGGGGGTCTCGGCGTTCCTGGGTGAGCTCGAGGAGCGCAACACGGTGCGGCTCGTCCTCTACCACTGGCGCGAGGTGATCGAGAACTGGCACCAGATCGCGGTCGCGTTGCTCGACCGGCTGTCCGGGGATCTGATGCGGTTCCCCGACGATCCCGCCCTGCTCGAACTGCACGGCGAGGTGCGTGCCGCCCTGGGGGACGCACCAGTGCCTACGCCCTCGGAGCGGACCACCGGCCGGGTGATCTGCCCGCGGTTCGTGCTCGACGGCACGACGATCCGCACGATCACCGTGGCGGCACGGTTCGAGTCCGTGGCGGACATCACTCTGGACGAGGTCCGGGTCGAACTCGTCTACCCCGAGGACGAGGTCTCGGACCGCTTCTTCCGGGAGCTTGCGGGCAGCGTCGCGCCCTCCGGTACTGCCTGAGGGTCATGCCGCGCCGACCGGTCCGGCTCGGCCGAGCGCGCGGTGGTGGCCGTACGACGCGGGGGATACCGGCCGGACCTGCTACCGTGACCATCACGACGCGGCCCTGTGCCGCGTCGGAACACGTCCCGCCCGAACTGCGCGCCCGACCTCGGACCGCGTCCCGTGGCGGAAACCTCGGCCTGATCGAGCGCCCGCGGCCCTGCCGCCCCTCCTCCTTGCCGGCTGCGTGTTCACCACGCGCCAGCGATCGTGATGCTCACCGCCTCGCGGTCCCTCGTGCACGCACCCGCGGCCTCCGTCCGGGTGCGCACCACAACGGACCCGCCCGTATGCGCGGTCCACGGAGCATCCAACGTGACCACCACCTTCACCGATCTCGGCGTGTCCGCCGAGCTCGCCGACCTCCTGGCCCAGCAGGGCATCACGGCGCCCTTCCCGATCCAGCAGTTGACGCTGGTCGATGCCCTGGAGGGTCGTGACCTGTGCGGCAAGGCCCCCACCGGCTCGGGCAAGACGCTGGCCTTCGCGCTCCCGGTCGCCATGACCGTGGGACGCGCCCAGCCGGGGCGTCCACGGGCGCTGCTGCTGGCCCCGACCCGTGAACTCGCCTGCCAGATCCGTGACGTGCTCGTCCCGCTGCTGCAGACGACCAGCCGCAAGGCCGCCATCTTCTACGGCGGTACCAACATCAACCGTGACCTGCAGCGGCTTCGTGGTCGCGTCGACGTCGCCGTCGCGACGCCAGGCCGGCTGGAGGACCTGATCGACCGCCGTGCTATCTCCCTCGAGGATGTGGACCTCGTCGTGCTCGACGAAGCCGACCGCATGGCCGACATGGGCTTCCTCCCGGTCGTCAAGCGGCTGCTCGCGCAGACCCGCGCCGACCGGCAGACCCTGCTGTTCTCCGCCACGCTCGACGGTGACATCGACGTGCTCGTCCGCCACTACCAGCACAACCCGGTCCGCCACGAGTTCGAGGCGCCGGAGGAGGACCGTGGCGACGTTCGCCACGTCTTCTGGCCTGCAGAGCGCCACGATCGCCGCGCCCTGACCGGCCAGATCGTGCGTCGCGCCGGTCAGGCCATCGTCTTCACCCGCACCAAGCATGGGGCTGACCGCCTCGCGAAGCAGTTGCGGCAGGACGGTCTCGAGACCGCGGCGATCCACGGCAACCGCAGCCAGAAGCAGCGCGAGTCGGCGCTCGCCCGCTTCTCGAGTGGTCGGGTCTCGACGCTCGTCGCGACCGATGTCGCCGCGCGCGGCATCCACGTAGACAACGTGGCAGCGGTCGTCCACTACGACCAGCCCGGGTCGGACAAGGACTACATCCATCGGTCCGGCCGCACGGGTCGGGCCGGCGCACGTGGGCTGGTCGTGTCCCTGATCAGTGCCGAGGAGTCCCGCGATCTGCACAAGCTGCAGCGCAGCTTGGAGCTTCCGCAGGGCCTGCACGACCTGGACCTCGAACTCCTGGGTCGCGACGAACTCCCGAGCCCCAACGCGGTCGCCGACGATCGCTCGCGTGGCGGGAAGCGCTCCGGCCACGCAGGGCCGCGTCCGGATGGGAACTCCCGCAACGGCGGGCGGCGCTCGGGCCGTGGCAAGGGTCAGGGTGGCCACGATCGCCAGGGCAGCAACGCCAAGGCTGTTGGTCGTAACGCCAAGAGCCGGGACGATGCTCGAGGTCAGAGCGACTCCCGAGGTCAAGGAAGCGGTCGCAGCCATGGTGGCGGGAACCCCAAGGGCAACCGGCACGCCGGCTCGAAGGGTGGCGCGACACACGGACGTGGCAACCAGGGCCGTGCGGGCCAGAACCGCGGTCGTGCCAAGGGTGGCGCCCGGCCGGCGAGTGCCCGCCAGCGCTGATCGACGTCCGACACCCGGGCATGGAACTCATCGCCATCGGGTGAGGAGTCGATCGAGAGCCGCCCGACCCGGGTGTCGAACGGCAACCGGTCAGCGTTGCTCGAAACGATGTAGGTGTCGGTCGAGCCACGACGATCCGACGAACCTCAGGTCCTCGTCGGCGATGTCATCCAGCACCTCGGCGTCGGTGGGAGGGGTGCGCGTCATGGGCTGGCTTCACGGTTAGGGCCAGCCGGTTCTGTCAAGGGGGGTCGCAGCGCGTTGATCCGTGCTCGCAGGAAGTCTCGTGACACCTCGGTGCGGGGTTCGCTCACGTCGAAACCGTGGTAGGCACCAGGTACCACGAACAGCTCGCACGGCACGCCAGCATCACGGAGCCGCTGCGCCCACGCCGCGTTCTCCGCGTAGAACAGGTCGTTGGTTCCGACCCCGATCCAGGTTGCGGGGAGCCCCGATAGATCCTCGGCCCGGGCCGGCGCTGCGGTCGTGGGAACCTCCGCGCCGGCGAGTTCGCCGAGGTAGGCATCCCAGCCGAATCGGTTGCTCCGCCGGTTCCACATGCGCAGCCTGCGCGGGTCGACCCCTCCGTCGGTCGTGCGGTCATCGAGCATCGGGTACGACAGCACCTGGACGACCGGCTTGATCTCGCCACGATCGCGCGCGAGCAGCGCGACCGCCGCTGCGAGCCCTCCACCTGCGCTGTCGCCTACCAGGGCGATCCGCTCGGCATCGACGTCGGGATGCTCGGCCAGCCATCGCAGTGCGGCGTACACATCCTCCAACGGTGTCGGGTAGGGGTGCTCGCGATCCCGGTGGCGGGCGATGGACCCGGGCAGTGACGTCAGCTGCTACCTCGACGACCTCCACGTCACGTTCGCCGCGTTGCAGGCGCGTTCCGAGCCGGACCAGCTTGAAGCTCCGGGGACCGATGACGGTTCGCGGCAGGTACCGCGCTCGCTTCAGGTCCGGGTGGAAGTTCGGCACGGCTCCTCCGCTGAGATGTGTGCATCCCAAGGGTCACCTTACGTGCGATCGGTGATGTGGCGGCACGTCGGGTAGGCCGGATCTGGGAGCTTCCTCTCGATGTGAGGATGGCAGCACGACAGGGCCCGTTACGTCTGGTGGGGATCACCCCGTGGAGCTGCGTCGCGGCACCCGGCCGGTTCTGACGCACGTCGGCCGCACCTCTGGCGCGCGCTACCGCACACCGCTTGATGCGCATCCCGTCGACGGTGGCTACGTGTTCAGCCTGGTCTACGGGCAGGACATCGAGCTCGCAGCCCCGCGGCTGATCTCGGACCAGGAAGCATGGCGGGCCATCGGTGCGGGGGTGAAGCGGCCTCCAGGCTTCCTTCGGATCAACGAGTACCTGCGCATGGACCTCGCCCGCGGCTGACGTCCCCGATGCTGGTGTCCGGCTGCGCTCCTGGTCGTCGCGCTCACGGCGCCGCTCGATGACGATGAGGCCGCGTGGCTCGATGCGTCGTTGCGGTGACGTCCAGCTCGCAGCTCCGGGCGAGCCGCAGGGGCGGGAGGCCGGCTTCGCCCGTTCGGTCGTGGTCGTGACCGACCAGGCGGCAGTCGATCAAGGCCCGAGCGTGACGCAGGTCCTGCCGTTGACCTCGGCGGTCCGTGGGTACCGATCTGAGGTGACCATCGAGCCTGCTGCGGGCAACGGTCTCGAGGTGGCCTCGGTGGCGCAGTGCCAGGGCATCCGAGCGATCGCTGTCGAGCGGCTCGTTGAACCGACACCACGGTCGGAACGCGGGACGATCGCCGCGATCACGAGATCGGCGATGCTCACGCCACGGTGCTGACCCCGGCGCACGAGGTCGCGCTGGAGCTCACGGGCTCGCTCCTCGGCACGAACGGGCATCGCGATGGTCTCGGTGCCCAGGACCTGCCGGGCTGCCTCGAGGGCCTCATCGTCCACGTCGATGAGACGCTTCGTCATCGCACCCTCCCGCATATGCGACGTGCTACCGGTAGTTGCGGCAGTATCCGGTTCACATGGTTGCGGAGCTCGCGGCGTACCGCCGTGATCGTCAACTGCCCCGGTCCTGCGGGCATCCAAGAACCGTACGGCGACCCACACTCTCGGTTGCCGGCTATCTACTCGTGGGTCAACGCGGACTCCCGGTCCCCGCGCACGCCACCAGCGATGCCGTGACGCTCCCGGAAGGTGTCGAGAGAACGGCGCCAGTGTTCGCGGTCCCGTCGAGCCCTCGCCATGACCCGGGCGGTTCCGATCAGCCGGCGCGGCAACGGGTACCAGCGATCGAGGTCCGAACCGCACCGCATCAACACCTTCGGCGGCAACAGATCGCTGACGACGCTCATGTTGAGCATCATCAGGGTGCCAACAGCGGCCCCGATCTCCCCGGGTGCGGTCTCCCGCAGGGCGATCGTGTCGAGCTCGTACAGTGGCGCGTCGACGAGTTCGTCGCGGAAGAACAGGTGGGTGAGGAAGTAGGCGGACCACGGGGTGAGCCACAGGGTGTGTGCCCGCATGTTGATCGACAAGACGTTACCGCTGGGCGACACCACGGGTTCATGCTGCTGGTCGCCCTTCAGCAGGTACCCGGTGCAGTTCACGAACCAGCTCCCCGGCTCGACCGACCTCGCGCCCCCGCTGCGCATGATCAGTTCCACGCCGTCGTCCCGGTCGACGACATCCTCGAGGTGGTCGAGCAGCACCCGACGAAGACCTTCCGAGACGGTGCGTTTCTCTCGCTCGGAGAGGTTGGCGAGGAAGAAGGTCTCCGGCTCGTCGACGAGGCTGAGACCCGCCCGCTCGAGGAACCACCGGCGCACCTCCGCCCCGTTGGTGCCATCGAAGCGCCGGGCGAGCTCACCGAACACGTCACCCCCGAGGCTTCCTCTCCACCAACGCCGCAGGCCGGCGGGGTAGAGCTCATCCCGGTTGACGAAGACCACCCCGGAACCGGCGATGAGGTTGACCTCACGCCCGGGGTAGGTGGTGACGAGCGTGTGGGCGGTGTCCATCCCCGTCTTGCCACCACCGACCACCCACACGGGTGCCTCACTGGCGGCGATCTCGGAGCCGCGCAGGTCGACGTGATCGGGCGAGACGGAGTGGACCCTCGGGCTGGACAGCGGCAGTGGGTCGTTGGGCTGGATGGAGAACCCGGGTGCCCGGATGAGCCGATCGGCCTCGATCACACGGATCTCACCGGCGTTGGAACGACATCTGATCCGCACCACACCGTCGTGTTCCTCATGGGACTCCTCCTCCCAGCCGAACAGCTCGACCACGTTCGTCCGCTCCGCTGCGAGCTCGTAGCAGTGCCGCAGGTGGTCGAGCACCTCGCCCTTGGTCGCCAGGTGCGACGGGTCCTCGTCGAGCTGCCACGGGATGTTGCCCGCGGTGAACATCGGGTGGGGCTGGTGCAACCGCACGTGGTCGTAGGTGTCGACCCACATCCCACCGGGCCGTTCCCGCCGGTCCACGAGCACGACCGAATCGTCCGGCCCCAGGTACTCGGAGGCGACCACCAGGGCGTTCAGCCCCGCGATGCCCGCTCCCACGATGCACAGGTCATGACGTTCCACGTTGTTCGACGGCGATCCCATCTTGTCCTCCATCGTCATGTCGATGTGTTTGCGAGCGGCTCTTCGCCGGACGGTCGTGCCGTCAGCAGGAAGCTGCTGATCGCCGGCTCGAAGGCGACGACCGCATCCACCAGGTTGGACCGGGCTGCCGCGCTCAACGCGAGGTAGCCCCCGAAGGACACTCCCACCAACCCAACCACTTCGCTCAGGCTGGCGACGTACTCCACGACGTCCTGGGTCATCCGAGCGACGCTGTGGTCGGCATGGTCGCCGCTGAGTCCGCGACCTCGGCGGTCGAGGAGGTGGCGGTGTGGTGGGTTCGCTGGCCATCCATCGGATCCCCTCGCCTCACCCGAACGGTGCCTGCAGCAGGGTCCGAGAACATCACCCGACCGGGTAGGTCTCGCCGCCGGGGGTACTACAGGTTGCGGCGGGCCACCTGTGCTGCGAGATCGGCACGTCCGTCGACATCTACCTTCGCGTAGACGTGCGTCAGATGCCTCTTGACGGTGTTGACGCTCATGAACAGCCGTTCACCGACCTCGGCGTTCGTGTGGCCATCGGCGACCAGCCGCACGACATCGAGTTCGGTCGGGGTCAGTGACGACCAGCCGAACTGGGCACGTTGACGTTCACCGCGCCCACGCGTGGCATAGGCGGCTGCGTCCTCCAGTGACAGCTCAGCCCCCGCGTCCCAGCAGGCGTTCGCCTCGGCGTCCTCAAGGACGGCCCGGGCGGCGTCGCGGGCTCGCTCGAAGCGGCCGGCCACGGCCGGGGGGCGGGCGATGCCCGCTTCGGTATGGAACCGTTCGGATGCCGCGAGCAGACGCAAGGACCGTTCAGGTTCCTCCATCGCCACGGCCAGATCAGCGATCGTCTCCAGTCCCCGGGCGACCCCGATCCGGTCGCTGTACTCGTGCAGGACCTGGACGCCATCGTGGGCCAGTTCCCACGCCTGCACCAGGTCGTCGTCCTGCCTCGCCAGCTCCGCGAGCCCCATCAGGGATCGGCCCAGTGGTAGCGGGAGGCGTGGGTCGGTCGAGAGTGCCTGGCTGGCCCGCAGATGTTCTCGCGCGTCGTCGCGTCGTCCTTCCGCAAGTGCGATCGCCCCCAGTTGCCACTCTCCCGATGCCTCGCACCAGCGGTTGCCGCCAGCATGGCCGAACTCCAGGACCCTCTCGGCCGACCTGCGTGCAGCTGTCAGGTCGCCCTGTGCGTGTGCCAGGAGCGCGAGTCGCTGTTGGAGGTACACGTCGTACTGGCTCCGTTCCAGCCCATATCTCCGCACGACCGCTTGCGCTGACGACAGGTGCTCGGCTGCGCCTTCCAGATCGCCCTGCAGGAGTGCGATTCCTCCCAGCCCGGTCAGCCCCGTCACCTCCCACCCGGGTCGCCCCAACTGCCGGCTGAGCTCCACGGCACGTCGAGCATGGTGACGTCTCCGGTCGAGTCCTCCTGGGAACACCAGCCCCAGCGCCGCGTGGACGCCCGGCAGCTGGAACGTGAGCTCGTTGGCCTCGCACACCTCCAGAACCTGCTGCAACTGACGGCAGCCGCCGTCCAGCGTCCGGCCGATCAGCATGCCGATCGCAGCGTTCACCAGCGTGAACGCCCGGGTCGCAGGCGCCTCGCAGTGCTCGGCGAGTCTGATCGCCTCCTGGACGTCAGCGTCCCGCTGGTGCCCTGATGACAGCCCCGACGCCGTCCCGATGTAGGCCCGCAGACCTACCGCCGTGGGCAGTGCACGGCTCCATCCGGCCGCGCGGGCGGCGTCGACGGCCTGGCTCACGTACTGGTACGCCCGGGCAAGCTCGCCGCTGTCGCTGGCCAGTGCGGCGGCGGTGGTCAGCATCCGCGCCCGTTCACCATCGGGTGTGTCCACCGCGTTGGCCACATCGTGCAGCCGTCGGTGTACCTCGGTGGACAGGCCGCGTCCGTACCAGAAGATCACGATCGGCTCGGTGAGGCCCACCAACGCCTGCACGTTGCCCGATGCGGCCGCCCGGTTCGTCGCAGCGCGCAGGTCGTCAAGATCGGCCGTGAGCCGAGCCATCCACTCCTCGGATTCTCCACCGTTGAGACCGACCCTGGCTCGCCCGGCGAGCTCGACATGGAACGCCAGATGGCGATCGCGCAACCGGTCCAGATCGTCCCGTTCGGACAGTCGCTGCCGCGCGTACACCCGGACCGTCTCCAAGAGCCGGTACCGGACCCTGCCGTTGCGCTCGAGGACCTCCACCATCGAGTGCTCGACCAGCGCCGTCACGAGGTCGAGCACGTCCTCGTGGTCTATGTCACCACCCGCTACGACCGACTCAGCGGCGTCGAGTTCGAACGTGCCGGCGAATACCGACAGCCGGGCCAACGCCAACCGCTGGGCCTCGTCGAGCAGGGAGTAGCTCCAGTCCAGCGATGTTTCCAGCGTCTGCTGCCGGTCAGGCGCACCGCGAACCCTGCCGGTCAACAACCGGAACCGGTCCGACAGCCCGGCGGCGATCTGGACGGGTGCCAACGCCCGCACCCGCGCGGCCGCGAGCTCGATCGCCAAGGGGATCCCGTCCAGGCGCCGACAGATCTCGGCCACCTCGGCAGCGTTGTCCTCGGTGATCCGGAACTCTGGTCGGACCTGCCGCGCCCGCACCTCGAACAGCCGCGCCGCATCGGCCGCAGCAACCGTGGTCGCGTCAGCGGCGTCGAGACCGGGTACCGGCAGTGGACCGACCCCGAACGTCGACTCGCCCTCGATCGCCAGAGGCACACGGCTCGTGGCCAACACGTGCACCCGTGGACACGTCGATGCCAGCTCACCCACCAGCGCCGCGCAGGCACCCACCAGGTGCTCGCAGTTGTCGAGCACCAGCAGCAGGTGCCGTGAGCGCAGCTCCTCCGCGATGGTGTCAGCCAGGTCCTGACCAGATCGCTCGCGGACGCCCACCGCGGCAGCAACCGCCGCGACAACCGACCCGGGTTCGGTGACCCCCTGCAGCTCTACCCAAGACGCCCCATCGTCGAACTGCGACGAGAGTTCACCCGCTACCTCCACCGCCAGCCGCGTCTTGCCGCAACCCCCAGAACCGGTCAACGTCACCACCCGGGCGCCCGCAACCAGCTCGGCCACCTTCGCGCGTTCACGCCCGCGGCCAACGAACTCTGCGACCCCAACAGGCAACCTGGCGTGCATGTCTCGAGCCTTCACCCTGGGCGATCGATCGTAGGGGTGCGCCAGTTCGAGCGCCCCCGCAGGCAGATACGCGCGGTCGTGCAGGGATGGGCTGCAGAAGGCCGGTAGCGGTCTAGCACCTCGGTCACGTGGGGACTGTCCCAGGTTCGGTCGACACCTATCGTGGGCCGTCGGCTCACGGGAAGGATGTCACGATGCCGAAGCGCTACCCGCCCGAGGTCAACCAGGACGTGGTCCATGCCACCCGCACCTCGGGTCGGCCCCGCACGCACCAGCGGAGCAACCCACGGCCACTCCATCCCCGCCCCCCGCTGACGTCCTGGGGTCCCGTCGTGCTCATCTCACGTGGCGTCGACCGCTCGCGCTCGAGGGTTCCGGGTGGGAGGGCGACCTCGACCAGATGCGTGATGACGCACCTCCGGACTCCGCGTGACGGTCCTGGTCGATACCTCTGCATGGCTCGAGTACCTCCGCGCCCTGC
>PWTE01000153.1 GCA_003563915.1 Nitriliruptoraceae bacterium
ACGGCTACTGCTTCCTCGAGCTTCCCGGTGAACAGGTGGCCTTCGTCGAGGGTGACTTCTACGCCGATCCGCCCGACGTGACGCTGACCCCCGCCGACCATGCGCAGTTCCTGCGCAAGCAAGCCTACGAACGCGATCACCTCGCATCCTGGTTCGGGGCCTGACGCGACGGGCAGTCCGAGCTGGGCCCTGGACAGCCGAGGACGCCTGCCTGCGAGGCCGGGGACCGGGTCAGTCCCAGTCGGGCGCGCCCTCCGGGTCGATGAACCGGCGCCCGCGTTCCAGCGCGGCGATCCGTTCCCGGTCGGCGTCCGTCAGGTCGAGCTCCAACGCCAGCAGGTTGCTCTCGATCCGCTCGGGGTCGGCGGACTTCGGGATGACCACCGTGGCCGGGAGATCGAGCAGGTAGCGCAGTGCCACCTGCGCCGGCGTCGCGTCGTGCGCGGCAGCGATCTCGACCAGGACCGGGTCCGACGCGACCTCGCCGCGAGCGAGCGGCGAGTATGCGGTCACGAAACCTCCGTGCGCCGTGAGCACCGATCGGATGGCATCGACACCGAGGTACGGGTGATGCTCGACCTGGTCGGTCACGATCGGTGCCAGCGCGAAGGCACGCTCGAGCATGGCCGAGGGGAAGTTCGACACCCCGATCGCCCGGGTGAGGCCGGCCTCGCGGAGTTCGGTCATGGCCTCCAGCGTCTCCTCGAGGGGTGCCACGTCCTCGGCCGGCCAGTGGAGCAGGAGAAGGTCGAGCCGATCGATACCGAGCTCGCGCAGGCTCGCACGGGTAGATGCATGGACGTCCGAGGCAGCCGCGTTGGACGGCTTGATCTTCGTGGTGATGAAGACCTGCTCCCGATCGACGCCGCTGTCCGCGAGGGCACGGCCGACCTCGGCCTCGTTGTCGTACCCCTGGGCGGTATCGAGGTGGCGGTATCCGACCTCCAGGGCGCAGCGGGTTCCCCGGTAGGCATCCTCGCCGTAGAGTTGGAAGGTTCCGTATCCCATCGCCGGGACCGCCAGGTCACCCGCCGGTTGGATCGACGTCCCTGACATCGGCACTCCTCTCGGTGGAGGTCGGCGTTCCGCTCGACGGTAGCGAGGGCCCGTGGCCCGGTACACGGCTACGGGCTTCCGGTGACCGGACCGCGCGGATCGGTGCCACCGCGATCCGGTGACCACAGGTCGGCGACCTGCAGCATGCGTGAGATGTCGGTCGGCGAGAGGATGCCGATGACCCGGCCGTCCTGGACCACGATCGCGCGGCCATCCTCGCAGGAGCTCAGGCGAGGAAGGACCGACGTGAGGGATTCGTCGGGGCCGGTCAGGGCGACCTCGTCGCGGTCGCAGGCGACGTCGCCGACGTAGGTGGCGGCCCGCTGTTCCGGATCCAACGCACGGATGCGGTTCAGGGTGATCAGCCCGACCGGGCGATCGTCGTCGTCCACGACGGGGAAGCTGGAGAACCGGTTGCGCAGGACGTAGTCGTCGAGGATCGAGGCAACGGTCACGTCCGGGCGAACCGTCACGGGGTCCGGGGTCATGAGGTCGCGCACCCGCAGGCCTCCGAGGGCGTCCTGGACGCGGGCCTGCTGCTCCTCCGCCCCGGCAGCGGCGGTGACGAACCAACCGATCAGCACCATCCAGAGCCCACCCAGTCCCGGCAGGAAGACCACCTGGGCCAGCCCGAGCCCGACCAGGACGAAGCCGAAGATGCGCCCGGCCTTGGCTGCCGTCACCGCTGCGCTGGTCCGGTCTCCTCGGATCTGCCACAGGATCGCCCGGAGGATCCGCCCACCGTCCAACGGAGCGGCGGGGATCAGGTTGAAGATGGCCAGCACCACGTTGATCAGGGCGAGCCACCCCAGGATGCCGATCGTGATACCGCCGACCCCGAGGCCGGCCAGCAGGAACGCCAGGGCGCCGAACCCGACCCCCAACACGAGACTCACCAGCGGCCCGACCCCGGCGATGCGCAGGTCCGCCTGCGGATCCGGAGCGTCGCCCTTGAGCTTCGCGACACCTCCGAACAGCCACAGCACGATGCCGTCGACCTCCAACCCGTTGCGTCGCGCCACGATCGCGTGGGCGAGTTCGTGGGCGAGCAACGACGCGAAGAAGGTGATCGCCGCGATCGTGCCCGCGGCCCAGGCGGCGACGACGTCCAGGTCCTCGTAGAGGGCCGGGAACTGCACGGTCGACAGGCCGATCAGGATCAGCGAGAAGATCACGAGCACGGTCCAGTTCACGCCGATCCGGATGCCGGCGATGTGGCCGAGTCGGAGCGTCTCGTTCACGGGCTCTCCTGGTGGGTGAACGGGGACCGGCAGGTGTACGGGGGCGGGACCGTCAGCTCTCACCCCTGACAACGTACGTCACTCCCGTGCACTTCCCCTGTCGCAGGCGACCTGCGCCCCCGCGGCACAGGCCACGGCACGGCCGAGCCAGGGGCTTCTGACACCGCGCTGCAACCGCGCCACAACCCCGTGCATCGACGGTGGTCGCGTCCGCACGATCCGACCCTTCACCGGACGAGGAGAGCCACCATGGACACCGCGACCGCACCTCGCCAGACCGACCCGGAGGCGCTCCAGGCGTTCCTCGACCGGTTCGCCGCCGACCAGGCCGCCACCATGCACGCGGCCACGGTCGTGGTCGGGGACCGACTCGGCCTGTACCGAGCGCTCGCGGAGGGGGGGCCTCAGGCCGCCGACGACGTGGCCGCAACGACCGGTTGCCACCCTCGCCTCGTCCGCGAGTGGCTGAACGCCCAGGTGGCCAGTGGCTACGTCGAGCACGACGAGGGCCGCTACTGGCTGACACCGGAGCAGACCGCCTGCCTGGCAGACCCGTCGAGCACGACCTTCGTCGCCGGCGGCGCGATGGTCGTCAGCTCCGTCCACCACGCCATCGAACGGGCGCTCACGGCCTTCACCGGTGACGGCGGCATCGGGTGGGACGAGCACCATCCCTTCCTGTTCGCGGGCACCCGTCGGTTCTTCGAACCGGCCTACCGCGCCAACCTCGTGCCCCACTGGGTCCCGGCCCTCGACGGGATCAAGGAACGCCTGCGAGAGGGGGGTCGCGTGGCCGACGTCGGGTGCGGCTACGGCGCCCCGCTGATCCTGCTGGCTCAGGCCTTCCCGGAGGCGACCTTCGTCGGGTACGACGCCCACGTCGGTTCCGTCGAGGCCGCCCGACGGGCCGCGCGTGACGCCGGGGTGAGCGACCGGGTCCACTTCGAGGTCGCCGGCTGCGAGGAGTTCGGCGGCCGCGACTTCGACCTGATCTGCACCTTCAACGCCCTCCACGAGTGGGGCGATCCCGTCCGGGCGGCCGAGCACATCCGGTCGGCCCTGCGACCCGATGGCGTCTGGATGTTCACCGAGCCCCAGACGGACGAGACGCTCGGCGAGAGCATCCGCGCGCGGACCTTCTTCTCCGTCTCGAGTTTCGTGTGCACGCCGAGTGCCCTGGCACAGGGGGCAGCGGATGCGCTGGGGGCGCAGGCGGGCGAGGCCCGGTTGGGGGCGCTGGTCGAGCAGGCCGGCTTCGGTCGGTTCCGCCGCGCGACGGAGACACCCGCATTCCTGGTGCTGGAAGCACGTCCCTGACCCGCACCCCTCTTGCTCAGGGGTCCGGAGCGCTCACGGCCAGGGCCCGATCGAGGTGCTCGAGGGCGGCCTCGACGACCTGGTCCTCCGTCAGGTCTCGACCACGCGTCGCGGCACGTTCGGCAGCGGGGCCGAGCCGCTGCTCGAGCTCGACCCACGCTGCGCTCAACCGCTCGGCCTCGACACCGAAGGTCGGGGTCGGCGCCGCGGTGACCGCGCCGTACAACAGGGCCGCCGACCCGTCGGCGCCGACACGTACGAGCAGCTCGACGAGGTTGCGCAGCGTGGTGAGCTGCTGCGTGTACGCCCCCAACGAGCGCCAGTGGGCGACCGTGTCGCGGAACAGCGACAGCGCCCGGCGTGTGTCCCCGCGTCGGCCGGTCAGTGACGCCAGCGAGACCAGAGCGACGCCCACGATGAAGCGACGATCGACCTCCCCGGCGGCGACGATCGCCTGCTCGAGCAGTTCGGCCGCCTGATCCGGGGCGGTCTCCAGGCAGGCCTCACCGTGGCTGTACAGCGCCCAGGCTTGCGCCGTCCGGCTACCGGACACCTTGGCGGCCACACGAGCCCGCTTCGCCGACGCGATGGCAGCCTGCGGATCGCCCCGGTAGAGCTCCGCCAGCGACCGGCTGACCGCGGCGAGCGAGCGGTGGTAGGCGTAGCCCAGGGTGTCGGCCAGCTCCGCCCGACGGTCCGCCAGTGCGAGCGCGTCCTCCAGGCGCCCCTCGTACAACGCGACCGTCGTGAGCACGTACTGCGCCCACAGCGTCGCGCGACCGTCACCGCTGGCAGCGAGCGCCTGCTCCGCGCAGGCACGCGCCCGCGCCAGGTCGCCACGGTTCATCGCCCCGCGCGCGACGGTGGCCAGGACGCTCGCCGCGCCGGGGTCCGTGGTCGCGTCGGGGAGCTGGAGCGCCCGTTCGGCCCAGGCGAAGACCTCGCTGCGGGGACGGAAGACCAGATCATCGTGGAGCGCGGCCGCGAGCTGGAGCGCCGGACCCGTGTCGGCGCGCTCGAGCAGCCACTCCTGGGCGACGCGCACGTCGTCCAGCACGGCTGCCAGGTCGGCCAGCGCGGCCTGCTCGTCCGCACCGGTCACGGCGGCGCCGAGCGAGCCCGCGAGCGCGACGTGGTACCGAGCATGCGCGCCCTGCGTGAGGTCGAGCTCTCCCTTCCGCCGCAACTGCGCGAGGCCGTAGGCCCGCAGGCTGTCGAGGAGCCGGTAGCGGACCTCGCCGGAGCCCCGCTCGACCACCACCAACGACTTGTCGACGAGCTCCGCCAGCAGGCCGGCGATGTCGTCGACCGCCGTGGGGTCGTCGGGAGTGACCTGCTCGGCGGCGTCCAGGGTGAAGCTCCCCGCGAACACCGCGAGTCGGTCGAACACCCGCGCTTCAGCCGCCGTGAGCAGCTGGTAGGACCAGTCGACCAGCGCGTGCAGCGTCTGGTGGCGATCGTCCACGCCGGGCGAGCCACCGGTGAGCAGTTCGAACCGTCGATCGATCCTGGCCACGATCGCCTCCGGCGACAGGGCCCGCATCCGGGCGGCGGCGAGCTCGAGCGCGAGGGGGATGCCGTCCAGTCGCCGACACAGCTGCGCGATCGTCGTGGCGTTGTCCTCGCAGAGCGCGAAGGACGGCTCGGCCTCGCGAGCCCGTCGGCAGAAGAGCGCCCCCGCAGGCGAGGCAGCGACCTGCGCGGCATCCGCGTTCGCGGCGGGGACCGCCAGCGGCGCGACGTCGTACACCTGCTCGCCCGGGAGGCGCAGGTGCTCACGTGAGGTCGTCACGATCGTCAGGTTGGGGCTGCGTTCGCGCAGACGTGCGACCAGCGCCGCCACGCCGCCGAGCACGTGCTCGCAGCAGTCGAGGACCACGAGCAACTGGCGGCTCCCGACAGCGGCGAGGACACGCTCCAGGGCGGGCTGCTCCCCGACCTGCGGGACCCCCAACGCATCCAGCACCGCGATCGGCACGCCCGCAGGGTCGCGCAACGGCGCCAGGTCGCACCACACCGCCCCGTCCTCGAACCGGGAGGCCGCCCCGACCACCACCCGCTCTGCGAGCCGGGTCTTGCCGACCCCACCCGGGCCGGTCAGCGTGATCAGTCTCCCCGGGACGACGGTCGCGACCAGTTCCGCCGCCTCGTGTTCGCGGCCGATCAAGCGATCGCGGCGCCCCGCCGGGACCTCCACGACGGGAGCAACGACTGCCGCCGCACCATCACGACCCGCCCATACCCCCTCCCCGGTATCGCCGTCCCCTGGGAGATCCTGCGCGAGGATGCGCTGGTGCAGCCGTTGCAGGTCGGGGGTCGGGTCGATGCCGAGCTCCTCCTCGAGCATGGTCCGCAGGCGACGGAACACCGCGAGCGCATCGGCCTGCCGTCCGCTGCGGTACAGCGCGACCATCAACTGGCCGTAGGGGCGTTCGGTGAGGGGTGCGGCGGTGATCAGTGCCTCGAGCTCACCGACCACGGCCTGCGCGTCCCCGACCGCGAGCCGCGCGTCGATGCGCATGCTGAGGGCGGATGCCCGCAGCTCCTCCAGGCGCGCCGCCTCGGCGCGGAGTGACGGGTGCGCGGCGTGCTCGCCGAAGGCTGGCCCGCGCCACAGCCCCAACGCGTCGTCCAGGAGGTCCACAGCCGCCGCCGGGTCCGCAGACCGTGTGGCCCGCGCGAGGGCGTCCTCGAACTCCCTGGCGTCGAGGTGGTGGTCAGCGAGGTCGACGCGGTAGCCGTCGGTCTCGGTGGCGATGGCGGAGACGGACGTCGGGTCGCCGAGCGCGCGGCGCAGGCGAGACAGGTGGCTCTGGAGCGCCTTCCTCGCCGTCGGGGGCGGGGTGTCACCCCAGAGCGCGTCGATCAAGGCGTCGGTCGACACCACGGCACCTCGCGCGACCAGCAGGACCGCGAGGATCGTGCGGTGGTGGGCGCTGCCGAACGTCAGGCGCCGCTCGCCGTCGGCGACCTCCACCGGCCCCAACACCCGGAAGCGCATCGTGTCGCCGACCCTACAGTCTTCGGAGGGTCGCGGCGCCGGTTGGCGGCAGCGCGCACCTCACCGCCGGCCGGTCGATGCTCGCAGGCGGTCGGGGAACCGGTGACCGGGATGCTGGCCCAGGGCGTCCACGAAGGCGTCCCGCTGCCAGTCGGGGAGGCGCTCGTCGCCCAGCGCCAGCACGAGCCACCGGGGTTCGCACGGGATCCCGACCAGGTCGTCGCCGCGGAGGATGCCTAGCGCCGTCACCATCGCGGTGCGCCGGAACACCGCACCACCGTCGAGCGCGGTCAGTGTCGGGTCGGTCGCCCCCGCGGCAACCAACAGGGCGCCGACGGTCGCCCACCCCGTGACCGTGTCGGGGAGCACGCCTGAGCGCAGCGCCCTGAGTTCCTCGTCGGTGAGCACGACCTGGCGGTGGTCGAGGTCGCCCAGGAGCCGATCGCCCCGCTGTTCGCCGGAACGGAGCCGCTCTTCAAGGCTCGGCTCCAACGACCCCGCGGCGAGCACTGCGGCACGGCAGGCCACGCGTGCGGCCAACCGATGCCCCGTGGTCGGCAGGTCGCGACCCTGCCGATCGACGACCACCCCGGCGGCGATCAAGGCCGCTTCCACCTGGTCACGGAGGTGCGACGGCAGCGCCTCGTCGCCCACTCCCAGCATCGTCTCGACCTCTCGAGTGGGGCCGATCTCGACCGCGGCGAGGGGGAGCTCCGCGCGGTAGACGGTGGCGACGAGCCGGCGATCGAGGTGGATGGGCCGGTACCAGCTCCCGAGGCAGTTGCGGAAGCTGGCCCCTTCCCGTTCGAGCAGGCGCCGGTTCCACGGCACCCGCACCTGCCAGCCGTCGGCCAGCTCGATGACCTCGCGTCCCCGCCAGGGTCGCGCTGCGGTCAGGACCTGATGACGCGTGAGCACCTCGTGATCGGCCAGCAGGTACCGGAGGTACTGCGTGAGCTGCGGCAGCGACAGGTGTGGTGTGACGAAGCTCCCGACATCCGCGATGTCGGCTGCCCGGATCAGCGCACGCAGGAACCGGTGCGCCTCACCATCGGCGTCCTGCACCACCGCGATCGCCAGATCGCGCCGCTGCCGCCGGGTCCACCCCGTGACCAGCTGCTGGAAGGTCTCGCGGGGGAACCGGCGCAGGGGGTCGCGGCGCGGGAGCGCGCCGGGCACGAGCGCGGCGGCGAGGATCGTGGCGACGTCGTCGGGCGCGAGCCGCTCCATGTCATCGTCTGGATCGACCGCGAGCGCGACGGACACCGCGAACAGGTCGGCGTTGCGCCCTGGCCGGCGGTGCTCGGGACGACCGATCAGGGACGACGCCAGGGCCCGGATCACCGGTCGGGTCGCCCGGTCGCGACCGAACCAGACCGCGGCAGCTTCTCTGGCCGAGGTGGCCGCGAGGCCGCGGTCGAGCTGTTCGTCCCCGGTCCACGTGCGAGCGAGGGGCTCGCCGGTCGCAAGCAGCAGCGCCGGCGCCCCCTTCTGGGACACCGCCGAGGATCCTGCCGCTGTCCGCCGCAGACCGCCAGCCCCACCATCCTGTGCCATGGCCCGCTCCGTCACTCGTCGGTGGTCCGTCGTCCTCCGCTGTAGCGAGGCGGCGCTCGGGCGCCACCTTCCAGCGAAGCCTGCCGGGCGCCTGTGACACCCGACGTCGGCGGATCTACGGGCGTTGCCGACGGCGACCACCACGACAGCTCGAGGACAGGTCCGGGGGCGACCATCCTCGCCATGGACGAACACCGCTCACGCCACCACCCGCGTCACCGGACCGGATCAGAGGTCCGCGGCCAGCCGCTCCAAGGCGGCGAGCAGGTCGCGATCCCCGACCTGCGCTGCGAGTGCGAGCCCTTCCTCCACCAGGGCCGCCGCTGCCTCGGGTTCACCTGTCAGCTGCCTCGTACGCCCGAGCTCGAGGGCGGCCCGGGCCGCGCCGTACCCCATGGCGGTCCCCCGGAGGAGCTCACGAGCGTCGGAGAGCTGGCGGACGGCCGCGGCGAGCTCGCCCCGGTCGCGTGCCAGTGCGCCCGCGACCAGCAGCGCGAAGCCCAGGCTGGGTCCCCGTCCAGCTCGCTCGGTGAGCCGGACGGCCTCGTCGAGGTAGCTCGCAGCGAGGTCACGGTCGCCCTGGGCATCGACGGCGACACCCAGCTGCAGGAGCATCCGACCCTCCAGTTCGGGGACCTCGGCACGGCGGCACAAGGCCAGGCCCTCGGTCGCGAGCTCTCGGGCACGCGTCGGCTCGGCCACCGGATCGATCACGTCGATGGCGATGTCCAGGGCCTGGGCACGTGCCCACCCGACCGCCGGGTCGCGCAGCAGGGCCAGTCCCGCCTCTGCCTGCTGCCGGACGGTCTCCAGCCGGCCAGCGACGCGCCCGATCTGAGCCGTGACGAGGTGCGCGAAACCCAACAACCATCCGCCGGTCGCGGACGCGCGTTCGACGGCGTGGTGGAGTTCGGCCAGGGCGGCGTCGACATCCCCAGCATGGGCACGATGCACGCCGGCGAAGAGCTCCGCGAGCACCCGCTGCTGCTCGGTCGCGCTCGCAGCGATACTGAGCTCGGCCCAGGCCAGCCCGTGGGCCGACCCTCGGCTGGTCCGCAGGCCGCTGGCCCACAGCAGAGCGGCCGGAACCGTGGCCTGGACGTCGAGATCCTCCGGCGGGGCGCCGTCACGGGCACCGAGGCCGGCGTCCAGCCAGCCGATGCCCTCGTGCGCGTAGCCGCGGAGGAGCCAGAGCCAGCCGAGCCCACCCGCGAGCTCCTGCGCGCCCGCCAGCTCGCCTTGGGCCACCGCCGTGGCCAGCGCGACCCGCGCTTCGCCGAGCCAGGTCGCGAGCCCAGGCAGATCGGTCCCGAAGTCACCAGGCCGTCCGTCGTCGTGGCACGCCGCGATGCCCTGTCTGACGGCCTCGCGGTGGCCGCGGCGGACCGCGCCGTCGAGCCCGAGCTCCCCGAGCCGCTCCTGCCCGTAGGCACGCAGCGACTCGAGCATGCGCAACCGCGTACCTGCCGACGCGGTCTGGGCGATCAGCAGCGAGCGGTCGACCAGATCGGTGAGTACGTCGAGCGGCTCGCGGTCCACCCCGGCAGCGGCGAGCAACCGTTGCGCGAGGTCGCGGTCGAGTCGCTCCACCGGCACGGCGAAGGCCGCCCAGGCGGCCTGGAGGTCCTCATCCAGCAGCTCCCAGCTCGCATCGATCGTGGCCCGCAACGTCCGTTGCCGCGACGGCACGCCACGCCCCGACGAGGTCAGCACCATGAACCGGTCCTCCAGCGCCGTCGCGAGCTCCGGCAACGACAGGACCCGGACCCGCGCAGCCGCCAGCTCGATCGCCAGGGGGATGCCGTCCAACCGTCGCACGACGCTGACCGCCGCGGGGACCTGCTCGGGGGTCAATGCGAAGGTCGGGTCGTGCTGGCGGACACGGTGGACGAGCAGGTCGATCGCCGGGGAGGCAGCCGCGACCGACGGTTCCGTCTCCGCGGCGTCGGGCAATCCCAGCGGCGGTAGGGACCAGACGAGTTCGCCGGCGACCCCGAGCGCTTCACGCGAGGTCACGATGAGCTGGACGGACGCTGCCTGACCGAGCAGCGCACCAGCCAAGCGGGCGACGTCGTCGACCACGTGCTCGGCGTTGTCCAGCACCAGGAGCAGCGCGCGATCCGCGAGCGCCGCGACGACGGGCGCCAGATCGTTCTCGTCACCGGTCAACGCCCCGCGGTCGAGACCCACCGCGGTCGCCACGGTGGCCGCCAACGCCGCGCCGTCCTGGAGCGGGGCCAGCTCCACCAGCCACGTCCCGTCCGGCGGCACGGGTTCGCGACGGGCGACCTCCAGGGCGAGGGTCGTCTTCCCCGCTCCGCCGGGTCCCGTCAGGGTCACCAGGCGTCCCGCCGCGAGCAGCTGCTGGGTCTGCTCGATCGCGGTCTCCCGCCCGATCACGGGCGTGGTGGCTACGGGGAGGTTGGTCGTCCGGCGTCGGCGGGATGCGGCGACCGCGGTGACCTCCAGCTCGTCGGCCTGGTCGAGGACCTGCAGGTGCAGGCGCTGGAGCTCAGGGCCGGGATCGACACCGAGCTCCTCGGCCAGCAGCTCCCGGGTACGAGCGAACTCCGCCAGGGCGTCAGCCTGCCGCCCCGCTTGGTATAGCGCCCGCATCAGCTGCCCCCGGATCCGCTCACGCAGGGGCTCGCTGGACACCAGCTCGGTCAGCTCGGGGATCAGCTCCGCGCCGTCGCCCCGCCGCAACCGAGCTTCGGCCCGATCCTCCCACGCCCGCAGCCGCAGCTCCCGGAGCCGTTGGACCTCGGCCGTCAGCCACGGCTCGTCCCCGAACCCCTCGTACGCCTCCCCTCGCCAGCGGGACAACGCTCGCTCCAGTACCTGCGTGGCCTCCTCCAGCTCGTCTCGGAGGAGCAGCTCGTGGGCCTCGGCGACCTCCCGCGTGAACCGACGCGCGTCGACGGCGTCGTCCGTGATGCGCAGCGCGTAGCCGCCCGGCACGGTCACGAGGAGCTCGGGACCGCCGTCGCGACCCACCACCTGACGCAGAGCGGAGATGCGCTGCTGCAACGCGTTCGCCGGATCCCGTGGCAGCGCATCGCCCCACACGGCGTCGAGCAGGGTGTCAGACGCCACGGGCTGGGGTGCCGCGAGCACCAGGGCGGCGAGAAGGGCGGGCTGACGGCCGGTCACCTCGACCCGTTCACCCCCGACGCGGACCGCAGGCCGGCCGAGTACCTCGATCTCCACCGTCGTCCACCCTCCGCCGCTGCCGAGCGTACTGAGCGGACCCTGCGATGACGGCCTCGCCGGTCCCCCGCATCGAGGTCACCGAGCTCCGCGACCTCCCCGTCGAGGGTCGCGGGCCCAACCACAGACCCGTGACAGGTCCGTGACAGGTGGCCCGCGCAAGCTGTCGACGACGGCCTCGAGCGAGCCGCTCGACGACACACGGAGACCTGCACCATGTCCACGATCCACCCCACTGCCACGGCCAACCCCACAACGCGGTCGCCATCGGCCGACGACCACCTCGCGGCGGTCAGCCCGGAGCAACACCACCTCGCCTGGTCGGTGTTCCTGCACCTGGTGCCCGGCATCGCCCTGACCGCCTTCGTCCTGCTGGCCGGGCCGGTTGTCGAAGCGTGGGGCTTCCCGTCGGTGTTCGCGCTGTTCATCGGGATCCCACTGGTGATCGTCCCGGTGGAGCTGGGCACCTTGCTCGTCCACGCCAAGCGCGCCACCGGCAGCTTCTCGCTCGGGCGCACCGTGCTCTACCGCGAACGGGTGCCCGTACGTCGACTCGTGCCGATGACGATCGGGCTGTTCGCCTGGTTCGCCGCGTTCCTGGTGCTGGCGACCACCGTCCTCGACGAGTGGATCGCCACGCGGTTCTTCGGCTGGGTCCCCGACGCGATCCTGCGGTTCTCCGCGGTCGATCAGGCCGGGGAGTCGGCCCCCCTTGCCGCCGTGATCGTCCTGATCGTGGTCGCCGTGGTGTTCAACGGCATCGTCGGTCCGGTGACCGAGGAG
>PWTE01000159.1 GCA_003563915.1 Nitriliruptoraceae bacterium
CTGGCAGGCGACGCTGCTCGCACACCTTCGACGGGCGGCAGGAAGCGTGCTGAGGTCATCGGCGCGTACTGGGCCGGTGGCGGTGCGGCTGCGGAGAGAGCGGCACAGCTGAATGCAGAGCGGGGCACGAGCACGCCAGAAGGCACGGTGGCGATGACCCCAGAGGAAGGCGCGTTCGCTCGCGTGGAGACCGTAGACAGAGCTATGGGGTTGGCAGGGCTTGACGAGGCTGCAGTCCTCGTAGCCGCCAACGACATGCTGGCGAAAGAGCGTGGTGGAAGCAAGCCGTCGTTCCAGACCCGTGAGTTCACCGACATCGAGCAGTTCACTCCGGAGACCGCGCAGCGAGCTATGGAGTTCTTGAGCCAGTTCGAGACCGTGGTGACTGAGGCGCTACCTCCCGGTATGTCTGGTCGTGAGCAGCGAGTATTTACGCCTCGCGAGCTCGACGAGATCATGCCTCCCCCTTCGCAGATTCCGCTGGAGGACACTGGCTTCGTCACGGCGCTTCGGAAGAACGCCGAAGGGAGGCCAGAGGAGGCACGTCTCAACATCATCACAGCACTGCAGCTGATGATGCCGAAGATGGACGACTTCGCCGCGACGAACAAAAGCAAAGAAGCGAAGAAACGCGCCGGGGAGCAGTTTGCCCAGTTCGGCATGGACGCCGTCCCGGCAGGGATCTCTGTCGAGAACCTGTCACGCATGTACAGGTCTGCTGTGGCAGCGATCAAGGAGCAGACCGGGTTCGAGGTAGAAGTACCTCGTGACATGGTCGTCTTCAGACGCTCCGACGGTGACGTCGTCACTGCTGAGATGCTGGAGCGAACAGGCGAGGGGCGGAAGCGAGCTGCGGAGCTTACTGGAGAATCTCCACGGGACCTGCAGCGCCAGATTGAAGCGATCGACGCCCAGATCGCACAGTTCGAGAACGAAACTTCCGACCTTACGTTGGGGCACATGCGTAAGCGCCGAGCTACACTTGAGCGGAAGTACGACAAGGTTGTAGCGAAGAAGAAGGCTGCAGACGCTCAGCGTCAGAAGCAGCTGGATACGCTGAACCGGCGCGCTGACGATCTCGAGAAACTCCTCAACAGAACAGAAGAAGCGCAGACCAACGCGCAGGTGGAAGAGAAGCTGCGCGAGATCGTGGGTAGACGTCTTGCTAACCTGCGTGGACGTCGAGCCAAGATCAAAGACCCGGACTCGAAGGACATGCGTCCGCCGACAGCGGAGGAGAAGGCGTACGCTATCCATGCTTTCGAGATCGCACAGGACATCCTCGATGCCAGCGCCTTCGAAGCAAAGACGAAGCTGGGACGGGCGCGGGTCCGCGTGAAGCGCGCCCGTGACATGATCGCCGTACAGGACGCTATCGCCGCTGCAGCGGCACTGAGCGTGCGTAACCCACGTAAGGTGTCCGCTCACGAAGTCCGTAAGGAGTTTTTGCGGAACGAGATGCGGGGTTTACACGAAAGTAACTACAGCGACCCGATGGAAGGCTTCACCGTCTTGAGCGAGATGACGGACACCGAGAGTGTGCGGAACCAAGAGGCTCGCAGCGAGGAAGCGCAGGTGCGTGTGAGTGCGCTGCAGGCTGAGACGCAACGTCTGTATGAGGCGGCGAACCAGTGGGAGACTTCAGGCGCAAAGGAGTTGGCTGAGCGACTTCGTAAGGACGCCAACGAGCTGTACTCCGAGATGATGCTGCTGCAGGATCAGCTGAGCCAGCTCGACACCCCTACTGACCGTACGTCGTTTACTCCGCTGACGAGTAACGAGCTGATGCGGGCGTTACGCGGCGAAGCCGCAGGCCGCAGTGTCGAGGATGTCCTTACTACGTACATGCTCGACACGGTGTCGCAGGCAGAGACAACTACGAGACGGGAAATCGCTGCGGTAGGGGAGAGGATCAGCGAGCTGCGCGCCAAGCCGAAGCGAACTGCTGCTGATCAAGCGGAGGTGGAACGTCTCCGTGCTTACTCTCTGCAGCTTGAAAAAATGGTGGATCGGCAGCGCATAGACCGTGCTGACGGGAAGCTGCTGCCTCCAGAGATCATCAAGCAGGCGCAGGTACTCCAGCGCCAGCAGGGGCTGCAGGAACAAGGAACAGTTCGCCCCCAACAAGAGATTGGAAGTATCAAGTCAGCCCAAGTGTTTACACCGGAGCTTCTTCGGGCGAGCCCAGATTCAATTTTTGTGTTTGGGGATAACCTCCAGCGGCGCGGGAAGGGAGGACAAGCAGTCATTAGGGAGGAGCCGAACGCTTTCGGCATACCGACAAAGCGCGCTCCGGCTAATACTGACGGTTCTTTTTTTGGTAAGGATATCGCTGCCGAGAAAGCAGCGATAACTAAAGCTGTGGATCAGCTTATAAAAATGCGCCGTGAGGGGAAGACTTTGGTTTTCCCAAAAGACGGTCTAGGAACAGGTCGCGCGCAACTTCAGCAACGCGCGCCAAAAGTGGCCGCGCACCTCAAAGCTGAATTACGGCGGCTTAAGAACACGGAGGCCCCAAAGCAGAAAGAAGTGTCAACTTCTGAAACTTGGCAGCGCGCCCGCCAGCGCAAGATCCAGCTCATGGTAGCGGATCTCGTCAAGGCCGCGAACGCCCATGCGGCGCGGCTTCAGGCGACGTCGCGAGAAGCGGCGAGGCCCACTCCGGTCTTCGACGCTCTCCCGGCATATCAGGAAGGCCAGCGCTCCATGACCTACGCTGGCGTGGGCTCACGGGACGTGCCCGCCCCAGTCGCTCAGCAGATGGGGCGCATCGCTGCGTGGCTGGAGAAGAACGGCTACACGCTGAACACTGGTAATGCGAAGGGGGCTGACGCTGCGTTCCGTAACGCGACGAAGACCAAGAACGTGTTTTATCCCAAGGATGCCACTGACCAGACCCGTGCCATCGCTCGTGAGATCCACCCGAACCCCGGAGCACTGAAGGAGTTCCCGCTGAACCTCATGGCGCGGAACACGAACCAAGTGTTCGGCAAGAACCTCGACACCCCCGTGGACTTCGTACTGACGTGGACACCGGACGGCATTGAGAGCGGTACAGAGCGCTCCCGTGCTTCAGGTGGTACAGGGCAGGCGATCGATATGGCCAGTCGCAAGGGTATCCCCGTTATCAACATGGCGAGGGAGGGCTGGCAGCAGCGGCTCAAGGAAGTGCTGGGTGTGCAGCAGGA
>PWTE01000252.1 GCA_003563915.1 Nitriliruptoraceae bacterium
CGCTTCCACCGGAAGTGGACGAACACGCGCCCGTGGTTGTTCGCGTCCTTGTCGACCCGGTGGTAGCGGTTGCGGACGTCCTTGCGGTCGAGGAAGCGCAGGACCCGCTTCTTCAACGCGCCGCTGCCCTTGCCGGTGATGATCTCGAGCTGCTTGGCCTTGATGTCCTCGGCCTCGTCGAAGGCGTCGCGCAGCGCCTGGTCGATCCGATCGCCCTGGTTGTAGATCGGATGCAGGTCCAGGGTCAGCTTGCGGCTCGACATGGCAGGGCCTCGGTCAGGTGGCGCTCGGGCCCGAGGCAGCTGCCTCCCGCGACGTGCGCCACCAGCGGACACCACTCACGACGTAGGCCACGCACGCGATGGCGGTGATCGTCGAGGTGACCACGGCAGCCGGCCGACGAGCAGGGCACCGAGCACACGCGTGAGGTTGACCACGACAGCCTCCGGGACGGGTCCCAGGGTAACGCCGCGCTCGGAGGGTCCGAGCCCCGCCCCGGAGGTGCCGTAGCCATGCCCCGCGGAGTCCTGATCGAAGGTCTCGAGCGCGTCGGGTCCTCCTGCTTACCCATGTCCTTCATCATGCCCTCGGTGTGGGCCACCATCATGGAGGCGTCACCCTTGTCGCTGGGCGCCTTCCGGGCATCGCTACTGCTCGACGACCCACCATCACCGCCCGAGTGGTCCTGGCCGGTTCCGGGGTCAGGGCAGGTCGGCACAGGTCCCGGAGTCGGGCTGGACCGAGTGGTCGGGGTTGGCCACGAGGACGCACAGTTGCTGCGCTCCCGCGGGGCGGTCACCGACGCCGTAGCCGGTGAAGGGGCTTGGGTCGCCGTACAGGAACCAGGGGCCACTCCCCGGTACCCCGGCCTCTTCGGGTGGGACGGTGTCGAAGAAGAAGTGGACGTGCTGGCCAGGGACCTGGGCATCGAACCGGTAGGTGGTGAACTCCACCACGTAGTCCTGACCGTCGATCTCGATCTCATCGATCGTGACGAAGTCGCGGTCGGGTGGGACCTCGGGCGTCTCGTCCGCTGGGGGCTCGTCGGCGGGCTCGGGCGTCGGCTCGGGGGTCGGCTCGGGCTCGGCGGGAGCCTCGGGCGCTTCGGGCTCCGGTTCCTCGACCGGTGCTGATCCCACCGCCTCCTCGACGGCGTCGGTCGCAAGGGTGGGGTCGTCGTCGCCGCCGGTGAGCCAGACCACCGCTGCGACGGCCAGGGCGACGACGAGCACACCGACTCCGCCGAGCAGCGGCAGCTTCGACCTGCCGCCGGACGGCGGCGGGGCCGCCGGTGGCACCGGGGTGGACGGTGGTGCGGACGACGCCGCGGCGTGATCCGATCGCGGTGCAGCGGCCGGCACCGCGACGGGCTGCATCGGCGTCGTCGCGTTCTGGTCCGCCAGCGTGTCGGACGCGGTTTCACTCGTCGGATCGGAGACCGACGTAGGTGCTGCATCGGCGCTCGGATCAGCCGCGGCGGGGGTCGCTGCGGCAGCGGTCGCCAGCGGCGCCGTCTCCGTGGCCCGGGCCGCGACCGCGACCGCGCCAGCCATCTCCGGGTCGGCGGTCGGCGCGCCTGCGTGGCTCGCCTCGATCGCCGCAGCGTTGGCTGCACCCAGCGCGACGGCGTGCTTCGGGTGCGCATCGACGGCGATGGGTCGGCCGAAGGCGTCCGACACCAGCTCCGCGACCAACGGGATGCGAGACGAACCCCCGACCAGCAAGACGGTCGCAACGTCGTCGGGCTGTACGCCCGCGCTGGTAAGCGCACGACGCAGCGCCGCGACCGTGTCCGAGAGGGTCGGGCGCACGAGCTGCTCGAACTCGCCCCGTGTGAGCCGCACCTCGGTCTGCAGGGACGGCAGCAGGACGGGGATGGCTACCTCGGTGTCGCTGGACAACGCTTCCTTCGCGTCGACGCACTCGCGGCGCAGTCGCGCCAAGGAGGACAGGATGGTCTCGTCATCGAGGTCCAGGCCATCGAACACGTCACCGAGGTTGCGCCGAACATGGGCCATGACCGCCTCGTCCAGGTCGATCCCACCGAGCCGTTCGATGCCCTCCGGGTCCCCCAGGATCTCGAACCCCTCGACGGTCTTGCGCAGGACCGCGGCGTCGAAGGTGCCCCCGCCGAGGTCGTACACCGCGACGATCGCGCCCGGCTCGACCCGTTCGTTGGCGGCGTAGGAGATCGCCGCCGCCTGGGGCTCGGTCAGCGTGACCGCGCCGGGGAGGTCGGCCATCCGGATCGCTTGAGCCAATAGGTCCTGCTTGTAGGGGCCCCAGTTCGCGGGATGGGTGACGGCGAGGCGGCCGGCGGGACCCCCTTCGAGCTCCGCGACCCGATCGACCACCCAGCGGAGCAGCTTCGCGGTGAGGGCCTCGGCTGAGTACGGCGACCCACCGAGCAGCAGCGGCGTGGGGTCACCGATCCGCCGCTTGAACTCGCGGGCGACCCGGCCCGGTTCCGTCGCCGCCCGCCGGTTCGCGGACTCCCCCGTCAGGATCGTCTCGTCGTCACGGAGCAGGATCACCGACGGGATCGACGCCGCACGGTTGCCCAACCCGACGATCTCCACCCGGGCACCCCGGGCGGTCGCCGCCGCGGTGTAGGTCGTTCCGAGGTCGATGCCGAGGTCGTAGGCGGACATGGGGGGTCTCCTGGCGGGTGAGGGGAGTGGCGCAAGGTCGGTATCGGGGTCCACCGTGGCGCAGCGGCGCCGGTCGCGCGTCCCTGAGCCCGGCTTCTGCCCCCCTAGCCGACCCCCTACCGCACCCCCTATCGGCCCCCCCAAGCCAGGGGGATGTCCCCGACGCGGACGGGGCAGGACCCTCCGTAGCGTCCTCGGAACGGCGGCACCGACGTGGTCCGCCCGACCCACCGCCGCCCGCCGATGACCGTGGTCCCACGGGGCGGGCACGACCGAGGAGATCGACGACATGGCGACGACCACGATGACCCTGCACGAGTTCATCCTGAACTGGTTCAAGAGCGCGATGTTCCGGGAAGAGAACCCGGACCTGAAGCAGGCGATGGAGGATCACGGACTCGGCGACGTGACGCCCGAGGACGTGCACCAGGCCATGGCGCTCGTCTGCGACGAGCTGCCGCCGGAGCAGGCCCAGCCGATCAGCGCCTACCTGAACTCGACCTCGGGTGGCGCATCCAGCGTCGGCAGCTTCAACGTCCAACAGGGTGGAGGCAGCGCCCAGGCTGCGACGGGAGCCGCCGGTGCTAGCAGCGGCGCCAGCACACCTGTCGAACCGCCACCGCCGATGGAACCGCAGGCCGGCGAGGACGTCCTGGACGCGGCCGTGAAGCAGATCCAGTACATCACCAACAACGTCACCAACGTGACCGAGACCAACATCACGAACATCGACGACCGCGACACCAACATCGACAGTTCGGTGCACCAGTCGATCGTCGCCGGCGGCGACGTCAGCCAGGACTTCGACACGACCGTCGCCTCGGGTGACGGCGCGGTGGCCGGCAACATCGGCGGCAACGTCAACACCGGGCAGAACAGCGGCATCGTCGGCGATGCCTCGGGAGCCAGCGTCACCAACGTCGACGGCGACGGCAACACGGTGATGGGCGACGTCGGCAGCGGCGCCAACGTGGTCAGTGGCCAGGTCGGCCAGTTCGTCGGTGGCGACGTCGACGAATCGAACCTGATCGGCGGCGACAACCAGGGGATCGCAGCCGCCGACGGCGACGTCATCGGTGGGGCGGTCGGTGACAACAACACCCAGATGGCCGGCGAGTTCCGGGACGGCAACGCGAACCTCGGCGGCGAGCAGACCAACGTGGCCGCTGGTCGCGACGCCAACGTCGGCGGCAACCAGGCCAACCAGAACATCGACCAGGACACCAACATCCAGCAGGACACCAACATCCAGGCGGTGGGATCCGCGGTAACCACCGGGGAGGGCGAAGCGGCGAACGCGAACGTCCTCGGCGGCGGAGGGTTCGGTCGTGGCGCCGGCGGTGACGGCGGTGGGAACACCCAGATCGCCGTCGGCAGCGGCGCGAACCAGGAGGCCAGCCACGACCAGTCGCAGGACAGCTCGATCGACGCCGAGATCAACATCGGGAACACGAACGTGGAGCGCGGCTCGGAGAGCAGCGACGACATGGGGAGCTCGAGCTCCGGGCACGACGAGTCCGCGGACGACCTCGGTCTCCGCGACCTCGAGGCCGAGAAGATGGCGCAACACGAGGCCGAGATGGCCGCGGCCGAGGAGGCCGTGGACGAGCACCTCGACGTCTGAGCCTTCCCCGGTGGGTCCGCGCCGCCGGCGCGGACCCACCCCCCTTCAGACCCGAGCCGTCACGAGCACATACGGAGGATGTCGTGGATCAAGCCGCCCTCGAGGTCGTGGACCTCGCCCGTCAGGCCAGCGACGCCTACGGGCGTCCGGACCTCTCGCAGCGGCTCGCGCAGGTCCGGGCGCGGGTGACCGATCCCCACGTCCGCGTGCTCGTCGTCGGGGAGTTCAAGCAGGGCAAGAGCAGCCTGGTGAACGCCCTGGTCAACGCCCCGATCTGCCCCGTCGATGACGATGTCGCCACCTCCCTGCCCACGGCGGTGAGCTACGCCGAGGAGCCGATCGCGATCGCGATCCACGTTCCGGCAGCGGAGGACGCACCGCCGACACGCGAACCGATCGATCTGGAGCACCTCGCCGAGTACGTCTCGGAGGCCGGCAACCCGGGCAACCAGCGGGACCTGTGGGCCGTCGAGGTCGGGATACCTCGCCAGCTGCTGGCAACTGGTCTCGTGCTGGTGGACACGCCAGGGGTCGGCGGTCTCGGCTCGGCCCACAGCGCCACCACCATCGGGGCCCTACCGACCGCCGATGCCGTGATGCTGGTCAGCGACGCCTCACAGGAGTACACCGAGCCCGAACTGGCGTTCCTCGACCGTGCTCGCGACCTGTGCCCGTCGATCATCTGCGTGATGACCAAGACCGATCTGCACCTCGAGTGGTCGCGCATCATCGAGCTCAACCGTGAGCACCTGACCCGCCGCGGGATCGAGGCGCCGATCCTGGCCACGTCGGCGGCACTGCGTTCGAAGGCGGTCGCGAGCGAAGATCGCGCCCTGAACCTCGAATCCGGCTACCCGGCCCTGATCGACCACCTCCGCAACCACGTGGTCGGACACGCCACCGACCTCAGCCGCCGTCAGGCCGCCCATGCGGTGATGTCCTCCGTCGGCCAGCTACGTGGCCGGTTCGCAGCGGAGCAACGCGCCCTGCGCGACCCGGATGCGAGCGCCGAGCTCGTGCGGGAACTGGAGGCCACCAAGGCGCGGACCGGCGAGCTGCGCAGCCGCATGGCCCGGTGGCAGCAGACCTTGAACGACGGGGCGGCGGACCTGTCGTCGGACGCTGATCACGACCTGCGCGAGCGGATTCGACGGCTCACACAGCTGGTCGACGACGCGGTCGCCGACGTCGATCCCGCCGAGGTCTGGGAACAGCTCGAGCAGTGGCTCTACCGCGCCGTGACCGACGAGATCGCAGCCCACTACGCGCTCGTCACCGCCCGGGCTGCTGACCTCGCCCAGGAGGTCGCCGAGCACTTCGCCGATGGCGCGGGGGAAGCGGTCGCGGACGTCGACGTCCACGCCCCCCTCGAGCAACTGCGCACCCTGGACCGCATGGAGGCGGTCGAGCAGGACCAGGAGGGCGCGGGGACCAAGAGCATGACGGCGTTGCGGGGCTCGTACGGCGGCATGATGATGTTCGGGATGCTGGGCAGCGTGGTCGGGCTCGGGATGATCAACCCGATCTCGCTCGGGTTCGGGGTCCTGCTCGGCCGCAAGGCGTTGGCCGACGAACGCGAACGCAAGCTCAAGCAGCGGCGGCTGGAGGCCAAGCAGGCCTGCCGTACCTACCTCGACGAGGTGCGCTTCGTCGTCGGCAAGGACGCGCGCGACACGCTGCGCCACCTCCAACGGCAGCTCCGCGACCGGTTCACCGAGCGTGCCGACGAGCTCCAGCGATCCAGCTCAGAGGCGCTCGATGCCGCGCAGGCCGCCCTACGCGGCGACGAACGCGAACGTACGGGTCGGCTCGCCGACGTCGAAGCCGAACTCGGACGGCTGGACACCCTCGCGCAACGCGCACAGGCGCTCGTCGCGCGACGAACCCCCGTGTCGACGCCGGGAGGCCCGTCATGAGCACACTCCTCGACGAGGTCCGAACCCTGGTCGACCGGACCCGCGAACGGTTCGCCGATACGGCCGCGACGGGGCCCCTCGAGCTGACCCGTGGCCGCCTGGACGAGCCGCTCCGGGTCGCGATCGCCGGCAAGGTCAAGGCGGGCAAGTCGACCCTGTTGAACGCGCTGGTCGGTGAGCCGCTCGCTCCCACCGACGCCGGCGAGTGCACCCGCATCGTCACCTGGTACCGCGACGGCCTGACCTACCGTGTCACGCTCGAACCGCATGAGGGCGACCCGGAGCAGGCGCCCTTCCGCCGGCGGGACGGCCACCTCGACATCGACCTCGGAGGACGCGATCCCAGTGAGGTCCGCCGCCTGATCGTGGCGTGGCCGTCGGCCTCCCTGCGGACCCTGACGCTGATAGACACCCCCGGGATCGGCTCGGTGTCGACCGACGTCTCGTCACGGACACACGCGTTCCTCACGCCCGAGGACGGACCAACCGACGCGGACGCGGTCTGCTACCTGATGCGTCACCTCCACGGCACCGACATCCGCTTCCTCGAGTCCTTCCACGACGACGAGGCCGCGAACGCGACCCCGATGAACGCCATCGCGGTGCTGTCCCGGGCCGACGAGATCGGCGTGGCCCGACTCGACGCGCTCCAGACCGCCGAGCGCATCGCCCGGCGCTACCGCACTGACCCGAAGGTGCGCCGGCTGTGCCAGACGGTCGTCCCCGTCGCTGGGTTGCTGGCCGAGGCTGGCGCCACCCTGCGGCAGGATGAGCACGGCGCGTTGCAGGCCCTGCTCGTGGTCCCGCGCGACGAACTCGCGAGCGCTCTCCTATCCGCAGACCGGTTCGTGTCCAGCGGTCAGGAGCTGCCGCTCGATGCCGAGACCCGTTACCTGCTGCTGCAGCGACTCGGGCTGTTCGGCCTCCGGCTGTCCCTCGCCCTGCTGCGCCACGGGGGGGTGGGCAGCGCCCCTGAGCTGGCGGCCGCACTGACCAAGCACAGCGGCATCGACCGGCTGCGTGAGGTGCTGGCCACCCAGTTCGCGGCCCGCGCGGACCTCCTCAAGGCACGCTCGGCCCTGGCCGGCGTCGACGCGGCCTTACGCACCCGCCGGGGACCCGGGACCGAGGACCTGGAGGCCGAGCTCGAACGTCTGCTCTCCAGCACCCACGCGTTCGCCGAAGCGCGCCTGCTCAACGCCGTGCGGGCGGGCAACGTCCCGCTGGCGGACGACCGCTTGGAGGAAGCGGAGCGGTTGCTGGGGGGCGACGGCCCGGGGATCGCCTCCCGCCTGGGGCTGGCTACCGACAGCCCGCGCGAGACCTTGCACGCGACAGCGATCGCCCGACTGGAGCACTGGCAGAAGGCCGCCGAGCATCCCTTCGCCGACCAGGATGCCGTCGCGGCGGCCCGGGTGCTCGTTCGTAGCTGCGAGGGCATCCTCGCCGATCTCGCGGGCAGCCCCAGCCTGCCGGGCGTCGAGCACGCCGAGCCCCGCGCTCAACCCTGGGAAGCGGGGACGTGACGTCGGAGCGCGACGAGCAGCTCGGCGCGGGAGCCCGCCCCGAGCTTCCGGCGGATACGGGCGACGTGGTGCTCGACGGTCTTCGGGGCGATGAACAGTTGCGCACCGATCTCGCGGTAGGTCAGGCCCCCCAGGAGGTGGGCGGCGACCTCGCGCTCCCGCGGTGAGAGTTCACCGTCGTGGTCCGCGAGGCTCGGGGCCGCGGCCGTGGGCAGGCTCCGGGCGAAGCGCAACAGTTCACGCATGTCGGTGCTGTCAGGCAGCCGGATCGCGGCGGCGCCGGCAAGCCGCGCCGCCTCCCAGACCGCCCCGACCTCGGCGAGATCACGTGCCGCCCGGCGCACGTCGTCGGGGCGGACCCGACCGCTGAGCGATTCCGCCCAGACCTGCGCCGCCACGACCACGGCGCGGCTGCGCGGTGCGTGAGACGGGAGCTCGGCTGCCTCACGGGCAGCGATCCGGGCCGTCTCCAGATCATCCGACGCGATGGCGACCTGCACCTCGAACCACCGCACCGGCAGCGTCCAGACCGGGGCGGCGGAGACCTGCGGCAGCAGGTCGCGGACCCGCTGGAGACAGCTGGCCACCGTGCCGCGATCGCCGAGCCTCGCCCCGGCGATGAGCAGTTCACCGAGCGGCTGGACGAGGAACAGGTCGGGCGCGGTCCGCAGCAGCCAGGTTCGGGCGCGGCGCCACACCTCAAGCAACGCCTCCAGATCCCCGCGACGGCGGGCGGAGCCGGCGCGGACCGCGTCCGCGAGGAGCCGATCCCGGGGCGTCGCGGCCACCCCGTCGTGGCGGATCGCCAGGCGGTTCACCTGCTCCTCCGCCCCGAGCCAGTCCCCCCGTTGGAGGTCGATCCAGGCGCGCAGGAGCGGGCGGCGCAGGTCACGGCCGGCGCCGTCCTCGTCCTCGGCGACCAGTTCGCTGGCGATGTCGAGCTCCCACAGGTGGGCCGCGACCGTCGCAGCCACCACCGGCGCCGGCTCGGCCAGTCGCCACGGAGCCGTGACCATCCGATCGAGGCGCACCGCCTCCAGGAGGTCGACGAGCGCGTTCCCAGGATCGGGCTCGAGGGTCGCGGCCAGCCCGCGAAGGAGCGCGTGCGAGCGAGCAGCGACCAGACCTTCGGCCCCGGAGACCCTCTCCGGCTCGCCGACCAGACGCTGTACGGCCTCGGCCTCGCCGACCGCGAGATGGCCGAGCGCGGCCAGGTCACGGCCGACCGGATGGGTCAGGTGCGGGGCCGCAGCGACGGCAAGATCGGCGCAGCGCTGCCACGCGCCCTCGGCCCCGAGCAGCGCCGCCGCGGCGAGGACCGCCGCGGCACGAGTGTGGTCGAGGTCGTCCTCCAGCACCTGGTCGAGCGCGCGGAGGGCTGCGGCTGACCGGCGTTCGTCCGCCGCCAGCAGGACCTCGCCGGCCGCACGGTCGGTGCCGGTGAGTCCGGCCTGCTCCGCCGCGTCGAGCAGGACCCGCGCCGGGGCCACCCGCCGCTCCACGGGGAGCTGGGCGGCAGCCAGCAGACACCGCGCCACGTGGGGGCCGGCTGCCCGGAGGTCCAACAGCCGTGGTGTGACCTGTTCCACGGCACCTCGAGCTAGCGCGACGGCGGCGAGCCGGTCGGCGATCGCGGCCACCTCGACGTCACAACTGGTCTGGCGTAGCGCACCACGCACGACCGGCAGCAGGTCGTCGGTGCCCGGCGCCACGAGCCCGGCGGAGCGCAGCTCGGTGCGTGCGCGGATCGCGTCGAGGTCGCGCAGCCCCGCAACGACCACCGACCATGCGGTATCCAACGGGTCGGTCACGGCAGCGGCCAGTAGGAGCGCGTCCGCGGCGGGGGACAGCCGACGCCGCTCGGCCTGCACGATCTGTGCGATCAACGCGTCGGCGGTGTGGGTGTCCGTAGCCTCCAACAGCACGTGAACGAACCGCGCGACGCCACCGGTGCGGTGGACCAGCTCCCCGGGAACGACCGGTGGGTCCGCATCGTCCGTGGGTCGGTGGCTGAGCATCGCCGCCAGGTCGCGGACCGTGAACGGCACGAGCACGACCGGCTCGGGATCGATGCGGTCGAGGAGGGTCGCTGCGGCAGTGTCGGTCGGACGGTGGAGCAGCAGACGGCCGAAGCCCTCCGGGTGCGCGGCTTCCAGCTTCGCGGGGTCGAGCAGGTGCGCGTCGTCGACCACGATCGACCACGCCGCGGTCGAGGTGCCGTCGCGGCGGGCCACCGGCCCGCCCGGGAGGTGAGCTACCCGCGCGGCCTCAGCTGCCTCGAGGTAGCTGGTGACCCGGGTGGCGAAGCGGGTCTTGCCGAAGCCGCCGGGGGCCACGACGCGGCGGTCGCGGCCGGCTCGCAGATCGGCCGCGACCTGTTCCGCCAGGTCCTCCAGCGCGGTCGGCAACGACAGCAACGGTGTGGCGGTCATCGCAGCCTCCTCATCCACCCTGCAGCATGGTGAGGGGCATGAGGACCGCCTGAGCACGGTCTGTGGATCACCGTGGTCAGGCGCCCAACTCGTAGGGGCGTGGCTCGCCGGATCCTCAGCTGGTCCGGCGGCTCCGCCCCCTGACGAGGCCCCGCCACTTCTGCTCCAGGGCCTCCAGGTACGCCTGGACGTCGTCCGCGGCCGGTGCGCCGCCACCGAGACGACGCGGGACCCACCACGTTCCCTCGGGCGTGCCGTCGTGGTAGGTGCGCTGTACCTCGTCGAGCAGGTGATCCATGCGGCGGCGCAGTTCGGCCATGACCGTGTCCGGGTCGTCCTGCGGTCCGGGGAGCACCGGCTGGCCATAGCGGACCGTGACGGGCAACCGCCACGACCAGCGGGGACGGCGACCAACCGTGTGGAACCGGTGTGAGCCCCACGACACGGCTGGCACGATCGGCACGTCGGCCGCGATGGCCATCCGGGCGGCGCCCGGCTTGAACGGCAACAGCTCGAAGGTCGGCGAGATGGTCTGCTCCGGCAGGACCAGCACCAGTTCGCCGCGGCGGAGCGCATCGATCGCGCTACTGAGCGCCGCTCGCCCCGAGGCACGGTGCACGGGGATGTGGCCGGCACGACGCATGATGCCCCCGAAGATCGGCGCCTGGAACAGCGACGCCTTGGCGAGGATCCGGACCGGCCGTCCCAACGTCAGGTACGGACCGCGACCCGTCGTGAAGAAGTCCCAGAAGGAGGTGTGGTTGGAAGCGATCACCGCGCCACCGGTCCTTGGGACGTGGTGAAGGCCGGTCACATCGAAACGCCACCGTTGGACACGCATCACCAGGAAGGTGGCCCAGGCGAAAGCTCGGTACAGCCAGCTGGCTGCCGGGTTGCGCGGATCGGAGGGGCTTGGCACGGGTATCGGTCTCGCGGTGGTCTGTGGCCCCTCTCGGGTGGGCCGGCGGCGTGTGACCTAGCCGTCGTCGGAGGTGACCTCGTCCGGTGTCGGGGCACGGCCGCCGAGGCGGGCGGGGACCCACGGCTCATCGTCAGGGTGGCCGTCGGGATAGGTCTCCTGGACGTCGTGCAGCATCGCGACCATGCGGTCACGCAGCCGGGTCGTGGCTTCCTTCGGGTCGTCCTCCGGGCTCACGTGGAAGGGCTCCCCGTAGCGCACGGTCACCGGCAGCCGCGTCTGGAGCTTGGGCTCGTAGCCCTTGGTCGCGAACCGATGCGACCCCCATCCGATGACGGGGATGATCGGTACTCCCGCCTCCTGGGCCATCCGGACGGCACCGGTGCGGAAGGGCAGGAGCTCGAACGACCGCGAGATCGTCTGTTCCGGCGCGACGGCGACGAGGTCACCGTCCTTCAACGCCTCGATCGCCGCATCGAAGGCTCCGGACCGTGCCTTCGCTGAGTGGCGGTCGACCGGAACCGCGCGAGCGAGCTCCACGACCCACCGGACCCTGCGGCTCTCCCAGATCTCGCGCTTGGCCAGGAACCGGATCTCACGGCGGAGCAGGCGCACCGGGGCCCACGCCAGCATGATGAAGTCGACGTAACTGTGGTGGTTGAAGGCCAGGACCGCGCCGCCCTCCTGAGGGACGTGACGCAGCCCTTGGACGTCGATCCGCCAGCGAACGAGTCGCACCAACGCGACGACGACGGCGGCCAGCAGCCGCCATCTGATCGGGAGACCTCGTCGAGACGCCACGCGCGCGAAGCTACCTGCCCCACGCGACCGGCGTCGCGCGGGGCGGCAGCCTCAGCCGATCAGCGCAGGGCTTTGCCGGTGTCGGGGTCGAAGAAGTGCAGGAACTCGGTACGCACCCCGATGTCCTTGGGCTCCCCGATCTTGGCCTGCTCCGAGGGCTCATACCGGGCCACGAAATC
>PWTE01000362.1 GCA_003563915.1 Nitriliruptoraceae bacterium
GCCACGACGGCAAGCCGTACTACATCCAGGGGCCCTACGACGACGCGGAGCGGGTCATGCGCACCCTCGAACGCACGGTCGGTCGGGACAACTACCACTACCTCGTCGGTGTCGACGCGTTCGAGGTCGCCTGACCGGCCCGCACCCGCGCCACCTCGCCCGGGGTAGGTTCGGGGCCAGGCTGCATCCAGGCGGAGGTCGATCGGTGTCGGACACGAACTGGCCCCCGTGCGCGGACTGCGGCGACCCGGATGCTCGCACGAGCCTCAGCGGCACGCAGCTGTGCGACCGCTGCCTCAACGACCGGGTCAGCGCGCACACCGGTTGGTCGCGCCTTCCCGACCCTCCACCCGTCGAGGTGGTACGAGCGGCGGACGGCCGCGAGGTGCGGTTCCGCTACCGCTTGACGTGGGCGCCGTCAGGGGTGATGAGCGCCGAGGCCGAGGAGGTCGACCAGGCTGCCGGTGATGGGTTCCGGTTCGTGGTTCATGCCGAGCACGGTGCCGAGCCGGACGCGGTCCTCGCGCAGTTGCGGCGTATCGTGCAGCATGAGGTCGGCCAGGCCTACCTCGAACCACGGGAGTTCGATGCCGCAGTCTTCGGCACACGGTGGGCGATCGCCGGTGACGAGGTGGCGGGTCGGATCGACTGGTCCGGTGACCCTTCTCTCCAGGTGCCGTCGGTCGTCGTCGACGGCCGCCGCCTCGACTGGGACGAGTTCGGACGGATGGTGGCGAGCCGCGAGGGATGGGAGTTCCGGATGCGGTTCGCCGACAGCTCGGACAGCGTCGCCACAGCTACCGCGGGGGAGGACGAAGAACCCGACGGAGGGGAGGTCGGCGAGGTGATCCCGCTGTTCGGGGACCGCAGCTCGGAGGGTGACGACGTGACGACCGCGCCATCGATCGACGACGCGCTCGAGGGGTTCCTCGCGGCCCAGCGTGAGCGGCTCGCGGCGTCGACCTACGCGCGCTACGAGGACATCATCGACCTGCTGCGCCACTGCCTCAATGGCTACGGCTACCAGTCGCTGACCGGCGCCGAGGAACAGGCGTGGCAGGCGGCGTTCGACGCTGGTGACGAGGAGGCGTTCACCCGCCTGTGCCACCCGCAACGGATCATGGAGAACTACGGCGAGTTCCTCGGCTACTTCATGGTCCGCAAGGTGGCCGCGTCCAAGCAGCAGCTCAAGGATGCGGGCACGGTGACCAAGCGGTTGGCTCGCTGGCTGGCCGAGCAGGGCTACGTCGACGCGGGCGACGCCGAGCTCGCGCGCGACCGTGCGGCGGATGCCGGCCGGGAACTGCCGCGGGCCGATGAGCTCGGTCACCAGCTGTTCCTGCAGACGGAGCACACCCGACTCCCGGCGCACCCGAACGACATCGCCGACGAGGACTGGATCGAGGACCACCTGCCGATCACCCGGGTCGAGGACGGACGGCTGTGGTTCGGCGATATCGGGCCGGTCGAGGTCCCGACGGCAGCCAGCGACGTCGCCGAGGTCGGCTGGCACGTCACCGTCGTGCTGGCACGGCTGGACGGTGCGTGGCGACTCGTGCAGGTCGGTGCCGTCTACCCGTGACCGCTAGCCTGCCGCGGCGCTGGGAGGTTCTGCCGTCCCAGGTGAGCGGGGAGGAGCGTGGATGGCGGGGCTGGCACCGCTGGTTCGCCTGGACAACCCCGTCCGCGACTACGCGTGGGGTTCGCGCACCGCGATCGCCGAGCTACAGGCGCGGCCGGCCCCGACCGCGGCCCCCGAGGCGGAGCTGTGGGTCGGTGCCCACCCCACGTCGCCGTCCCGGCTACCCGACGGCCGCCCGCTGGACGCGGTCATCGCCACGGATCCGGACCGCTGGCTCGGATCCGACGCCGTTGCGACCCACGGGCCCGCCCTGCCCTTCCTGCTGAAGGTGCTCGCGGTGGACCGGTCGTTGTCGCTGCAAGCCCACCCCACCGCGGAGCAGGCAGCCACGGGCTTCGCGCGCGAGGAGGCCGCCGGCATCCCGCTCGACGCCCGGCATCGCACGTACCGAGATCGCAACCCGAAGCCTGAGCTCCTCTGCGCCCTGACGCCGTTCCACGCGCTGTGTGGGTTCCGGCCGGTAGATGCCACGCTCGAGCTGCTCGACGCCCTTGCCGTACACGGTCTCGAGCCCCACCGAGACCTGCTCCGTCGGCAGGGGGCCGCGGCGCTTCCCGAGGTGGTCCGCGGTCTGTTGAGGCTGGGACCTTCCGACGCTGGGCGCCTCGTGCAGGGACTACGCCAGGCCGCGGTGACGGCCAGAGATACCGCCAGTGGCGGTGCTCTGGACGATCTGGCCCGGCTCGTGGTCGATCTCTCGGTTCGCTACCCGCAGGATCCCGGCGTCGTGGTGGCCGCCTTGCTCAACCGGGTAACCCTGGCGCCGGGCGAGGCCATCTACCTGCCGGCCGGGGTGATCCACGCGTACCTCCGAGGGGTCGGTGTCGAGATCATGGCCAACTCCGACAACGTCCTGCGCGGTGGACTCACCTCGAAACACGTCGACGTGACGGAGTTGCTCGACATCCTCCACCTCGAGCCGACCGAGGTAGTCCCGGTCGAGCCGCAAGGTACGCCGCCCGGACCGGTGAGCTACCCGACACCGACCGACCACTTCTCGTTGACACGGCTCGACCTCGACGGAACCACCGTGGTGGAGCTCGCCGAGCCGACCATCCGGGTCATCCTGTGCGTTGCTGGCAGCCTCGATGTCACCGCGGACGGAACCAGGGTGACCGTGACATCCGGTCAGGCGGTCGCGGCCCCCGCCGCTACGGCTGGCGTGCACCTGGCCGGCCGCGGCCAAGCGTTCCTTGCGGCCCCTGGCGGCTGCTAGCCGCGTGCACGACCTGGCTTGATCGAGAGGATGGCTCCTGCTGGACGCTCGCCGCAGCTCCTGATCTGGACGGGTTGCTGTCCATCCTCGCCGTCGGTCACCGTCATTCGCTACGTTGCCAGCTCGTTGTGGGATGAGACCGGATGGGGTAGCTATGGCTAGGGGCAGGGTTCTCGCCGTCCTCGCGATCTGTGCGTTCGTGCTCGCGGCCTGCGAGATCCGCACGGATTACGACATGCAGATCGCCGAGGACACCTCGGCGGTGCTGGAGTTCGAGATCACCTACGACTCCGAAGCTGCGCAGCTGTTCGGCCCCGC
>PWTE01000044.1 GCA_003563915.1 Nitriliruptoraceae bacterium
ATCCTCAGCTGCGCGGCTGCCTGCCCGTGGAGCCGTTGGGCGCGCTTCTTGTCCTCCGCCGGGGTCGCCGGGCTGACGATGCGGGCGTGCTGGTCGTTGAGTTGCTGCAGTGCCGTGCGGTACAGCTGCCGCCACCGGTCACAGGCACCGTCGAAGCGTCGGACGGCCTGGTCGAGCCGGTCGTCCAGCCAGGATGCCGAGTACCACTGCGTCGCCTGCAGGTCGGCTTCGATCGTGGCGAGGATCGTGTGCGCCCGTATGCGAGCACGCTCCAGCGCAGCCCGTGAAGAGATCGCTGCGACGACATCGTCAGCGAGCGGGAAGCCCTCGCCGTCGAGATCGAGCAGGTCACGCATGGAGCCGCCGAGCTGCAGTCCCGTCTCCGCGAGCCACACCGCTTGGATATGGCTACGCACCAGGTCCTCGTTGGCGAGCTCAAGCCGTGGCGGTGCAACCACGCCGGCCACCATCTGGTCAGCACGGCGGAAGAAGTACTGGTCGTGCGCGGAGCCGGCAGCGCAGTAGGTGGTCACGATCGCGGGTTGTCCAGAGCGCCCGGCCCGGCCGGAACGTTGCGCGTAGTTCGCCGGGGTTGGAGGGACGTTGCGAAGGTGGACGGCGTTGAGCTGGGCGATGTCGACGCCCAGTTCCATCGTCGGCGAGCAGTAGAGCACCGGAAGCTCAGCCGTGCGGAACTGTTCCTCACGTTCCAGGCGCAGCTCGGAGATGACCTGTGCGGTGTGCTCACGGGCGTGAAGGCCGGTCAGGGCCGCAGCTGCCTCCCGGTAGAAGCTGACGAAGTACGGGTTGACCCGTCCTCCACCTTCGGGCAGGTCCGGGGCGCGGAGCCGGTCGTGGAACGACTGTTCGCCGCTTCCGGCCAACCACCGCATCGTGCCGGCCACAACCTGGTAGCCGGGGACATCGTCCTCGCTCTTGGGCTCGTCCACGATCTGGACCAGGCCAGCGATACGGAGACGATCCAGGACGTGGCGGATGATGTCTTGCGCGTCATCGACGGTGAGCCGGTCCTCGTGCCAGCCCGGGAAGGTGCGGCTGCGTCGAAGCCAGCGTGCGAACCCGCCGCGGCCCGACAGAAAGTGGTTGGCCTTGGTGTCGAACCTTCGGGTGGAACGCGCGTAGGCGATCGCGGCGACCGGGACCTGCTCGTCCCGGTCGATCGCCCACCGATCATCCAGCCGCTGGTAGGAGCGCTCCTTGATCGACTCGACGGTGTCCGCATCCAGCCACGACACGTGGATCGCCAGGTTGCGTCGCAGGTCATCCAGAAGGACACGGCAGACCTCCTCCCGGGTCTCGGGCGACGCCCCGACCAAAGCTGGATGAGTGCCGCCCCACAACTCGTCATCCGCAGCGAGCTCGTCGACCGACTCGTAGTCGATGACGAGCAGCCCGCACTGCTCGAGGTTCGGCATCGTGACCCGCCAGCCACGTTGCAGATCGGCGAACAGCCGGTAGCCCAAGACATCACGTAGCGCCTGCTCGGTCTGCCGCCGAGCGGCATAGCGAACCTCCGGATCGGCCGCGTACTCCTCGAAGGGCAGGGCCAGCGTTTCGAAGACTGCGCTGGTCAGGTCCTCCGACGCGAGGCCGTCGGGCCCGGCCTGCGCCGCGGCGCGGTACAGCGCACCACGGAGCAGCGCCACCTCGACGAAGTCGTTGAGGTGGCCAGCCTGCAGCGAGGCATCCTGACGGTTGTCGGAGAAGGACAGCAGCTTGCGGGCCTCCGCGTCCAGCGATGGATCCAACCGCAGCGCCTGGATGAGCGACAACGAGAGCACGGTGGTGGCCGAGCTGCGACCCTCGGACGACAGCAGCGTGAGCTTCCCCTTGTCGGAGCGCACACGCGGGTCGTAAGCGATCCCGCAGGACAGGCAGAACCGGAACGGGGCCGGCACCCACGTCAGCTGCACACCCTCCTCGGCCTCGAAGCCACCCGCGTCGACGGTGATCGCCTGCGGGACCTCCTTGCGCCGGTTCGGGTCCAGCCGGGTGACGCCAGACTCGGTGAGCAGCCAACTGTCCGGCAGACGTTCCAGCACCTCGGACAGCTCACCGGTCGGCCAGGGACGGTCGCGGTCACGGTGCAGGAACCCGGCGGCAGGACCGTGGTCGCTACCTCCGCCGAGGTCACCGAAGTCGCGTGGCTCGAACCGACCGTCACGGTGACGGAATACGGTGTGGTACTCCTCGCCGCACTCGCGACAGAACGCGAGCGGGAGCAGCACTTCAGTGCGGTCCGACCCGGGGCGGTACGTCTGCGCCTTGAGGGTGAGGTAGCGCTCGTCCTCGTCCCCGAGGGAGGCGTGGACGGTGTCACCCTTGGTGAGGAACTGATGCAGTCGGAAGGCGAACGCTGGCCGGCCGAGGTCATCGGTCGCCTCGTGGCCGCCGAGCAGTTGCCGCTCGATCACCCCGCGGCAGTGGTGCTCGTCGAGGCCGGTCAGCGCGGCCAGCTCTGCCGCAGCTCCACCGTCGCCGCTGATCGTCCGCGGCGAGCGCCGCACCAACCGGCCGGTCTCCGACGACACCTCGAGGCCGAAGGCCGTCTCCATCCAGCTCGAGAGCGGGTCCGCGAGGAAGCGGTCTAGCTCTCGGTCCGGTGGCCCAGCGGTGTTGACGCGGTCGGCGAGTCGGTCGCGAACTGATGGTGAGGCCCAGTTGATATCCGGCGTCGCCCGTCTGAGCGTCTCACCGATCACGTTCTGCGGCTGCACCGGTGCGCCGAACAGCCGCGAGGCAACGTCGGCGACCTCCGCGCGCTGGTCTCGCTCTGAGCCACCGGACGCCATCGTGGCTGAGGTGCCGACAACCTGGAGGTCCGGGACCTCGCACGCTTCACGAACCCGGCGGATCAGCATCGCGACGTCAGAGCCCTGCCTGCCACGGTAGGTGTGCAGCTCGTCGAGCACCAGGAACTCAAGCACGCCCTTGGCGGTATCGACGAGCCGTTTCCGCTCGCGCGGGCGGGTGAGAATCAGCTCGAGCATGACGTAGTTCGTCAGGATGATGTCAGGTGGATCCGCAAGGATCGCCTCGCGCTGCTCATCGTTCTCCTGGCCGGTGTAGCGGGCGTAGCGGACCGTTTCTCCACCCGGCGGATAGCCGAACCGCAGGAACTTCTCCAGCTCCCCGTACTGGCTGTTCGCCAGCGC
>PWTE01000316.1 GCA_003563915.1 Nitriliruptoraceae bacterium
ACCCAAGCCGCCGGGCATGCCCGCCTCAGCGTCGCCCGCCTCGAACGAGCCGCCCAAGCCCACCTCGACTGGCGCCGAACCGCGCTCGAGGCAGCAGACCTTCGCCGCCAGATCGCCCTCGGACAACAGCAGCGCCACCGACGCCTCACCCAACGGTCGATGCCGGCGCGAGCCGCCCGCTAATCCCCGTTACGAGCGGTTGGACCGCCGACCGAGCCCGCTCGTTACCTCGCTCGTCGCCGCGCGCGACCCAACGACTCGGCAAGAAGCACACTCAATACGAAGAGGGCTGGATGCTCCTTCACGGCTCGGGGAACGGCCTTGTCCGGTCCCAGAAGCCGGCCCGAGTCATCACCGCGTGGATGTCGTTGGCCTCCGTCTCGGTGATGAGGCCGTCGTTCGCGGCCCTGATCAACAGACGGCGGATCCGTTCGTACGGATGGCTGGGAGCAAGGCGATCCAGGACGCGCAGGGCATCGGTGTCGTCGGTCGCAAGCGTCCACCTGCGCTCGATGGCAATCGCGACACAGGCGGCTTCTCCGTCGTCGAGCGCAACCAGGAGACCGAGCGCAGGGTCGGGCTCGCTGGACGCGAGCTGGGCGGACATCTCCTGCTCCTCCTCGGTGAGATCGAGCACCTCGATGCGCCCATCGGCGACCAGGTCCCCGATCTGACAGAGACGCTGAACCCTGGTTTCAGCGCTCGCCCGAGCATCCTCGAGTTCCCTGGCCACGTCGTCACCGTCGTCGGGGGCAGCTTCGTTGGCAAGCCGTCGCTCGTAGCGGATGTTGCGTCGAAGCTCAGACACGCCGATCTCTCGGCCCTCGTCATCGTCAGGATCGAAGACGATCCGCGGCATGCCGACTGGTGAGTCGAGCAGTTCCAACAACAGCTCGGCCCGGTCGGCAACCAGGAAGTAGTGAAGGACGACCGTGTCGACGACGGTCGGCATCAGGCAGGCACACCGGTCTGCTCGAACTCCTGAAGCTCGCGGTTTGAAACGGGGGTCTCATCGGTGCCGATTGGTGCGGCTGCGGCGAGGTCGGCCATCTCGCTGATGGAGACGCCCACGAGCTTCGCTGCTGATGGGACGGAGATCTGGTCTGCCTTGATGGCAAGACGGAGAAGGCGCAGGAACCGCGGCGGGTAGCGACGCAGTCGCCACTGATCAGCGTCCTGCTCGAACTCCTCGGGCTCAGGTTCATATCCGAGCGAGCGCGCGTAGATCACGGGACGGATCTGCTTGAAACGGTCGTAGTCCGCAGGTCTGAGCGACCGTGACTGGCGTAGCCGCACTAGGGCCGTTGCGTACGACACCTTGTAGAAGCGCTGCAGGTGGATCACGTCTGCGGGGTCGGTGATCTTCGGGCCAAAGCCCTGTTCCTCCATGACTCGGCGGACACCTTCGGTGGGCATGAGGAACTCGCCGGCGAAGGTGTCGGCGAACCGTTCACGGGGGTCCTTGGTCGCAAAGGACAGGACGTAGGGCTCCTTGTCGGAGTGGAACAGCGCATGCGCGAGTTCGTGTGCAACGGTGAAGCGACGTCGGCCTGGCGTCATGTCGAGGTTGACCAGGATGGAGAACCCGACCCTTCGGTGGTTGAAGAAGGCTCCGGAGATGGTCTCGCGCAAGTCGTCTCCGAGTTGGGCACGCAGGACCGTGATCCCCAGCAGATCGCAAAGTCGGTCGACGTCACCAACGGGGCCGAGCCCGAGCCGGAGGTGTGCCCGGACCTCCTCCGCCTTGCGCCGTGCGTCGTCGGCCGAGCCGAAACTGCTCGACGAGGTGAAGGGCGACTGCGTCATCCCATGGATGTCGTAGTCCAGCTGCCCAGCAAGCTTGGCGTAGGCGTCCAGGAAGTCGACGAACTCACCGAGGCCTCGCCGACCCTCGGCCGGAAGCCGCTCGTCGCCGGCACCGCGAAACATCATGTCGGCCGCCGGTTGTGCTCTCTCGAGTGGAGCATCACCGCGCAGGGCTGAAACGTCCATGCCGTACAGCCGCGAAAGGCCGACGACCTGTCGGTCGTTGGGAACGCGCGACCCGCCCTCCCAGTACGTGATCATCGGGCGGCTGACTCCCAAGGCAAGAGCGACCTGCTCCTGGGAGTAGCCAGCCAGTTCGCGTGCTTCCGATAGCCGTTCGGCCATGCCCACGCTCACGCCTCCCTATCGCAGCCAGAGTTACCGAACTCACGCTAGTCGGCCAAGGCCGGCAACGGGAGAATTTCGTGTGTTACACTCTCTACCGTACTCCGCTCCTGCTGGTAACACAAGCCCCAGCACCCAGCCCAGAGTGCTGTCACACACCACCTCTACCGTCCAGCGCCGTCCAATAGAAAGGGCCCTCGTGCGAGCCGAAGAAGCCATCGTCCGGCAGGTGGATGCGCCGTCCTCGGAACTGGAAGGACTGTGGGACTCGATCGTCTGTGACGGTGACGTCAAGGAGCGACTCGTACGTCACGCCGCCCTCGCGTTGGCGGTGCGACCTCGCCTGCCCTTTACCACGACTGCGATGCACGGGCTGATGTTGCTTCACGGGCCACCAGGAACAGGCAAGACGACCCTGGCACGGGGGCTCGTCCAGGAGCTCGCGAGGGTCGTCAACGGCTCGGTCCGCCTCGTTGACATCAACCCTCACGGCCTGATGAGCGGGGAACATGGCAAGTCGCAGCAGCTCGTCTCGTCCCTACTGACCGAAGCCATCCCTCGGGTTGCAGATGACCGCGTACCGACTGTTGTCGTCCTCGATGAGGTCGAGTCCATGGCAGTCGCACGCAGCGAGGCTTCGCTGGCGGCGAACCCGGTAGACGTCCACCGCGCCACGGATGCAGTTCTGACAGCCATGGATGATCTGGCTCACCACCACCCGCACGTCTTGGTGGTGGCAACCTCGAACTTCACCGGCGGTCTGGACGAGGCCTTTGTCTCGCGGGCCGACATCGCGATCGAGGTTGCGCTCCCCAACGAGCTCGCGCTCACGGAGATCGTGCGCGACGCACTGCGCGGCTACGGCGCGGCCTACCCGGCCCTCGCCGAGCTGGCGTCTGGCGCAGCCCTGAGCCGCGTGGGTAAGCAGCTCGTCGGACGAGACGGGCGGGCCGCTCGCAAGCTCGTCGCGGAGGCAGCCGCTCGGAGGCTCGAGACCGCGATCGACCCAGGTCGGCTGACGATCGCTGACCTGCTGGCCGCCGCCGGACAACCGGTTCGGGAGGTGTCCCGTGGCGCGGCATAGAACGGTCTCTGCGATTCCCGCCCGCACCACGGCCGCGACATGGCAGGCCATCGCTGAACTGGTCGCTTGCACTCTTGCGCGGTCCTCGGGCCTCGACAGTGACCAGGTCCGCGCGGAGCTGGCTCAGGTCAAGCCGGCGGCCGTCGCGTTGATCGCAGGCGGCTACACGAACCGTGAGTCGCTCACGCTACGGGCTGGACCGCTGTACCTGAAGATCACGACCTGCTCTGGGACGGACGCCCTCAAGAACCTGGAAGACGAGAACGCCAACCCGGTTCCCGGTGCGGACACGGCCACCGACTGGACGCTGCACCTGCCGTGCCCGGACGGCCACGCAGACCTTCTCGCCGAGGTCCTTGCCGGCCTCGAGCACGTCACGACGGACAAGCCACCGGCCGAGACCGAGTCCATCCGAGCCAACTCGTTGTCACCGGTCATCGACCTCACTCGGCTCGATCCTGCGCGAAGGAGCTGAGATGAGCACGGCAACCAGCACCTTCACGATCACACGAAGTCATACCGCCACGCATCTGAGCGAAGCCATCGGCGGCATGATCGCGGAGATCCTCGGGACCCTCGGCATTTCCGCCCGGACCCTGATGAACGATTGGGAGGACGACTACGCACCGGCAATCCGGGCCTGGATCGAGGAGGGGTCCTTGAAGATGGTCATCGTGGAATGTCGACGGCCCAGCGGTGCCGTCGACCCAATCCTCGAGTTCCCGGTCGAGTATCACGCCGATGGCTCGGGAGAGTTCTCCCATCGCCACGTCGCCCTCGCCCGCAGCCTCGCCAAACTCTCGAAGGTTCAGACTGGAACAATCTTCAAGATCATCTGCTCGTACAACGGCTACCACACACCACAGGACGGCTGGTCCACAACGAGCCGCGCCTCCACAGCCGGGCTGCGCTCCAACACTCTCGGGAGCCTGGCAAGCGGTCCGCACGCCTCCGCCTCCGTCCGTTACCTCACGAGCCGATAATGGGACATGTCGCCCACGCCTTCGCCAAGCTCAAGTCCAACCTTGAGATCACCGAGACCGAGCAGAGCCAGGCCTCCAGTCGACGCCAAGCCATGTACGGCCTAATCACCGAGCACTGGGATGTGACGAACGTGTTCCTGACCGGGAGTTACGACCGGCACACCAAGACGAAGAAGCTCAAGGACGTCGACATCTTCGTGGTGATCGACGACGACGGTGAGCAGGGCGACTACCGATCGCGCTACCCCAGCGCCGTCCTGCAGAGCCTGAAGAAGGTCCTCGAGACCAAGTACCACAACGTCACGGTCGACGGCGTCGCCTGCGTCATCTCCTTCGGGGCCGACGAGGAGATCATGTCGTTCGAGGTCGTACCCGCGTTCGAGCGTTCGGGTGGCGGCTACGAGATCCCAGATCCCAGCACCGGCGGCTGGTTGTCCACAGACCCGACCAAGCACGCCGAGGCCACCACCGCCAAGAACGGCGCCTGCGACCAGAGGTGGGTGCCGTTCGTCAAGATGGTCAAGGCCATGAACCGCGAAGCGGATTCGCCCATCGAACCGTCGTTCCTCATCGAGGTCATGGCGCTCGATCTGGTCCGCCCCCCGTTCGGTCGCTATCAAGACGAGATTGCCTACTTCTGCGCCAGCGCGGCGGACCAAGTTGTCAACGACTGGCCTGACCCGGCGAACCTGGGGCCGATTGTGAACAGAGAGATGTCTGCGTTCGACCGCGAGCTTGCCGCGCGACAATTCCGTGCCTGGCAGACGGTCGCGGAGAACGCGATCGACTTGGAAGACGAAGGTCGTGAGCGTGCCGCTGTAGACAAGTGGCGTGAACTGTTCGGCTACCGCATGCCCAAGGCATCCTAGAGATGGCGCCGACCATCGATCAGATGCAGCTCGACGCACAGTCGGGGCAACCGCTTCGCGCGTTCACGTACCTGTATCGCAGATCCAAGAAGCTCAGGGGTTACCGGACGTGGGTGGGTATCGGGCTGGCAGTCCTCGGACCCCTGTCTTCTCTGATCTCCCTGACGGCAGCCGGTGTCATCGGCGCCGCTGCGGCTTTGTGGGTGCTCATCTCCCGGATCGTTCTCATCCCCGCGGAGAAGCGACGGCACCGCCTTGCTGTGCGAGTCCACGAGCAGTTCGACATACGGCTGTTCGGATTGCCGTGGAACAATCTGGTCGGACCGAAACCGTCTCATGAAGATGTCGTCGACGCTGCTAACCGTCTAGCTGACGACGACCCGATCGCAAAGCAACACCGCGACGGCTGGTACCCATCAACGGCGGGGGTCCCCCATCCCGCTAACGTATTGATCGCTCAGTGGTCGAGCGTTCCCTATGGGCGCCACATGAGCTGGGCTTACTTCCAGTTCCTCGCAGGTGCGGTCGCCATCGGCTTCGCCACCGCCGTCGTCATCGGAGTCGCCGCCGGATCGTCGTTGACGGAGTGGCTCATCATCTGGGCGATGCCGACGTTGCCCGCGCTGCTCGACGCTGCAGAGGTCGGCGACGCACACCGGCGACTAGCCCAGAAGAAGGAGAAGGTCGAGGATGAACTGATTCGGCCCCTTTGGGACAAGGCTCTGGGCGGCACCGGCCCGACCGATGGCGACTGTCGCCGCCTCCAGGACGAACTGCTGCACGTGCGGCTCAACGGGGTCCAAGTGCCCGAATGGTTCTACTGGCGACGCCATGACCGGTCCGAGTTGAACATGGCACAGGCCGCCGCAGAACGTGTCGACAGCTACAAGCGTCGTCCGACGACAAGCGTCGGTCAGCCATGACGTCCCACGGCCGTCAACGCCTCGAGGTGGGCCGCAACTATGTCGCCTGGAATGCCGTCCCCCGGGCCGTGGGGTCTTTGCATCCGCCTCGCCTCGGGTGGGCGCGATGAACTGGATCCTGGACGCTATTGCGGAGCTATGGAGCAACCCTCCCCGGACGCTACGACGATCACGCGTGTTCGCGACCCTGATGGCAACACTCACCGCCGCAGTGCTCCTCATCCCGAGTTGGCGTGATGCCGTCGTCAGTTGGCAGGTCGACCAGATCATGGAGCGCCTGGATCCTGTGATGAGTCGTGAGGACCCGCCGAGATGAACTCCACCTCGGCAACGTCGGTACGTGCGTTTTCGGGCTGCTCTGGTCGCGGACCTCACCGGCCGCAATCACGGCTTGGGCAACGGGCTCGCCGCCGAGCACAACTCCGTGCCCTTGCAGCGCGGGTAGCGTGCCTGTGCGAATACTGCGGGCTCTGCGGGACGAGACCTCACAGCGGTGGGACGCGCGCCAAACGTGGCGCGGCACGAGACCCGAGGAGGCGTCTGATGCCCCCAGATAGACTCACTCCGGGCTTCGACGCGATTCGCCCCTGGCGGGGTTCGACCGCTCGCGGATTCGAGGAACTCTGCTACCAGCTGTTCAAGTCGGACGCTCCGGACGGCATAAGAGCGATTCGTACGGGCAACCCGGACGGCGGCGTTGAGTGGTACGCGACCCTTGCCGACGGCACAGAATGGGGTGGCAAGCCAAGCACATACACGACATCGATTCCCTTCTTGACGGCATGACCGAGAGCGTCAGGGCCGTCGTGCGTGATCGCCCGAAGGTCTCGAAGCTGACGTTTCTCATCTCGTCCAACCTCGGCACTGCCATCGGACGTGGTCGCCGCAAGTCCCAGCGCCAGAAATACGACGACAAGGTGGACTTCTGGCACACGTCGATTGCGGGTGCGGACGACATCGAGTTCAACCTGGTCCAAGAGAGCGACATCCTCGACCGCTTGGCGCTTCCCGAACACGAGGGACGGCGGTGGTTCTGGTGGGGGGACACCGAGTTCACCGATGCCTGGCTCAGCCAGAAGCTTCGAGAACAGATCGATGCGGCCGGCGAGAAGTACCGACCCGACCTTCAGGTCGACCTCCCGATCGAGGACGATCTCGCTGCGTTGGCGTTCGACGCCGTGGCACTCGATCACCTGGATCAGCTGCGCCGGGGCGTCATTTCCGGAGCCAGCGACTACTGGATCACCAAGAAGGGCTCAACTGAGCTGATCAAGGCGTATTCCGCGATTGAGGAGGCCGTCGCTGAACTCAAGATTGCCGCGTCGGTCTTCCATGTTGAGCCCTCCACCGTCGACACGGACCTCGCATCACTACGGAAGGCATCGGAGGACCTGTCTCGGACGGTCACCGCGGCATCCGACCTCGAGCACGCCGCCCAGGCAGAGTGGCGAGCGACGCATCCCGATCAGGACTGGCACGCAGTCCAGACCAATACGCCGCACGAAACGCGCAGCTATCGATCCAGTCGGCTCGTCGACCGGGTGACCGAGCTTGAACGGTGGCTGGGCTCCACAGCCGGACGAGCACTGCAGCACGGCCTCTACTTCCTCGATGGCGTTGCCGGATCTGGCAAGACCCATCTCCTGCTCGAAACGACTCAACGGGCGCTTCAGGTCGGCCGACCGGCCGTCTTCCTCAGCGCTGCTCGATTCGGACGCGGCGATCTGTGGGCCGGCGTGTGTGATCAGCTTGGGCTACCGCCGCTCGGAGCCGACACCTTGCTGGGGGCAATGGACGCGGCAGGTGAGGCCGCCGCGCTCACTGGACGTCGCTTCGTCATCGCTGTCGACGCGCTCAACGACACGACCGACACCGACTTCTGGCGCACGCACCTCCCCGCCCTACGCGCTGCTGTCGCCCGGTGGCCGCACGTCGCGCTTGTCGTCTCATGTCGAGACACATACATCGGGATCGTCTGCGAAGACGCCGAGCACCGTCGATTCGTAAGACGGTCAAATCCCGGCTTCGCAGGTCACGAGATCGATGCGACGCAGAAGTTCTTCGAGTTTCACGGGTTGCAAGCTCCGAGGATTCCGCTTCTCGTGCCTGAGTTCAGTCTTCCCCTATTCCTCAAGCTGTTCTGCGAAGGACTCAAAGACTCCGGCGAGACGGCGTATGGCGGCCACGAGGGACGTGTCACCATCTTCCAGCGATACCTCGACTCGAAGCTGGCGCGAATCGCGCGACGGTTCCGGCCGCAGGCGCGTAGCTCATATGAGCAGTCAGCAGCGGTGCGCGACGTCACTGCGGTGCTTGATGCCCTGCTCGACGAATTCGCTGTGACCGGCCAAGAGGGTGTCTCCGTGTCGCGGGCTGAGGAGTTGGCGGCCGCGGCACTTGGTGGTGCAGCGTCGAACGAGGCCTCCGTCGTCCTTGGAGCGATGCAGAGCGAAGGCATCTTGAATCAGGAGCTCCTCTACCTCGGCGACGGGAACACCGAACAAGGCTTCCGAATCCTCTTCCAAGCCTTGGCCGACTACCTGATCCTGCGTCGGCGCCTTGACCGGTCGGCCGACGCAATGGCAGACATCGCCGTTCGTGACTGGCTCAAGGATGACTGCAGCTGGGGGATCTTGGAGGCTGCGGCCGTCGCCCTGCCGGAGTTGCACTCCGTCGAACTCCCGGACTTGCTCGCCGTTCGGGTTAAGGAGCTCCAGCGACCGAACACCAACGATCGCGACGCTCACCGCGAGTTCAACCGCGCCAAGCACATCGCCCTCTCCGTAATCCGCTCGCTGCCGTACCGCGATGCCTCGGCTGTTACTGACCGAACGGTCGAGCTGCTCAACGAGACGCTCCGCTTCCTTCGTCCTGAAGAGCTCTTCCGGGTCATGTTCATGATCGCCCCCCAGCCAGGAAACCAGCTCAACGGCGATCGTCTGCATCAACACTTGGCTCGTTTCCAGATGCCGGACCGCGACGCGTACTTCGGCTTCCCCACGTACCACGAACTCGCCGACGAGAGCAGCGCCGGGTCAGTGCTCGCACGTTGGGCTGGCAAAGGTCCCTACCCCGACTACGACCGCGATGTCATCGAGTTGGCGGCCATACCGCTCATCTGGCTTCTGCTCTCCCCGAACCGTTTCATGCGCGACTGGATCACGAAGGCCCTCGTCGCCCTACTTCGGGGCCACATCGACGTACTGGAACGACTCGTCGTGCGGTTCTGGACCGTCAACGACCCCTACATCGTCCAGCGTCTGGTCGTCATCGCCTACGGAGCGCTGCTGCGGTCAGATGCAGGTCAACGCGATCACGCCAAGAAGCTTGTCGCCCGCGTCCGTCGGCTCGTGTTCGCCGAGCCCGTGCGCGCCGACGAGATCCTGTTGGACGCGGCGCGCGGCGTCATCGAGTGGGGCGTCGCCAATGGCGTTGCTTCGAAGTCCCAGCTGAAGGCGATCAAGCGGCCGTACGGACTCAAACCCCCGGGCCCCGTCCCATCCGAGGACACGCTGGAGAAGAAGTACGGATGGAAGAGCGATCAACCCGACGACGAGCGCTACTCGAGCGTTCTCCACTCGATTCTCGGCTTCGGCGACTTCGGTCGCTACGTCGTCGAGCCGGGCGTCGCCATGTTCTCACGTCATCCCCTGAGCAAGCCGTACCCGGAGCAAGATGACGAGCCAGACGTTGGTCCGTCCATCGTGAAGTCGAGATGGGCCAAGTTTGTGAAGTCGCTCGACGCGCCCCAACGCGCACAACTCGAAACACTGCTCGCTGCACAGTCGGCCGAGGAACTCGATCGAATTGAGGCGATTCGCTACGGGTTCTCAGCCGGTCTGAGCAGCCAGCAGTCTCAGCTCCTTCGAGACTCCTATCGGCGTCCGCGGCGTCGGAAGTTCCGCGACGACTCCTACCCGGCTGACCGAGCCAAACGGTGGGTGTTCATGCAGGTCCTGCGCTTCGGCTGGACGCCGAAGCAATTCGGAGAAGAAGACCGCCATCTTGGCAGAGGCGGCAGTGGACGCGAGGCCCACAAGGCGGAGAGATGGGGCAAGAAATACCAGTGGATGGCCTACCACGCGCTTCTGGCCCGGATCGCCGACAACTTACACACCGCTCGGCGGTATTCCGATCACCAGGACTACGAGGGCCTGCACCAGATCATCGCGGATCGTGAGATCGATCCGAGCTTGCCACCGGTCGCATTCCACCAGTTCCTTGAGCCGGAATCGGGCAACGACACGTGGCGGCCCGCCTCGATCGAGTTTACGACGTGGCCACCGGCTGCGATCAGCTTCCAGCAGTTTGGCGGGAGTCTCCCCAGGTTCGTTCGCGACATTGTTAGCGAGCCCACACTCGACAGGGTCGTGCTCGTGAGCGACTCAAGTGGTGAGCAATGGGTCATGCTCGACGCGAACCTCGCGCAGGGTGATCCCGAAGCCGACGAGCCATGGCGCGGCCTTCAGCAGTCCTTCTATCTCAACAGTTGGTTCGTGCCGGCAGCGGCGGCGGAACGTGCACTACGACATCTTCCCGCCATCGTCCGGAACGACCGCCACGACGTCATCGACGATCATGGCCACATCGACTGCTGCTACTTCGGTGAGATCGGCTGGACGCCGCACAACTGCAGCAATCGGCACGCTGACCTGGTCGACGTAGAGATCGACGGAGAGGCCTTCTCGGTGGTGAGCACCGTCGAGGACTACCTGTGGGAAGGAAGCCTGTACGACTGCTCAATTGGCGAGTCAGTACATGCGACACTGCCGTCGACATTCGTACGGTCGCACTCCTCGCTAACGGCGGACGAGCGCGGCCCGTCCTGGATGGAGAACGGCGAGGTGGTCTTCACCAACTACGTGACATCGGACCGAGACCGGCAGCGCGCTTTCCTCGTTCGCGCCAGTTGGCTGAGAGCCTTCATGACGGCTCACAACGTTGAGGTAGTCCTCGGCGCATCGACCCTGCGATGGCGAGTGACGGGTGACCCCCACTATTCCGACAAGCGTGACCCCGAACGCGATGACAGACTCGACGTGTATGCAGCGGCGCGCCTCACGCCAGACCTGGAAATGGAACTCGCGCCGTCGATTCGCGAGGTGAACGGCGAGGACGTGAGCCCTCCACCGACTGGAGCGTGACTCGTACCGTGGGTCGGGCGGTTCGGCGACCGTGGTCGCGAATCCCGCGGAGCGCCGCGTCCTTGGGAGGCCTTCTGATCTGATAGCCGCTGTTCTCGAATGGGGTTATGCGTGCCCGCGCCTTGCGATGCCGCCGCGCAAAGTCACGGTGATGGCGGCGGCCAGCGGGAGCCACTAGCGGACGGGTTGTGCTGGCAGACGTGCGACTCGGGGGGGGGCGGACGACACGTCCATCTACAGTCCGGCACACTCGGGGGTGAGGATGACGGGAAACGAGATGAACGCAATCAGATCGTCGCTGCGTGACCTCGACAGGCTGCACCCGTTGATCGCGGGGATCTTGGGCGGCCTAATCTCGGTCGCCCTGTTGGTCCTGCTGGCTCCTTACGAGCTGGACAGGCTTCGAGCGTGGGGCATGTTCATCGCAATCGGTGCAGGCGTGGGCCTCGGACGCTGGCTGCACTTCAGAGCGAAGGGCTCGCGACGAGCGTTGAAGTAGACCCCGGTCCTGATCGTCAGAAACGATCCGTGGGGCGGCAACCTGCTCTCTCCAGCCCAATGAGTCGACGTGCCACGACCGCCTCATGCCACGGTCGCAGCCCGACTACTTCCGAACGCGATCACACGGGGGCAGCAGATCAGCTACGGGCGGTTCCGGTTCCGACTCCCCGGACCTGCGCCCGCGATCACGGTTGCGTGCCGCGCGCAGATGTTCGAGTACCTGATGTCGGGGGTCGGGCTACGCGCTGGTTGCTGCCGAGGATGACCTCGCGTCCTGGACCGTGAGGATCACCACCCGGTCGGTGCCCGGGTGGTACTCGTACACGAGCAGCATCCATCGCCACGGCCCGATCAGGAACCGCAG
>PWTE01000309.1 GCA_003563915.1 Nitriliruptoraceae bacterium
CACCGGCTGAGGTCCATGATCAACGAGCTCGTATCGCGCCTCTGAAACCAGCAACACGGCAGGCCTCCTTGGTGCGAGCAGGCCCGCGGAGCGCTTCACGACCTCGGCAGTCTCCGGGAACAGTTCTGAGGTTCGTTTCTGCAGTGTGGCCAACCTGCTGAAAATCTGGTGGCCACCCGCACGTGATGGCAAGTCGCACCGTTTCGGACCGGAGATCCGCATTCAAGTGAGACCAGATCCTCATCCAAGTGGGACGGGATCCGCATCGAAGTGAGGCCACTTCGAGCGGTCCGCTAACAGCATCGAGCACCGGGAGGAGCGATGAGGCTCCTCCCGGTGCCGTTCCGCTGGTCCTTCACGGCGCCCTCAGCGACGACACGATCCGTTGTGACCGTGGGGACGTGAGCACCGCCCACGGACGCGCTTCATTGGACGGTCACACCGCGGCCGGGTCGATCGAGGTCCTTCGGCCGCAGCAGCAGGCGTCGTCGACGCTGGAGGTTTCGCCACCGCACCAGGGACGATGTCGTGGAGCAGGTCGAGTGCCCGGGCAGGCACGGGATCGTCCGGGAAGTGCTGGTGCACCAGGTCGATCACCTCGTCCACGGTTGCGATCCCGAGCATCGCGACGAGCGTTCCGATGTCTCCGGCGTCGTTCGCCGGTCGGCTCGCCATGACCTTCATCGCAAGGAGGTGTTCAGCCGAGGCCACCATGACGCGAAGGTGGCTTCCGTGGAACACGACCCGCCCAGTGGTTGCTCGCGACGACATGTAGGCGCTGGCCTGGTTGTTGAGCCAGTTCGTCGGGAGGTCGAGCCGCCGTGCGACCGCCCAGGCAGCCTCTCGAACCGGCGTGTTGGGCTCCCAGACACCGTCGAGGTCGCGCGTCGCGGGACGCTCGCTGTAGGCGAGCAGCATCGCTGCCCCACCGACCAGGTGGATGTCCGCGCGGACCCGCCGAGGTTGCAGTTCCTCGTTCAGCGCTCCAAGGGCGCGTTGGATGGCGTCGCGGTCGAAGAGGGGGGCACTCACGCGCGCACCAGATCCGCTTCGTCGATCATGATGCCGCGGGTGCGGAACGGTGCAGGGCAGGTGGCGAGGGCGTGACGCCGCGCGGCTGGGAGCGGTGAGACCCACCAGGTCGGAGATGCGACCGGCTCGGCGCACCAGGCCGGAGCATCGATGCCGCGTTCGAGACAGACCAGCTCCACGACCGCACCGATGAGTGCGTCGTAGCGCTCGGATTCCGTACGGGGGGCGCGCGACACGACGTCCACGAGTTCGGTCTGACCGATCTCGCGTAGCCGGTCGAGCAACTCGAGCCCGAGGCGGAACGCGAGCGCGTCATCGGCATCCGCGAGCGCCGTGGCGACGTCAACGAGCGGGTCACGCTCCCGAGGAAGCGCAGCAAGCTCCAGATCCAGCGCGCGTGCCCACCTCTCCAGCGTGTCGAGGGTCGGGTTGCCCCGACCAGCCTCAAGCGCGGCGAGAGCGGGTTGGGACATGCCAGCGCGGCGCGCCACATCGCGCTGCGAACGCGAACGCTGATGCCGCGCATCCCTGAGCTCGTCGACCAGTCTCATACGCTAGAGAATATCATCTGATGCTGTCGGGCTCAGGTGCTCCACAAGGTGACCGCATGACGACCGCGCACCGTGTGCCCCGCGGCCTGCCATCAGTATCGACACGGTCGATCTCATCGGGGGTTCCATGGAGAGACTTGAAGGCAACCGCCTGGCAGCGGTGCTCATGCTCGCCGCGGCCACCATGGCCAGCGTGGCAGCGACCGGCACCCTTCCGGCCCTGTTCATCGCGCTCGTCATCGTCCTCACGTCAACGTCGTTGATCTTCGTGGTCCGCGGGAGCAACCGGGCAGGGTGACCCTGCGTTGCCGTTCGTGTTCCGGAGTTCGGCGGCCTCGAGGACCGAGGGCTCCGCGACGCTCGTTGCCATGATGGCTCAGCTCGTTCGTTGATGATCGAGGTCCACCAACTGGGGCAAACAGTCTCACTTGGGAGTCGGATTGGATGCCACTCTCAAGCTGAAATCGCGGGAAGGTTCCCGTGTCACTTTGGTTGTCTCCTCAAGGGTGCGCGAGCACCACCGTCGGGGTGGAGAACCGGAGAACGCGCTGTCTCCCCTCGCCCCGGATGTGGCGGCGGGAGATTCGCGTTTCGCGTGTTCGCGACGCTGATGGTCGACCTCGCGCCGAAGGGCCACGCGACGCTGGAGTGCGTCGTCTGCGGTCCGCGCGACGCCGCTCTCGCGATCGGCCCGACGGCCCTGGGTAGGGCGGATCCTCGGCGCCTCGCAGGTCGACCGCCAACTACAGGGTGGCATCAGAGCTTCAACAGCGGTGATGCCGTGATGCCACTATGCGCACCACCGTGACCCTCGATCCGGATACTGAACGTTGGTTCGCCGACGGATGCGTGAGCGCGGGTTGTCGTTCAAGCAGGCCGTGAACGAACTCATCCGTTCGGGCGCGACGGGCGGTGACGTGCCCACGGCGTTTCGAACCGTGACCGCCTCGCTCGGGACGTCGAGGGTGAACCTTGACCGGGCCCTGCAGTTGGCCGCCGACCTCGAGGATGAGGAGCTGCTCCGGCGGATGCGGGCCGGCTCGTGACGCTGGTGGACGCGAACGTCCTGCTCTACGCCGTGAACACCGACGCGGACCGCCACGCAGCCTCTCGCCGTTGGCTCGACGGTGCGCTGTCGGGTCGGGACACCGTCGCTTTCGCCTGGATCGCACTTCTCGCCTTCGTTCGGCTCGTCACCAAGCCGGAGGTCTTCCCACGCCCCCTCACCGTGCACCAGGCGATGGACCGTGTCGATGCCTGGCGGTCGGCCGCGCCTGCCGTCGTGGTGGAGCCGACCGTGGACCATCCCGCCATCCTGCGACGACTCCTTGTTGACCCCGGCGCGGGGGGCAACCTCGTCAACGACGCGCATCTCGCCGCCCTGGCGATTGAACATCGCTGCGTCATCGTCTCGTGGGACCGCAACTTCGCGCGTTTCGGCGACGTGCGCTGGCAGCCTCCGCAGGAGCCCACCAACCCGACTCGGTGAGCCGTTCCGGGTTTTCATCCCGTCGAGCCCCGGCCTGCAGCTATCGGGCCCACGCGGCCCCGCTGCCGGTTGACGGGCCAGCCAAGG
>PWTE01000196.1 GCA_003563915.1 Nitriliruptoraceae bacterium
ACACCTACACCCTCGGCAGCGAGACCCTGTACCGCGAATGGGGCTACGTCGCGATGTCCCGCGGACGGACCACCAACCGCCTCTACCACGGCCCCACCCGCGACGACCACGACGACGGGCTGCACCAGCACGTCCACCTCGACGACAACCACACCGCGGCCCTGCCCAGCCGTCTGCGGCGCAGCCGCGCCGAGATGGCCGTCAGCGCCGACGTCCCCGAAGCGTCCGACACGCTCGGCGCAGACATCCGACGGCTCGAAACCTTCCTGACCCGCCCCGGCGTGCAACGGCAACGCGACCTCACCGAACTCCGCGACCAGACCGCCGTCCGTCTCCAACGCGACCAGCACCACCTCGCCGCCCTCGACGCCGAGCTGGCCGAACTTCCCCGCGGGCTGCGTGGACTCACCCGCCGGCAACACCGTGACGAGCTGCAGTCGCAACGCCGCTGGCAACAGCGTCGTTACGACGAGACCGCCGCACGGCTCGATGATCTCGACCGCCAGCTCGCCACGCTGCCAGACCCCCGACAGATCGACACCGCCCGCAACGACCTGCAACGTCTCACCACCGAACTGCACCGCCGTGCCGAGACCGCCACGACCCGCCACGAAACCGCCCCCCCCCGCTGGCTCACCGCCGAACTCGGACCCCCACCCGCCAACCCCCAACAGCGCACCCGCTGGCGTGCCGCCACCCGCGCGATCGAACAACACCGGCTGCGCTGGAACATCACCGACCCCGACCACGCCCTCGGCCGCCACCTCGCCAGCCCCACCCGATCCGACGAACAACGGCGTCTCGAGCAGCACCTCGCCGAGACACGCCAACACCTCCACCCCCAGATGGACCACACCAGGCGGCGCCAGGTCCACGCCATCCGCTGATGACTCATCCACAGCGATCCGGCCACGCGAGTCGCACGCCCGGTCGACGTGGCCGAGGATGCACGAACGTGGCGGGTAGGCGGAAGGGACGCGATGCGTGGCAGCGTCTTCAAGCGGTGCACCGTCTGCGGTGCTCGCGTGCCGGGTCGAAGGTGCGCGACCCCCGACTGTGCAGGTTCCCGATTCACGTGGGCGTTCATCGTCGATGCAGGACGCAAGGCCGACGGAACCCGCCGCCAGATCAAGCGCATGGGGTTCGAGTCCCGAGGCGACGCCGACGAGGCTCTCTCGGAGCTCCTCAGCTCCCTCAACGCCGGCACGTGGGTTCCGCCTTCGCAGCTGACCGTCGCGGAGTACCTGCTCGATCGCTGGCTGCCGCGCACACGCACCGGCGAGAAGACCCGCGCCGACCGCGAGATGCACATGCGTGTGTACGTGGCTCCTCGGATCGGCGGCCTCAAACTCGAGGAGGTGAGTGGCGACGACCTGACGTTCCTGTACGACGACCTCGCTGTCGATGGCCGAACACGTGCCCCACATCCCGAGTTCGGTCGCGGCCTATCACCGACCACGGTTCGGCGTATCCACACCATGCTGCACAAGGCGTTCGCGGACGCGATCCGGTGGGGACTGCTCGAGCGCAACCCCTGCGACCGCGCCGACCCACCCTCGACATCAGAGGTTAAGGGCCGCGCCCGAAGCGCTCGTCAGACCTACAGCTGGGAGCAGCTGGTTCGCTTCCTTGAGGTGGCCCGCGACGATCGGCTGTTCGCGATGTGGCACCTGTTCGTCACCACCGGGATGCGCCGCAGCGAGGTCGCAGCCCTGCTGTGGCGCAACGTCGATCTTGACGCGGGACTCCTGTCCGTGACCCGCGCTGCCGTCGAGGTCAAGGGGAAGGTTCACGAGCGCGAGCTGACGAAGTCCTCCTCGTCTCGTCGGGCCATCGAACTCGCAGAGCAGGACGTGGGCGTGCTCCGGCAGCACCGCAAGGTCCAGCTGGAGGAGCAGATCGCCCTCCATGGCTCTTGGCGGGAGGTCGAGCGGGTCTTCACCTCACCGGTTGGCGGTCGGCTTTACCCGCCGGATATCACACGAACCTTCCACGCCCTCACCAATCGTGCAGACCTACCGCGCATCCGGCTTCACGACCTCCGCCACACCTTCGCGACCCTCAGTTTGAAGTCCGGCGAGCCGGCCAAGATCGTCACCGAGAGGCTCGGTCACTCGACCGCGGCCTACACCCAGGATGCCTACCAGGAGGTCATGCCTGGCATGCAACGTGACGCGGCCCGGAGGTTCGGGCAGCGACTTCAGAGGCCGCCGACCGCGACCAACGACCTCGCCGCGAGCGATGAGCAGGACGCGCCGTGAACACGGCTCCTCGCCGCAGCGGCCGTCGCGTTGGGGATCGGTTCGGCCTGCGACGGCCGGTACGGCTCGGTCGGGATGCGCCAGCCAAGATGGCTGCTCGCTCCATCAACAAGGCCGAGGTCCTGGCCGTCCTTGCGGACAACGTGATCGTCCAGGTGATCGAGCACCGCGATCGGTACGTGCTACTCGGCCTGGCCGCCGATCGTCCGCTCATCGCCGTCGTCGCCGACGACGAGGTCACCGACGCGACCGTGCTCATCTCCGTGTACCAGCCGGACGAGCAGCATGGCTGGACGCCAGAGACGATCCGCGCCATCCTTGGAGACGACCGCAGGGAGGAAGGCCCGTGAGCCGCCACACCCATGACGACGGCGAGTTGATCCGCCGCACGGTCGACTACGAGTACGTCCACCATCACGACGGTGATCAACCTGGGCTACTTGTGGTTCGCGGGGTGCCTGCCGAGGTCTGCGCCGTGTGCGACGAGTACTGGTTCGAAGAGGACATCGGGTTCGCCCTCAGCCGGGTGCTCGAGGAGCACAGCCCCGCCTCCGGCCGGGTGGTAACGGTCAACTGGGTCGAGGTCCAGGCCGCCTGATCGACACCGCCGGATGCTGCACGGACGGACCGCTCACACCCACGTCACCAGCCCCGGAACACTGCGTCGTCGCGTCGCGGCCACGAATCCTGTGACCATTCTGTGACCATTGGCCCCAGGCCCGCCCGGAGCGTCAGAGGCGGTTCCCGTCGGAAACCGCCTCTGACCTGCGGTGATATGGCGGAGGGAGAGGGATTCGAACCCTCGAGACCCTTGCGGGCCTACCCGCTTTCGAGGCGGGCGCACTAGGCCGGACTATGCGATCCCTCCAGGTGCGCAGCGAGGCTCACCCCGCTGGC
>PWTE01000314.1 GCA_003563915.1 Nitriliruptoraceae bacterium
ACGCTGGCGCGCTACTCGGTGATCATCGAGGAGCACTACACACAACTTGCCGGGACGCCGCGGCCGATGGACATCGAGTGGGCCAAGGACGGTGAGAGCGGAGAGCTCTTCATCGTGCAGGCACGCCCGGAGACGGTGCACTCGCAGCAGGATGTCCACTTTCACGAGACCTTCCAGCTAAAGGAGCAGGGACGGGTCTTTTCCAGGGGCAAGAGTGTGGGGCAGAAGATCGCCACAGGCCGGGCGCGGGTGATCATGGAGCCGGCGTACATGCACGAGTTGCAGGACGGCGAGGTGCTGGTGACCGACATCACCGACCCCGACTGGGAGCCAGTGATGAAGCGCGCCGCCGCTATCGTCACCCAGCGCGGCGGCCGCACCTGTCATGCCGCGATCATCGCGCGCGAGCTTGGCATCCCGGCTGTGGTGGGCTCGCCAGATGCCAGCCACGAGATCCCCGACGGAGACATGGTGACCGTCTCCTGCGCCGAGGGCGATGTGGGCTACATCTATGCCGGCGAGCTCGCCTTCGAGCGCCATCAGATCGACTTTCGTGATCTCGGGAAGCCGGCCACACACCTTTACCTCAACGTCGGCAACCCCGAGAAGGCCTTCGAGTTCTCGCGCATGCCGGCCGAGGGCGTGGGACTGGCGCGCCTGGAGTTCATTATCAACAATACGATCCGCGTGCACCCGCAGGCGCTGCTCGATTACGACCGTCTGGAGCCCGCGCTCAAGAGGGTCATCGAACCTCTTATGGCGGGCTACCCTGACCCGCGCAGTTTCTACGTCCAGCGCCTGGCCGAAGGGGTGGGAACTATCGCCGCGGCCTTCTATCCGCGTCCGGTGATCGTGCGTCTGTCGGACTTCAAGTCCAACGAGTACGCCGCCATGATTGGCGGGGCGGGTTATGAGCCCAAGGAGGAAAACCCCATGATCGGTTTTCGCGGCGCGTCGCGCTATTACGCCGAGAGTTTTGGCGAGGCCTTCGCGATGGAGTGCGATGCGATGCGCAACGTACGCGACGACATGGGGTTGACCAACGTCGCACTGATGCTCCCCTTCGTGCGCACCGTCGATGAGGCCGGGCGCGTACTCGAGCTCATGGCACGCCACGGCCTGAAGCGTGGCGAGAACGGGCTGAAGGTCTATCTCATGTGCGAGATTCCCTCTAACGCACTGCTCGCGGCCAAGTTCCTGGAGCACGTCGACGGCTTGTCCATCGGCTCCAACGACCTCACGCAACTCGCGCTGGGCGTGGACCGCGACTCGGGTGTGCTCACCGGCTTCGACGAGCGCAACGAGGCGGTGCTCGCCCTGATGCAGTTGGCGATCCGCGCCTGTAACGAACGGGGCAAGTACATCGGCATCTGCGGGCAGGCCCCCTCGGACTTCCCCGAGATTACCCGCTGGCTGGTTGAACAGCGCATTCGTTCGATCTCGCTGAACCCGGATAGTCTGGTGCCCATGATCAGCACCGTGCTCGAGGCCGAGAAGGCGCGCGGGGTGACTCGAGAGCGCTCGGACCTGGACCAGACCAGAGCGACTGAGATTTCAGCCGGTGGCACCAGTGCCCTAGCCTACACCATGCGTCTGAGCGAGTAGGGCGAGCTGGACGCGATTGCGGACTCCCGCTCGCTCCCCAATACGTTGCAGATGATTCCGCACCGTGTTGGGTGAAAGCGCCAGCTCGCGTCCGATCTCCTTGTTGGTCAAGCCCTGTGCCAGCAAGTCGAGGATCTCGGCCTCGCTCGGCGTGGTTTTCATTGCGCCCACTGCTTGTGTCAGGCCATTGCCGAGACCGATCTGTGAGAGCAGACGTTGCAGCACGCGACCCGAGATGCGGCATTCGCCTTTGGCCGCGGCACGAATGGCGTCCAGGATTCGGCTTGGGGGCGCATTACGCGGCAGGTACCCGCACGCGCCAGCGCGCATGACGTCCAGAAACGCTTCTTCACCCTCACCCAGCACCAATACCTGGGGTTTTGCCGGCGTCTTGATCAGTATTCCGACATCGCCCGCGATTCCCTCGCCGCTCGCGCTCGTGGAGAGCAGGGCCACATCGACAGGCTCCGTACGCAATACGCTGACGGCCTCGTCCACGGTGCTCGCCTCGCCTGCCGGGCAAAGGTCGTGCTCCTGCACCAGGAGATGGTGAATGCCGTGTTGGAACATGGGGTAGGGGTCCACAGTCAGCACATGAATCTGTTGTTGACCCGCAGTGGATTCAATTCGCTTGTCCATGGCGGACCTCGCGTACGAGGGGGCGGAGGATTGCGTTTCCTCGGGCCCGTTGGTTGACCGGTCGGCGTGGAAGGATTTTCCTCTCGCGTCGGCCACCATGAGACTGTCTCAATTCTGAGTATAGATGTACCTCGCTCTGGTACAAGTGTACCAATTGATCCAAGTCAATAAATATCGAATTTTACAGGTAGACATGTAGTCTGTTGGCCGCGTCCCAGCAACGATAACCTATGCGCTCAGTAGGTTATCGAGGTGGAGGGCCGCATGATGAGTCGAGATCCCGCAACGGGGCAAGTCGGGGCGCGCAGGACAGTCAGTCCCGGCGTTCGCAGCGTCTTGCGCCGGATGCGATGGAACGCGGGCCTCTGGGTCTTCTTTGCATGGATCACAACCATCGCAACGGCTGGGGCAGATGCCGAAATTGGCCGACTTCACGACGTGCGTCCCGAGGCCTGCAAGCAGTGCCACGAGGCCATCTACCACCAGTGGAAGGGCTCGATGCACGCCAACAGCACCGCGTTGAAGGACCCGATTCACGCGGCGTTCTACGAGCAGGAGGTTGGCGACCCGCGTGCGGAGGGCATGAAGCACAAGCGCTCCGGGACCTACCCGATCTGCCTCAAGTGTCACGCCCCCGTTGCGGCCATGGACCGATCGACCAAGCTCGATGCCAAGGAGTCCTACGCCAACGGCGTGGGCTGCGTGACCTGCCACTCGTTCAAGGCCTACAAGGGGACCGAGGGTCCCGCCGGAAAGCTGCAGCTCGGTATCGATGCCTGAGGGAAGCCCGGCCGCGGTTCCGGCGGCGCCGGCCGAGTGATTCAGTCAGTGCTGCTGGGGTCGGTCTTCTCCCAGGGCTGGCAGGCTTCGTACCATAAGATCCGCGGGATGCATCCGAACA
>PWTE01000184.1 GCA_003563915.1 Nitriliruptoraceae bacterium
AGCGTGCACGAACGGTCCATCAACGCGGCGGCACTCGCAGGCCTGACGGTTGGCGTGGACGGCGAACGTTTCGGTCCCGGCGACGACCTGCGGCGGGACCAGATGGCGACCTTCATCGCCAGACTGCTGGACCTTGGCGCGCCACCGCCCGGCGACGGACGGTGAGCGCCCGTCGACACCGAGCTGCGCATTGACCGGCTCGCGCGTGGGCGCCCGCTGGTGCGCGGCTCGTCGGGCGCCATCGGCCGCCTGAGTGCCCTGCATCGTCGTTGCCTGCCACGCCGACCCAGGAGGTGCTGTCGACCAAGCCTCACCCCGAACGATGTGAGATCGGCCACACCGCCACGAGACTGCGGAGTCCCCGCATGCCGAGCCGGTCGGATCCCGACGTCTTGAGCGATCCAACTCACGGCCGTCACGTCCCGGTATGGCCGCAGGTGACCGCAACGGGACCCTGGTGTCTCGCTGCCTCGCGCCGAAGGCGTCCCTTCCTGACGGCCAGGAGTTCCTGGCCCCGGGTCAGACGACCAGCAGGCCGTGGGGCGGCGGCATCGCGTGGGGCCCCGGTGGCTGGGTTCGCGGCTGGTTGGCACGGTGCCTCCTGGGCAGCTCCGCCGGCCTGAGACTGCTCGCGGTCAGCACGCTGCTGCTGGCGTTGCTCGGACACGGCGGTGCAGCGGCGCTGGACACCGCCGACGTCGAGGTCGTCGTCCGAGTCGTCGACGAGCAGCACCGGGCGCTCCCCGGAGTCGATGTCCGGCTGGCCAGGGTTGCGGACGATGCGGCCGACGCGCACGAGGTCAACGGGGTGTTCGCCGCGTTGGACCTCAGTGATGCCGCCGGGCAGGCCACGCTGCGCCTGCGCCCCGAGGTTGCCGGGGCGGGCCGGTACCTGGTGCAGGCCTTCGAGACCTGGGAACCCGCTGACCCCCCCGGAAACCTCGTGCACACCCGTCACCTCGTTGACGTGACGGCGGACGGTTCCTGGCGCAGTGACACTCTCGCGGTCGATGCGTCTGGGGCGCTGGTCGTGCCGATGCGGACCCTCAACCTCGAGGTCGTGCTCGAAACCGCCGAGGGGAAGCCCGGCCGCCTCGCCTTCGTCGAGGTGGAGGAGCGCCCTGCGGGGGCCGGTCCCGGCGACTGGGCGACGACCGCGCAGTTGGTCGATCGGTTCGGCCGGTCCGTGACCAGGGCATGGCCGCTGCCGGAGGCGCCGCATCGGGCCATCGCGCGCGTCGATCCGGGCGGCGACGTCACCCGGGAGTTCCGGGTCGTCGCCCACCTTCGGGACGGCCCGCCCATCGGCCAGCCGTTCGCGGTGGCCGACGACGGCACCGTCGCATTCGGGCCGGGTGAGCACCAGCACGACGCGTTCCAGCGACGGGTCACCCTGCGCTCGTGGGCGACCACCCCGCAGACCGCGAATCCCGCGTGGCTCCACCACCTCAACCGGGCCCGGGCCCACGCCGACCTGCCAGAGGTCGAGCAGCGCGGCGACTGGAACCGGGCCGCTGACCTGCACGCGCGCAATGCCACCCGAAACCAGTGGTTCGCGCACGACGAGGACCCCTCACTTCCCGGGCACACGCTGGCTGGACGGTGGGCGACGCGGGTCGGCAACCTGACCACGGGGCATCGGGCATGCGGCGAGATCGACGCCATCTACGGCTGGCTCAACTCACCGAGCCACGCCGGATGGATCCTCGATCCGACCGTGCGCTACGCCGGCTACGGCTCCCATGTCGAGGCGGAGCCGGGTCACCGCAGATTCAAGGCTACCCTTCCGATCGTTGCGGGACGTTGGCAGGGGTTGCTCGTGCCGGAGCGAACCCGGTATCCGCGCGATGGCGCGGTGTTCGGTGTCCCTGCACCGCAGGGCGAGCGGTGGCGCCTCACCTTCGAGGGCAACACGACCTGGTCGGGCGCGTCGGGGCCGATGGTATGCACCCTGCACCTGTTCGCCCGAGACGTGTTCGAGCCGCAGCAGCCGATCGATGTGGCGCGGATCAGCGCGCAGGTCGGGGTGGCTGACGCCTCGCTGTCTACGGCGCGGCGGTCGCTCCCTGAGCAGGAGATGCTCGCGCCCATCAACGTCAGGACCTCGTTCCATCCAGGTCATGTCGCCCTCGTGCTGCCTGCACCGCTGCGCCCCGGTCAGCAGGTCGAGGTGTCCGTGTTCCGCGACGGCGAACTGCTGGACGCCTGGTCGTTCACGACGGTGAGCCTGGCCGAGGAACCGACGCCCGCGCCCGGACCGGCGCTCGAGCCCGCGCCCGGCGTACCACCCGAGGACGAGCCACCCGAGTCTCCCAACGACGAGCCGACCGTCTCCCCGAGGACGCACCGGCGAGTGACGATGAGCCGCAGGAGGCCGAGCAGCCGCCAGGACCGAGCCTGCCCGTGCCCGACGACGTCGTGGGCACGACGCATGAAGCGGCGATCCGGCGCTTCATCGCGGCCGGGATCGCGACCGGGTACGGCGATGGCTTGTTCCGTCCGGACCAACCGGTGACCCGGGCGCAGATCGCCACCTTCCTGACGCGTGCCCTCGACCTCGAAGCTCCCGGAGCACAGCCGCTCACCGATGTGGCGGTCGGCTCGGTCCATGACCTTTCGATCCGGGCCTTGGTGGCGTCCGGGATCACCGACGGGTGTGGCCGGGAGGCGTACTGCCCGCGTCATCCGGTCACCCGCGTCCAGATGGCCAGCTTCCTCGTGCGGGCCCTGGAGCTCTGAGCGGGCACCGAGCAAGACGCGGAGCGCACGCCGCAGCACCGTGCGCCGCGCTGCACTGGCTAGGCTCCGAGGCCGTAGACGTCAGGGGCCGCTGAGTGTCCGAGACCACCGAGGAGCCGGTCCGCCACCGGGTTCGCCGCAAGCGCCGCTCGCGCCGCAGGTGGCAGGGGTGGTGGATCGTGCTGCCGCTGGTCGGCGGCATCCTGGTGCTGGCGGCGATCGTCGGTGGGCTGCTGCTGCGTGACCTCGTGGTGGTGCGTGACTCGCTGATCGCCTCGCAGGCCAGTCTGCGTGGGGTGTCGGAGGCGCTGGGCTCCGCGGAGCTCGAGCGGGCCAGCGAGGAGCTGCGTGCCGCGGACCGGGAACTCGGGGTGGCCCGTTCGCGCTCCCGCGGGCCGCTGTG
>PWTE01000366.1 GCA_003563915.1 Nitriliruptoraceae bacterium
ATCAGCTGGGGCGACATCATGGCGTTCGCGTTCCTGATGACGATCCCGCTGTTGGTGCTCTTCATCATCTTCCAGCGCTGGTTCGTGCAGTCGGTGGCGAGCAGCGGCGTCAAGGGGTGAACGAGCCCCCACGACCGGCAGAGGACCACTGAAGTGATGGATCATCGTCCCCGAGCCCACCTGCGTCCGGCGACCGGTTGGATGAACGATCCGACCGGACCCGTGCGCTGGAACGGCAGCATCCACCTGTTCCACCAGCACAACCCCGATGGGGGGTACTGGGCACGGCCGCACTGGGGCCACCTCGTCAGTGAGGACCTGGTCCACTGGCAGCGTCGTCCCACCGCGCTGTCCCCGGATGACGAGGGCCCCGACGTCGACGGCTGCTACTCGGGCTGCGTCGTCGTGGACGGCGATGAGGCCGTGATGGTCTACACGGGAGCGCGCGGCGAGGTCGGTCCGTCCCAGGCGCAGACGACCTGCCTGGCGCGCAGCCAGGATCGCTGGCTCGACCACTGGGAGAAGGACCCGGCCAATCCGGTCACGACCGCACCGGAGGATCGGGGCCTCCTGGGGTTCCGCGATCCCTTCGTCTGGCGGGAGGCCGGCTGCTGGTGGCAGATGCTCGGTGCCGGTTCCCCAGGGCTGGGTGGCGCGGCGCTGCTGTACCGCTCCGACGACCTCGTCACCTGGACCGAGGTCGGGCCACTGCTCACCGGCGTGGACCTGCATGCCGTCGACCCGGAGGAGTGGACCGGCTCGATGTGGGAGTGCCCGGCGCTGTTGCGTGGTCGCGACGCCGACGCCCTGCTGATCTCGATCCACGACGAGGACACCACCTCCCACCCCCTGGCCGTGGTCGGTCGTCTGGGGCGCGCCAGGTTCGTGCCGTGGACGATCCAGCGGATCGACCTCGGACCGGACCTGTACGCACCGTGCCTGCTCGCCGACGGTGACGGCCGGGCCATCAGCTGGGCCTGGAGCTGGGAGGCACGGACCCCCGAACGGCAGCGCCTGGACGGGTGGGCGGGCACCCTGACATCGCCCCGCCGGCTCGAGGTGTACGACGACCGTGTGCGGGTCGCGCCGCTCCCGGAGCTGACGGGGTTGCGTGCTGTGTCGCTCACACCCCGCCGCATCACCACGATGGACGGTTGGTTGGCAGATGGGGTGGAAGGGGACGGCCTCGACCTCGAGCTCGACCTCGGTCCTGTGGTCGACCGTCTGGAGCTGCGTGTGCGTCGGTCACCGGAGCTCGACGAGGTCACCACGATCGGCATCGACCGTGACGACGGGCGGTTGTGGCTCGACCGGGAGCAGGCGAGCCTCGACCCGTCCGCTCGAGGGGGGCGGCTCGGTGGAGCTCCGAGCACCTCCCTGCCGATGAACCACGTCCGTGTGCTGCTCGACCGGTCGATCATCGAGGTCTTCGTGGACGACGAGGTGGCACTGACCGCCCGTGTCTACCCGAGCCGTCCGGACAGCACGGGGGTCGAGGTCGTGGGTACACCGGCAGCGATCGCCGACGTGAGCCTACGTGCCTGGACCCTGGGGTCGATCTGGGGCGACGACGCTCCATCCTGAGCCGTGCCGAGCGGAGGGAGGGACATGGACCGGCGACCAGCGCATCCGGCACACGGCGCTGACGGCCCCGCCTGGCGGACCACCGTGTCCCACCGTGCGTGGTTGGATGCGGAGCTGCGCCGCCTCCTGCGTTTCAGCCGTGACCCGCGGCATCCGCTCGGTGGTTTCGCGGTCCTCGACGCGCATGGGCGCGGACGACCCGACGAACCCGTGCACACCTGGATCACCGGCCGTATGACCCACGTACACGCGCTCGCGTACCTCTGCGGGATCCCCGGATCCGGCGAGCTGATCGATCATGGCGTCACCGCCCTCCACGGCCCCTTGCGGGACCAGGAGCATGGCGGGTGGTTCCGCGCGATCGGACCGGACGGGGTGCTCGACCCGGTGAAGGACGCGTACCAGCACGCGTTCGTGGTCCTCGGCGCGGCCGCCGCGACGGCTGCGGGACGTCCAGGCGCCCGAGCGCTCCTCGATGAGTCCCTGGAGGTCTACGAGGCGCGGTTCTGGGACGAGGCGGCTGGCCGTGTCGTCGAGAGCTTCGACCGGACCTGGCAGCGCCCCGAGGCCTACCGTGGGGCGAACAGCAACATGCACGCCGTCGAAGCGAGCCTGGCAGCGGGTGACGTCACCGGCGATCTGCGATGGCACGACCGGGCGCTGCGGATCGCCGACGCCCTCATCAACGAGGTCGCGCGACGGCACGCCTGGCGGCTGGTCGAGCACTTCGACACGCACTGGGTCCCGCAGCTCGAGTTGCATCGCGACGAGCCGGCGCATCCGTTCCGCCCCTACGGCACGACGGTTGGTCACTGGCTGGAGTGGGGACGGCTGCTGCTCCAGATCGAGGCCTCGCTGGCATCACCGCCGGTGTGGCTGCAGGAAGCTGCCGTCGCGCTGTTCGACGCCGCGGTCGAGGTCGGGTGGGCCGCTGACGGCCGGAGCGGGTTCGTCTACACCCTCGACTGGGACGACCGGCCCGTCGTGACGAGCCGGATGCACTGGGTGGTGGCCGAGGCGATCGCGGCTGCGGCGGTCCTGCACGAGCGGACCGGTGAGGAGCGGTTCGAAGCCTGGTACCGCACCTTCTGGGACCACGCGTCGACCGCCTTCATCGACCTCGACGAGGGGAGCTGGCATCACGAGCTGGATGCCGACCTCGCGGTCGCATCCGGTACGTGGGCCGGCAAGCCCGACCTGTATCACGCCGTGCAGGCGACCCTGCTGCCACGCTGCGCGCTCGCCCCTGCGCTCGCACCACAGCTCGCCGCCACCGGCCTACGGGGCTGAACGCGGCCAGCCGGATCGGCGTGGCGGTGAGGGGTACGGCCCTGGCGGCGGTGGCCGCTGGAGCCGTCGCTACGCTGAGGGGCCGCATGGTCCTGGCGAGGGCGCCCCCTCGCGGCGCCGCGCCCTCGCGGGTCCACCGCCGACGCCAGCGAAGGTTCGAACCTCCCGTGACCTACCCCGTCGACCGCATCCGCAACTTCTGCATCGTGGCCCATGTGGACCACGGCAAGTCGACGTTGGCCGACCGGATGCTCCAGCTCACCGA
>PWTE01000179.1 GCA_003563915.1 Nitriliruptoraceae bacterium
ACCGACCGCTCCAACCGGGCCGGGATGCGCTACCTGTTCGTGCACATCCTCGGCGGCAAGCTGCTGCTGGCCGGGATCATCGTGCACTACGTCGACACGGGCTCGCTGACCTTCACCGCCTTCGAGCCGGGGCTCGCGGCCTCGCTGATCCTCGTGGCCTGCCTGCTGTCGGCGGCGGTGCCCCCGCTGCACGCCTGGCTCGCCGACGCCTACCCGGAGGCCACCGTCGCCGGCACGGTGTTCCTGTCGGCCTACACCACCAAGGCGGCCGTGTACGCGCTGGCCCGGGGCTTCCCCGGCTTCCAGATCCTGATCTACCTCGGCATCATCATGGCCCTGTACGGCGTGGTCTACGCCGTGCTGGAGAACGACATCCGCCGCCTGCTCGGCTACCACATCGTCAGCCAGGTGGGCTACATGGTCGCCGCCGTCGGGATCGGCACCGAGCTCGCGATCAACGGCGCCACCGCCCACGCGTTCGCGCACATCCTCTACAAGGGGCTGCTGCTGATGGGGGCCGGCGCGGTCCTGTACGCCACCGGTCGCGCCAAGATGAGCGAGCTCGGCGGCATCGCGAACCGCATGCGGCTCGTGCTGGCCCTGTACATGGTTGGCGCCGTGTCGATCTCGAGCTTCCCGTTGTTCAGCGGGTTCGTGTCGAAGGAGCTGGTGGTCGCCGCCGCCTCGGCCGACGACCTGACCTGGCTCGTGCTGCTGCTCAAGGTCGCCTCGGTCGGGACCTTCCTGCACACGGGGCTGAAGCTGCCCTTCGGCACCTGGGTGGGCAAGCAGGGCCTCGGGCCGCGCAGCAACGAGGGCGCACCGTTCCACGTCGGGACCGTGCCCGCCACGATGATCGTCGCGATGGCCCTGTCGGCGGCGCTGAACCTCACCCTCGGGCTGCGGCCGAGCCTGCTGTACGACCTGCTGCCCTACGAGGTGACCTACAACGTCTACACCTTCGGCAAGGTGGTGGAGAAGTCCCAGATCCTGCTGTTCACGGCGCTGGGGTTCTGGCTGCTGCTGCCGAAGCTGCACGCCAAGGCGATCGTGACCGTCGACACGGACTGGTTCTACCGCCGCCTGCCGAGGGTGCTGCACGCCGCCTGGGAGCGACGGCACTACCCCCACGCCACCGCCGACACCGAGGTGGCGGACGAGCCGACGCCCGGCGTGGTCACGACCCTCACCCGGCTGGCCGCCCCCACCACGGCCGCGCCGCCGCTGCTCGCCACCTGGGTGCTGGGTGCGGCGGTGCTCGCCGCGGCCACCCTGCTGCTGTTCGTGAGCCTGACATGACCCGTCTCCTGCGTGTCACCACCATGTTCGTGGCCCTGCTGGGGTTCTGGCAGATCCTGTCCGCCCGCATCGACCCGCTGTTCGCTGGGCTCGGTCTCGTGTCCGCCGCGGTGCTGACCGCCTACGCCCTGTGGTTGGTCGAACGGGTGCTCGGGCCGCGGGAGCAGGTCCAGCCCATCTCCGTCGTGGGGTTCGTCAGCTTCGCCATGTGGCTGCTGCTGCGGATGCTGCAGAGCGCGGTGTGGGTCGCCACCGTCGTCGTCGATCCGCGGCGGCAGCCGCACCCCGGGGTGGTCCACTTCGACACGAGCCTGCCGAGCCCCGCCGCACGCACGATGCTCGCCAACTCGATCTCGCTCGTGCCGGGCACCATCACGCTCAACGTCGACGGTCCCCGCTTCACCGTGCACGCCTTCACCCCGCAGAGCGTCGAGGACCTGGTCACCGCGGCCACCCAGCGACGCATCGCCCGGGTGTTCCGTGTCGCCCCCGACGCCCCGCCCACGCTTGTCTGGGACCCCGTGCACGACGCGATGCCGGAGGACCCGGCATGAGCGCCTTCCTGGTCACCTGCATGGTGCTGACCGCCGTCCTGATCGCGGCCGGGCTGTACCGCGTCTACGCCGGGCCGACGGTGTTCGACCGGCTCGTCGCGGTCGCGATGGTCTCGGTCAACGGCATCGTCGTGCTGGTCCTGCTCGGCCTGGCCTTCGAGCGCCCCGACCTGTTCTTCGACATCGCGCTCGGCTTCGCCCTGCTCGCCTTCCTGTTCCCCGTCGTGCTCGGCCGGTACTTCGAGCGGCACGACAACGACCCTGCAGCCTGCCGCTCCCGTGGGGAGGAGCAGGCATGACCCTCGTCGCCAACGGGCTGATCGTCGCCGGGCTGTTCTTCATCGCGGTGAGCACCTACGCGATCCTCGCGCTGCCGGACGTCTACACCCGCGCCCACGCGGTCGCGAAGTCCGAGACCGCCGGCCTGCTGCTGGTGATCGCTGGAGCGTTCTTCCGGCCCGAGATGCAGGCGACGTCGGCAGGCCGGCTCGCCCTGCTGTTCGCCATCGCCCTGCTCGCCAACCCCACCGGCGTCCACGCGCTCCTGCGCGCCGCCTACCGGTCGGGCGCACGGCCGTGGACCACGATGGGCCAGGAAGAGGCCGACCGCGAGCTGGGGAGGTCGACCTCGTGATCATCCCGCTCGATCTCCTGATCTTCTTGGTGCTGATCATCACGGCCGTCCTGGCGCTCAGCACGAAGGACCTGCTGGCGGCCGTCGCACTGCTCGCGACCTACAGCCTGTTCACCGCGATCCTGTTCGCCGGCATGGCCGCGGTCGACGTCGCCATCGTCGAGGCGGCGCTCGGCGCGGGGTTGACCGGCATCCTGTTCATCGCCGCGATCATGACCACCACGCGACGATCGAACCCCCGGCTGGAGGTGCGTCGCCGCTACGTGGTGACACCACTGATCGTCGTCGTCATCGGCCTGCTGCTGTACGCCTCGTCGGGACTCCCCGACCGGGGTGACCCGGACGCACCTGCCCAGCAGGGCATCTCGGTGGAGTACCTGACCCGCTCCAAGGACGACACCAACACCCCGAACGTGGTCACCGCGCTGCTGGCGGACTACCGGTCGATGGACACCCTCGGGGAGACGCTGGTGATCCTGACCGCAGCGATGTCGTCGGTCCTGGTGCTGCTGCGTCGTCGCCGGGAGGACGAGGAGCCCGGCGGCCCGCCCACCGCGTCGCCCTCGGCGGAGGCCGTCGGACCCGACCCGGACCCGGAGGTGGGGCCGTGATCGGCAACTACCCCTCCGTCGTCGTCCGGGTGATCTCAACCCTGTTGGGGCCGTTCATCATCATGTTCGGCCTCTACATCGTCGCGCACGGCCACTACGGGCCCGGTGGTGGCTTCGCGGGCGGGGTGTTCATCGCGGTCGGCGCGATCCTGCCGCGGTTGACGCTGCCCGAGGACATCGCCTACCACCTCTTCCCACGCTCCCTGGGGCCCCTCGCCGCCGGGCTCGGCATGCTCGTCTTCCTCCTGATCGGCCTCGCCCCGCTGCTGGTCGGCGCGGCGTTCCTGGACTACGCGGCCCTGGACATCCCCGGGATGGAGGCCGCGCGGATGCGCTACCTCGGCATCCTGCTCGCAGAGATCGCGATCGGGGCGGCGGTGTTCGGCTCCATGCTGACGATCTTCGACGTCCTCACCGATGAGGTCCGCCGATGATCGAGCTGCTCGAGGCCCGCTACATCTACCTGCTCGTGATGGTGCTGCTCGCCATCGGCCTGTACGGCGTGCTCGCCAAGACCGACCTGGTCAAGAAGGTCATCGGGCTGACCATCTTCTCCAGCGCCATCTTCCTGTTCTTCATCGAGGGCAGCGTCCAGGCGGGCGCGACCGCACCCGTGATCGACGAACGCGGGATCGACCCCAACCTGTACGTGGACCCGGTCCCTCACCTGCTCATCCTGACCGCGATCGTGGTGGGTGTCGCGGTCATCGGGGTGGCGCTCTCCCTGCTCGTCCGGGTCTACCGCGCACACGGCACCTTCGACGAGAGCGTGATCGCCGAGCGCCTCGCCGAGGCGGACCGCGCGGCGGGCGCCACCTCGGCACCTGACCGCTCCCCCGGCCTGCCCGGCGAGGACGACCCCGGCACGGCGCCCGGCGACGGAGGCACCGCGTGAGCCAGCTCCCGGTCCTCCCCCTGCTGTCCCTGCTCGTCGGCGCCGTGCTGGCGCTGCTGGCCGGCGTGTGGCGTGCCTGGGCCGGACAGGCCATCAGCGTGGTGGTGACCGGCCTGTCGCTGGTGTTCGGCGCCGTCGGCCTGGTCGTGGTGGTCCGTGACGGCCCGCTGACCTACGACTTCGGTGGCTGGCCACCGCCGATCGGCATCGAGTACGTGCTCGACCCGCTGTCGGCCTTCATGGTCACGATCGTGGCCCTGATCGGGCTGCTGGTCTGCATCTACCCGGTCGATGCGGCCTTCGGCCTGCAGCCCGAGCGTGGGACCCCGCTGTACCCGCTGGTGCTGCTCGTGCTGACGGGCCTGACCGGCGTGATGCTCTCGGGCGACCTGTTCCACCTGTTCGTGATGATCGAGATCTACGCGCTGGCCACCTACGGGCTGGTCTCGCTCGGTGGCGACCGCGGCGTGCTCGCGGCCCTGCGCTACCTGCTGCTCGGCACCGTCGGCTCCGGGCTGTACCTGCTGGGCGTCGGGTTCCTGTACTTCTCCACCGGGACCCTCAACATGGCGGACATGGCGGCGAGCCTGCCGCCGATCGCGGACAACCCGGCGGTGCTCGGTGCGATGGGCCTGATCGTGATCGGCCTGTCGCTGAAGATGGCGCTGTTCCCGCTGCACGTGTGGCTGCCGGACGCGCACAGCGCCGCACCACCCGGGGTCGCCGCGCTGCTGGCCGCGGTCCAGGTCAAGGCGGCTGCCTACGCGCTGGTGCGGATCCTGTTCGACGTGCTCGGCCCGGCCTACCTCGATACGGGTGGCCTGCCGGTCTCGACCGCGCTGGTGTGGTTCGGGCTGGCCGGCATCATCGTCGGCTCCTGGCTCGCGATCCGCCAGACCGACCTCAAGCGCATGCTGGCCTACTCCACCGTGGCCCAGCTCGGCTACATCGGGGTCGGCATCGGGCTGGCCAGCCCGATCGCGCTCATCGGCGCGCTGCTGCACGTGCTCAACCACGCGCTGATGAAGTCCGGGCTGTTCCTCGTGGCCGGCGGCATCATCCAGCAGACCGGGCTGAAGAAGATCCCACGCTTCACCGGGCTCGGGAAGCAGATGCCGTGGACGATGGCCGGGTTCGCCATCATGGCCCTGTCGATGGTCGGTATCCCGCCACTGGCCGGGTTCTGGTCGAAGTTCTACCTCGTCTGGGGCGCGCTGGAGGTCGGCAACTGGGTCGTGGCGGTGGTGGTGTCCACCTCGAGCCTGCTGACGCTGGTCTACTTCGTGCGGCTCTTCGAGCAGATCTTCGTGCGCGAACCGGTCGAGGCCGTCGTCCTCGAGGCAGAGGAGCCGGGTCCCCGCATCGTCGGCACGGTCGGGGTGCTGGCACTGGCCATCATCGCGGTGGGACTGTTCAACGCGGTGCTGGTCAGCCAGGTGCTCGGCCCGGTCGCGACCCGCATGCTGGGGTGAGGCGCCGGCGCGGCCCGGTGCCGCGGTCAGCCCACCGGCGCGGCGCTGCCGACCGGCTCGACGACCACCAGCACCTCGTCGGCGTCGACCTGCTGGCCGGCCGCCACCCGCACCTCGACCACCTCGCCGGCCTGCGGCGCGGTGATGCGGTGCTCCATCTTCATGGCCTCGACGCTGACCAGGTGCTGGCCTTCCGCGACCTGGTCGCCGACCTGCGCGGCCACCGCCACCACCACCCCGGGCATCGGCGAACGGGTCGCCCCGGCTACCTCCTCCTGCCCCCGCTCCGGGAAGCGCGGCACGGCCTGCAGCGTGATGGGCACGCGCCCGGGTCGCACCACCTGGACGCGCCCGTCCGCGCCGGCGTGCACCTGGACCCGCCGGCGGTGCCCGTCGACCTCGACCTCCAGGTCGTGGGCATCGAGGTGGTGGACGGTCACCCTGGCGGACAGCCGCCGCTCGCCGTCCGCATCGAGGAAGCCTGCCGGGACCGCGTGCAGGACCTCCACCTCGAGGCGGCCGTCGCGCCTGCCGCGCACCCGCACGGTCCGGGCCGGCCGCTCGTCGCCGGCGGTGAAGGTGTGCTGGTCCCACAGCACACCGGACGGCACGAACGCCGCCGGCAGCCCCGGCAGGACCGCCGCCGACGGCCGCGCGGCCGCGGTCGCGTGCACGGCGGCGAAGAGGCTGGCGAGGTCGAGCGTCCCCTCGTCGGGCCGGACGGCGGCGAGCAGGTCGTCGAGGTGGTCGTCGAGGTAGGCGGTGGTGGTCGCGCCCGCGAGGAACCCCTCGTCGCGCAGCACCGCCACCAGCAGGTCCCGGTTCGTGGTCACCCCGACCACGGGGCTCGCCTCCAGCGCCGTGGCCAGCCGGGCCGCGGCCTCCGCCCGGGTCGCGGCCGTGGCGATGACCTTGGCCAGCATCGGGTCGTAGTGGGGGCTGACCACCTCACCGGCCCGGACCCCGAGCTCCCGGCGGATCCCGGGCAGCGCCGGCACGTCGAACGCCGACAGGGTGCCGGTGGCGGGCAGGTAGCCGGCGGGCACGTCCTCGGCGTACAGGCGCACCTCGATGGCGTGCCCGATCCCGACCACGTCCGACTGCGTGGCGGGCAGACGCCAGCCACCGGCGATCAGCAGCTGCCAGCGCACGAGGTCGATGACTTCCAGCACCCCGGTGCGGGCGTCGCGGACCCGGACGACCTCCTCGGTGACCGGGTGCTCGACCTGCAGGCGGGTGTTGACCTCCAGGAACGCGACCGCCTCGCGGGCGGGCACGTCCTCGCCCGCGCGGCGCCGGGCCAGGACGTCCTCGTCCACCACGAACTCGACCGTGCCGGCGGAGACGTACCCGAGCGCTGCGGCAGCATCGACGGCGGCGCAGGTCAGCACGTCGCGTACCTCGCCGTCGATGCCCGGCGACGGGCACTCCTCCACGACCTTCTGGTGCCGACGCTGGATCGAGCACTCGCGCTCCAGCAGGTGGAGCACCTGGCCGTGGGTGTCGCCGACGATCTGGACCTCGACGTGGCGGGGTCGGCCGATCAGGCGCTCCAGGAAGACGCGGTCGTCCCCGAACGCCCCGGCGGCCTCGCGCCGGGCGGCCGCGACCGCGTCGACGAGGTCGTCGAGGTGGTGGACGGCCCGCATGCCCTTGCCGCCACCACCGGCCGCGGCCTTGACCAGCACGGGCAGGCCGATGCGCTGCGCGGCGGCCAGCAGCGCGGCGTCGTCGGCGCCCTCGGGGAGCTCCTCACCGGGCACCAGGGGCACGTCCGCGTCCGCCATACGCCGCTTGGCCTCGAGCTTGTCGCCCATGGCGGCGATCACCTCGGGGCTGGGGCCGATCCAGGTCAACCCGGCGTCGATGACCGCTCGCGCGAAGCGTGCATCCTCGGCCAGGAACCCGAAGCCCGGGTGCACGGCGTCGGCACCGCTGCGCCGCGCGGCCTCGAGCAGCTTGGCGACGTCGAGGTAGCTGTCCGCCGGCGCGGCCCCGCCGATGACCACCACCTCGTCGCAGGCGTCGACGTGGGCGGCGTCGCGGTCCACGTCGGAGGCGACGGCGATCGAGCGGATGCCCATCGACCGGCAGGTGCGGGCGATGCGCACCGCGATCTCGCCGCGGTTGGCGATGAGCACGGCCCGGGGCAGGCGCACCGTGACCGCGCCGATGGCAGGTGCGGCCGACGGCACGCCCACGGCGGACGGCGCGTCGGCGGCACTCCGGGGCACCTCGGGGATCGTCATCGCCGGCCCCTCACATCCGGAACACGCCGAAGGCGTCGCCGCCTCGGACGTCGTTGGTGTGCACCGCGGACAGCGCCATGCCGAGCACGTGGCGGGTGTCCCGCGGGTCGATGATGCCGTCGTCCCAGCCCTGTCCGGTGGCGAACAGCGCGTTGGATTCCGCCTCGATCTGGGTCTCCACCATGGTCCGCACCGCCTGGTCCTGCTCGGCGTCCCACGGCTCCCCGCGGTTCTCCGCGGCGGCCTTCGCAACGATGGACAGCACCCCGGCGAGCTGCTGTGGGCCCATCACCGCGATGTGGTGGTTCGGCCACGTGAACAGGAACCTCGGCCCGTAGGCCCGCCCGCACATGCCGTAGTTCCCGGCCCCGTACGACGCCCCGGTCATCACCGTCAGGTGCGGCACCTCGGAGTTGGACACGGCGTTGATCAGCTTCGCGCCGTCCTTGATGATGCCGCCCTGCTCGTAGCTGGTGCCGACCATGAACCCGGTGATGTTCTGCAGGAAGACGAGCGGCCGGTCCCGGCGGTTGGCGAGCTGGATGAACTGGGCACCCTTCTCCGCCTCCTGGCTGAACAGCACCCCGTTGTTCGCGAGGATCCCGACGGGGTAGCCGTGGATCGACCCCCACCCGGTGACGAGGTTGGTGCCGTAGGACCTCTTGAACTCCTCGAACCGGCTGCCGTCGAGGGTGCGGGCGAGGACCTCGCGGGCGTCGAAGGGCTCGCGGAGATCCACGCTCGCGATGCCGAGCAGCTCCTCCGGGTCGTACAGCGGCGCGTCCGCCGGCTCGGTGGGTCCGGGGCCGCGCTTGCGCCAGTGGAGGTTGCGGACGAGCTGCCGGGTGATGCGGATGCCGTCGAGCTCGTCCTCGGCGAGGTGGTCGCCGAGCCCGGAGATGCGCGCGTGCATCTCCGCGCCGCCGAGCTCCTCCTCGGTCGCGTCCTCGCCGGTGGCCATCTTGACCAGCGGCGGCCCGCCGAGGAAGACCTTCGAGCGTTCCTTGATCAGCACCGTGTAATCGGACATGCCGGGGATGTAGGCGCCACCGGCGGTGGAGGAGCCGAACACCAGGCTGATGGTGGGCACGCCGGCCTTGGACAGCTCGGTCAGCTCCCGGAAGGTCCGCCCGCCCCGGACGAAGATGTCCTTCTGGGTACGTAGGTCCGCCCCGGCGGACTCGGTCAGGTTGATGGTGGGCAGGCGGTTCTCCCGTGCGATCTCCAGGGCCCGCAGCGACTTGGTGACGCTGAACGGGTTGGACGCGCCGCCCTTGACGGTGGGGTCCATCCCACCGAGGAGGCACTCCACCCCCTCGACCACCCCGATGCCCTGGATCGTGGAGCCGCCGACCTGGAAGTCGCTGCCGTGGCCGATCAGCGGCTGGAGCTCGAGGAAGTGGCTGCCGGGGTCGAGCAGCAGGGCGATGCGCTCGCGCAGGGTGAGCTTGTCCCGGCTGCGGTGCCGGGCGAGCTTGTCCGGGCCGCCCCCGCCGTGCGCGGTCGCGAGCTGCTCGCTCAGCTGCGCGAGGAGTTCGAGGTTGCGCTCCCGGTTGCGCTGGTAGGTCCCGCTGGTCGCATCGACGCGCGTGGGCAGCACGTCGTGGGTCGACACCACGTCGTGGGTGCTGGTCGTTGCCACCTCGGCTCCCTTCCCGTCGCAGCCCCGCGGTGGGCGCTCGCCGGCAGCCGCACGCGCGCGTCGCTCCGCACCGACGCCCCCGGCGGACCGGCCAGGAAGCGGAACGATAGCGCAATTTCCGTTCCGCCCAAGCGACGGGACCACCGACCCCATCACCGCTTGCCGATCACCGGGTAGGCACGGAACAGCCGATGAGCGCGGTTCCGTGCACCCTCACCAGGCCATCCCCCACCACACGTGCACGAAACAGCCGATGAGCGCGGTTCCGTGCAACCTCACCAGGCCATCCCCCGCCACACGTGCACGAAACAGCCGATGAGCGCGGTTCCGTGCACCCTCGACCACCCGGTCCAGCCGCAGCCACCCGGTCCAGCCGCAGCCACCCGGTCCGACCGCACGACCCCGCACGGGGACGGGGTCCACCGACGACGCCTGCGGACCCGCGCTGCTGCGCCCACGTCCACGCGACCCCGAGCGCGCGTACCGTGACACGCCCGCCCCTCCCGGAGCCTGCCGATGCCCCTTCCCCGGCCCGAGGTCGACGTCGCCATCGTCGGCGGCGGGATCGTCGGGCTGGCCACCGCGCACCGGCTGCTCGAGCGACGACCCGACCTCGAGGTCGTGGTCCTCGAGCGCGAACCAGAGGTCGGCCAGCAGCAGTCGTCCCGCAACTCCGGGGTGCTCCACGCGGGCCTCTACTACACGCCGGGATCCGCCAAGGCACGCTGGTCCCGCGCCGGCAAGCCGTTGCTGGAGCGCTTCTGTACCGAGCACGGTGTGCCGGTCGCACGTACCGGCAAGGTCGTCGTCGCGGTCGACCGCACGGAGCTGCCCGCCCTGGACGCGCTGGCGGAGCGCGCACGGGCCAACGGCGTCGAGATCCACCGGCTGGGTCCCGAGGGGCTGCGCGACCACGAGCCCCACGTCACCGGCGTCGCCGGGCTGTGGACCCCGGAGACCGCCGTGACCGACTTCCACGCGGTCTGCCACGCGCTCACGGACGCCATCCGGCACGCCGGTGGCGAGGTCCGCACCAGCACCGAGGTGGTCGACCTCCACACCCGCGACCACCAGGTCGACGTCACCAGCACGCGCGGGCACGAGCTCACCGCCCGGGCGGTGGTGGTCTGCGGCGGCCTCCAGGCCGACCGCCTCCTCGCCGCGACGGCGACGGCGACGGCGACGGCGACGGCGACCGGTGCGCCGACCCACGATGACGTCCGCATCGTCCCGATCCGCGGCTCGTGGCTCGAGCTCCGCCCGGACCAGCGTCACCTCGTCCGCGGCAACATCTACCCGGTCCCGACCGGCGGCGGCCTGCCCTTCCTCGGCGTGCACCTCACCCGACGCGTGGACGGCCAGGTCTGGGTCGGCCCGAACGCGGTTCCCGTCCTCGCCCGCAATGGACGCTCCCCATCCAGCGTGGATGGCAACGACGTCCGGGACCTGCTGGCCTTCCCGGGCACCTGGCGCCTGGCCCGCGCCCACGCGCGCGTCGCCGCCGGCGAGCTCTGGCGCGACCGTTCGCTCAGCGCCATGGTCCGCGCCGTCCAGCGCTACGTCCCGGCCATCGAGGCGGCACACCTGCGCCGTGGCCCCTGGGGCGTGCGGGCGCAACTGGTCGACCGGAGCGGCAGGCTCGTCGACGACTTCACGGTCCGCGAGCTCGGCCGGACCATCCACCTCGTCAACGCTCCGTCGCCGGCCGCCACCTCGGCGCTGGCGATCGGCGCCGAGCTCGCGGGCCGGGCGGGGGCGGTGTTGCGGAGCTGACGAGCGGCAAGGCGGAAGGCGGCCGCCGTGCCGACGGTGCCACGGTGCCGCAGCTGCGCCGGCCCCTGGCTCAGCGCAGCCCGAAGGCCAGAGCGGCGATCACGACGACGGTGCCGAACAGCGACAGCATGAGAGCGCGGGTCTGACTGGTCACCAGGTCGGTGAACCGGCGCTCGGCGTCGGCGTTGACCCGGTGGACGATCCCGTCGATGCGCTCCCCCAGCCCGCGGACTTCACGCTCGACGCCTCCCAAGCGCTCCTCGACCCGGTCCAGCCGACCCTCGACGCCGTCCATCCGTCCCTCGAGGCGGTCCATGCGTCCCTCGAGACCGTCCATCCTCCCCTCGAGGCGTGCGTCCATCGCATCCATGGCGACCAGCACCCCGTCGATGTCGGTCTTGGTCGCCGGGCGGGCGCCGGCCGGGGGCAGCAACTCGGACAAGGTGGCAGCCACCTCCTCGCCCCAGCTGTCCGCAGCGGCACGCACCAGGGCGCGTCGATCCCGTTCGTCGGTCGGCATCGTGCCTCCTCCTGCTGTCGTCCGCAACGGCCGCGAACAGCGCCCGAGCCTACGACGGGTCGCAGGATCGAACCCGGCGAGTTGTCCACACCCCCAGGGCGCCCGCGGCGACGCTGCGTCAGACCGGCCGGCCCAGCAGCTCCGCCAGGGTCGGGTTGGCCCGATCGGCCTCCGACACGATCGGCTCGGCCACGGGCCAGTCGACCGCCAGGTCCTCATCGTCCCAGGCCACCGCGCGCTTGGGCACGTCCG
>PWTE01000279.1 GCA_003563915.1 Nitriliruptoraceae bacterium
CAACGCGGACCGTGGACCGGCGACGGCCTGGAGCAACCGACTCCGCGCCGCGGGGATGGGCGCGAACGACGGCATCGTCTCCACGGCGGCGTTGACGGTCGGGGTCGCGGCCGCAGCGACGTCCCGCGATCCGGTCCTGCTGGCTGCCACGGCCGGGCTGATCGCCGGCGCCTCGTCGATGGGGGTCGGCGAGTACGTGGCGGTATCCGCGGCTCGCGACGCGCAGAGAGCCGACCTCGAACGGGAGCGGCTCGCCCACGAGGACTCCCCCGACGAGGAGCTCGCGGAGCTCGCGCAACTGTTCGAGGCGCGCGGCGCGAGCCCGGAGACCGCCCGTACGGTCGCTCGGGAGCTCACCGAGGCCGATGCTCTGGGGGCGCATGCGCGCGAGGAGCTCGGGATCACCGAGGAGTTGGCCGCCAGGCCCTGGGAAGCAGCGCTCGCTTCGGCGGCATCGTTCGTGGTCGGTGGCGGGATCCCCGTGGTCGCGGTCGTGTTCGCCCCGATCGGGGCGATGGTGCCGACGATCGCCGCCGGGACCCTGCTCGCGCTCGTCGTGCTGGCGGTGCTGAGCGCGACCGTCGGAGGTGCGGACCGTCGCCGGGCGCTACTACGCATCGTGATCGGCGCGAGCCTCGCGATGGCCGTGACCACCCTGGGCAGCCATCTGCTGGGCATCGAGCTGTAGCCGCGGTCCCGGATGACCGCGCGCGACGACCGAACCGCCGGTCCACCCGGCTACGCTGCGCGGCTCCGGGGTGTGGCGCAGCTTGGTTAGCGCACCTGCTTTGGGAGCAGGGGGCCGCCGGTTCGAATCCGGCCACCCCGACCGGAACGGTTCAGCGCTTGCGCGCTGCTTCACGCTTGGTCACGGCCCGGTTGATCTGACGCCGCATCGTGTCACGGACCTCGACCACCGCCTTCATGAGGTCCTGTTCCGTGGAGGTCGCGACGAAGCGGTCCTGCCCCGCGATCCAGCACTCGAGGACCATCCGCTGCTTCGGCGTGTCACGATCCTTGACGGACAGTTCGAGCTCGACCTGTTCGGGATCCCACCGGGCCAGCCGACGCTCGAGCTTGCCGAACATCAGCTCGAGGATGCGCTCGTGCTCGTCCGTGCGGAACTCGGGGACGATGCGCAACCGGTCCTTCATCGTGGTCACGGCGACTCCTCATGGGTCGATCACGTGGGTCTGGTTCCCCGCACGCTAGCGAGCGTGCGTCCTTCCGTTGACACCGGAGGGCCCGAGCGTGCGGGACCACCGGCCTCTTTGCGGCCAGGGTGGACCCGGCCGGTAGCATCCCCGCACCCGCGGGTGTAGCTCAATGGCCAGAGCCCTAGCCTTCCAAGCTAGTGATGCGGGTTCGATTCCCGTCACCCGCTCTCAACGACCTCCGCCGTGTCCCGCTGCTGATCACAGCCCCTGCGGGGTCACCGCACCGATGTCGAACATCACCAGGACGACCATCACGGCGAGGATCGCGAGGATGAAGACGGTCCAGCCGATCCGCCGCTTGATCATCCGTTGCCGCGCTCGACGTCGCGCCTCTGCCTGGCGCTGCTTGCGACCGTAGGTGGGTCGGCCCTTCGGGGCCTGAGGGTCCTTGGGTCGCGGGGTCGTGTCCTGTTCCGCTGCTCGCTTCCGTGCCACCGCGCTCTCCCTCGCCGGTCGTCGCGCCAACCATGGTACGCAGGAGATGCGTACCCAGGAATGACGGTACCTCCGCACGGGTTGCCGCTGTGTCCCGAAGGTGAAGCTATGACGATCTCCCACACCGACGACGAGGTGACCGCGACCGCTCGTCGTCTGCTCGATCGGACGCGGGTCATCGCGATGGTCGGCGCCTCCCCCCGACCACAGCGTCCGAGCTACGGCGTCATGGGGGTCCTGCTCGATCACGGCTACGAGGTGATCCCCGTCACGCCCCATGCGGACGAGGTCCGTGGGCGCCAGGCCTACCCCGATCTACGGTCCGTCCCGGTCGACGTGGACCTGGTCGACATCTTCCGGCGATCGGACCGAGCGGGGCAGCACGTCGACGAAGCGATCGATATCGGCGCCAAGGCGGTCTGGATGCAACTGGGTGTCATCGATCACGACGCGGCCAAGCGAGCGCGCGACGCCGGACTGGACGTGGTCATGGACCGCTGTCCAGCGATCGAGCTGCGCCGCCGCGGCTAGCCCGGTCGCGCTCCCGCGACGCCTGCGGCCCGGGCACCGGCGGCGATCGCAGCCGCCAACGCGTCACCGGCGTCACGTCCGGCCATACGGGCGGCGAGGAAGGCACCACAGAACGCGTCGCCCGCCCCGGTCGTGTCGACCACGTCGACCGCTACCGCCGGCAGGTGCACCGGCCTACCGCCGCGCACGGCGTACAGCGCCCCGTCCGCACCCAGTTTCAGCACGACCTCCTCGACGTGGGTCAGCAGTTCGTGCACGACCTGGTAGGGGTCCTGCGCGCCGGTGAGCAGCCGCCCCTCGTCGAGGTTCGGGAACAGCGTCGTCACCCCGGCCAGCCAGCTGAGGAAGGTCGGGACCCCGACCGCCGTGAGGAAGGCTGTGGAGGCGGGATCGACCGACAGCGGGATCGCACGGCGCCGGGCGCGCTCCACCAGGTCCAGGACGGCCTCGCGGACCGACGGTTCGAACAGGCTGTAGCCCGACAGGTGCAACCAGCCGACCTCGTCGAGGAGGGCATCCGGCAGGTCCTGGCGCTGCAGGGCGAGGTTGGCACCACGATCCGTGTACATCGTGCGCTCCCCGTCGCCGGGGTCGACGAGGATCACGATCCTCCCCGTCGGCAGCTGTCGGTCGCCGACGAGGTGGGGCTCGACGCCGGCCGCCACGAACAGCTCCCGGTGACGTTCGACGTCCTGGCTGCCGACCCGGCCGACGAACCGCACCGTCGCTCCGTGCGCCGCCAACCACACCGCCTGGTTGGCGCCCGACCCGCCCGGGCTCGCGCTGATACGCGCGCTGGTGTCGGTGCCACGTCGGACCGGCTCCAACGGCCGCACGATCACGTCGTCGATCACATCGCCGACGATGAGCACGCTGCCTCGCCGACCGGCCGTGGCCTCCATCAGCGCGCCGTCAGCCGCTCGCTCCACGCGCGGGCGATCTCCCCCGCGAGCGTCACGTTGCTGCTGACCGCCCGCACGTTGGCTTCCAGGCTCTCGCCGGAGGTGGCGCGCTGGATGTGGTCGAGCAGGAAGGGCGTGACCTCCTTGCCGCGCAGCCCGGCATCGGATGCCGCCGTCAACGCGTCGTCCAGGACCCGCTGGTGCAGCTCGGGATCGAGTTGCTCGTCGAGTGGCAGCGGGTTCGCGACCGCGACGGCGGACCGGATCCCCAACGCATCGACGGCGGCCAGGATCGCGGCCACCTCGCTGGGTCGTTCGACGCGGTGGTCGACCGGCTCACCCGAATCGGTGACGTAGAACCCGGGGAACCGGTCCGTGCGGTAGCCCACGACGGTGACCCCCAAGGTCTCCAGCCGCTCGAGGGTCGCCGGCACATCCAGGATCGACTTGACCCCGGCCGAGACCACCGCGATCGGGGTCCGGCCCAGGGTCTGCAGGTCCGCCGACTCGTCGAAGCTCTCCATCGCATCGCGGTGCACGCCGCCCAGCCCGCCGGTCGCGAAGACCCGGATACCAGCATGGTCGGCCAGGAACGCGGTCGAGGCCACGGTCGTCGCGGCGTCACGACCAGCGGCGAGCACGACCGGCAGGTCGCGGACGCTGGCCTTGGCGACCTCCGGTGACATCGCGACCCGTTCCAGTTCGGACGAGGTCAGACCGATACGTGCGTGACCGTCCAGGACCGCGATGGTGGCCGGCACCACCCCAGCCCGGCGTAACTGCAACTCGACCGCCGCTCCTACCTCGAGGTTGCGTGGGCGGGGCAGCCCGTGGGCGAGGATCGTCGACTCCAGCGCGACGATCGGTGCACCATCGCGCAGAGCGTCGCCCACCTCATCGGTCAGCTGCAGGGGAGACCCGGCCGGAGGCACGGTCATGAAGCGGGGATCTGATCCCCGAAGCCGAGCTCGGCCAGAGCTGCACGGATCGCCGCCGCAGCCGCGTCCATCTCGCCGGGATCAGGATCCGGGTCGGCGCGCTCGAAGCTCAGGTCGGCGAGCTCACGCAACTGCAGGACGTGGAGGTGGACGTGCGGGACCTCGAAACCGGCGATCATCTGTCCTACCCGTGGGGGCGAGAACGCTCGCTGGACGCCTTCCCCGACCACACGCGAGACCTCCGAGAGGTGCTGCCACGTGTCCGTGTCCAGGTCGAGCCAGTGATCGACCTCCTGGCGGGGCACGACCAGGCTGTGCCCCGGTGTGATCGGGTTGATCGACAGGAAACCGACGCAGGTGGCGTCCTTCCAGACGAACCGCCCCGGCAACTCCCCGTCGATGATGCGGGTGAACACGCTCGGCATGGGGACCTCCTCGTCAACCCGAGGATAACGTGGTGTCCTGCGTGACCGGCCGTGATCACAGGTCCTGGAGCACCTCGCTCACGGTCCGCAGCAGCCGCGCGTGGCTGAACGGCTTGACCAGCACCGGCGTGCCATGGATCGCGCTCGGCTGCGAGACCGAGGCGAGGGCCAGGAGACGCGGTGTCGCTGGTAGCTCGGCCGCCAGGTCGAGCAGCCGCGCCGCCTGCATCGACGGGAGCGTCAGCTCCGTGATCAGCAGGTCGGGCTGCTCACGCTCGACCGCTTCGAGAGCTGCCTCTGCCGAGGCGACGGCCGTGACCCGGTAGCCCGCCCCGACCAGCATCTCGGTGATGATGCGGCGCGTCCGCTCTCCGGGGTCGACCAGGACGATGCGTGCCCCCGCCACCGGGACGTCGCCACCGACCGACACGGCAGCCGGTTCGCTGACGGTGGACGGCAACCACAGTTGGACCTCGGTGCCCTCACCGCGGGTGGAGCGCAGCTCGATGTCGCCGTCGGCCTGCTCGACGAACGCGAGGACCGTCGCAAGCCCCAGACCGCTGCCACCGCGATCACGCTTGGTGGTGAACAGCGGGTCGAAGGCTCGCGCCCGGGTCCGCTCGTCCATCCCGCAGCCGTCGTCCCGCACCACGATGCAGACCCCGTCCCGAGGTTGCGTCGCTCTCCCATCGCCTCCGGCGCCGACCTCCCGGGGAGTGCTGACCGCCTTGCGGCGCCGCTCCACCTCGAGGCGGATGGTGCCGCCACGTTCCTCCACGGCGTCACGGGCGTTGATGACGAGGTTGAGCAGCGTGCGCTCGAGCTGGATCGGGTCCACCGCCAGCTCCGGGAGCTCCTCGGGACCGCACACCTCGAACCGGACGTCAGGGGGCAGGGTGCGGCCGACCAGTGCCTGCAGGGAGGCGAGCACCTCTGGGACGTCGGCCGTCCCCTCGACGCCATCCTGGTCTCGGGAGAGGGACAGCAGCTGGTTCGTGAGTGCACCGGCGCGTTCGACCGCGCGCTCCAGTTCACCCAGGTCCTCGAACGCCTCTTGGGCAGCCGTCGAGGTCGGCGGTGCTTCGGCGAGCGATTCCTTGGCCATCCCCAGGTTGGAGGTCATCACCGCGATGAGGTTGTTCAGGTCATGCGCCAGACCGCCTGCGACCTGGCTGACGGCATCCAGGCGCTGCGCCCGCGCGAGCTGCTCCGAGAGCTGGCTGTGGCGCTCCGCCACCACCTGCTGCTCCGTCAGATCCTGCACAGTGACCTGCAGCCGATCGAGCCGGTCACCGTGCCGTGCGGCGTGCAGCGAGCACGGGACGTTCCGGCCGTCCGCCGCGACCAGCTCGCAGGTGGAGCGGCTGCGTTCGCGCCGTCCCACCAGCAGCCGCGCCAGCTCGGTCGCGACGCGGACCCGGTGGTGGGGTGCCACCAGGTCGATGAACACCCGGCCTTCGAGGTCCAGGACCTCGCCGTCACCGAGCAGTTCCTCGAACGCCGCGTTGGCCTGACGGATCGACCCGTCGGGATCGAGCAGCGCGACCGCGTTCGGCATCAGGTCGATGACCTGTGCACTGCTGCGAGCCCGCTCGTCCAGCTCGAGCAACCGCACGGCGGCGCTCGCGGCGCTCTGCAGGGCCTGCTCGTCCTCGACCGCGAGGTGGTGCGGTGTCGGCCAGCGAGCCACGAGCACCCCGATCGGCTCACCTCGCGCTCCCTGAAGGGCCCGAGCGACCAGGGTCACGGCGCCCGCTTCCGTCCCCTCACCTGTCCGTGGCGGCAGGCTGACGAGACCTCCAGAGTTCAGCGCCTCCTGCACCGGCCCGGCAGCGCCGTTGCCATCGCTCCCCGGCTGATCCGAGGTGCCCGCCAGCTGCGGCTCGGACGGCCCGGGGACGTAGAGGTCGACGCCCTGGGCCCGCAGGGCCTCCGCGGTCACCGCGGCGAGAGCCTCGCACGCTGCGCGGGTGGACGGATCCAGGGTCACGACGTCGACTCGGCGATCCAGCGGTAGCCGACACCGAGCTCGGTCTCGATGAAGCGGGGTGCGGTGGCATCGTCGCCGAGTTTGCGCCGCAGCGTGCGCACGTGTGCCCGGAGCGAGTCACGCGCTTCGTCGCCGTGCTGCTCGGACCACACCTTCGCGATGACCTGGTCGTAGGTGAGCAGCCGCCCCGAGTTGGTCGCCAGCACCTCCAGGAGTCGCCACTGGATCGGCGTCAGCTTCACCTCCTCACCGGCGACCTCGACCCGTCGTTCCACCAGGTCGACGTCGACGACACCGTGACGGAGCCGAGGTAGACGGGACTCCGATATCGCTGCCGCACTGCGACGTAACGCCGCCCCGACCCGGGCACGCAGCTCCTCCATCGAGAACGGCTTGTCGACGAAGTCGTCCGCACCGGCATCGAGCGCCGCGACGCGGGCACGCTCCGTGCCGTTGCCGGAGAGCAGGAGGATCGGCACCTGGGTCCACGCACGCAGCCGCTTGACCACCTCGATGCCGTCGAGGTCGGGCAGCCGCAGATCGAGCAGCACCAGATCCGGCTGCCGGGCCGCCGCCTGGATCAGCCCTTCCTCGGCGGTGGGTGCCACGTCGACCTCGTGGCCGACCCGTGACAGGCCACGGCGAAGCGCCGTGAGGATCTGCGCCTCGTCATCCACCACGAGGAGCCGAGCCACCTGATGCTCCTCTCCCGGAAAGACCTACTGACCTCGATCCTAGGGCCGACGAACGCGCCAGGTAGCCAAGCGCACCACGCCGCGGCCTCGCTCAGGCGCTCGGGACGGCGGGGCGCCAGGCGGCGCGGGAGGCTTCGTAGGCGTCGATGTCCCCGGCGTGTTCGAGGGTGAGCGCGATGTCGTCGAGGCCGTTGAGCAGGCAGTGTTTGGTGTGCTGGTCGATGTCGAAGGATGCGTCGACCCCCTCCAGCCCACCGGCGCCGGGTGCCGTCACGGTCTGCTCCTCGAGGTCGACCGTGACCTCCACGGACGGGTCCGCGACGATCAGGTCGAACAGCCGCCGCACGGCCGGCTCGTCGAGCTCGACGCACACGATCCCGATCTTGGCGCAGTTGGTGCGGAAGATGTCCGCGAAGGACGGCGCGATGATCGCGTCGAACCCGGCGTCCTGCAGCGCCCACGGCGCATGTTCCCGCGACGATCCGCACCCGAAGTTGCGGCCAGCCACCAGCACCGGCGCACCCTGATGCTCCGGCCGGTTCATCGGGAAGTCCGGATCGGGCGAGCCGTCGTCGAGGTAGCGACGCTCGTTGAACGCGAACGGTCCGAACCCGGTCTTATTCACCGACTTCAGGAACTGTTTGGGGATGATCAGGTCCGTGTCCACATCGTTGAGGTCTATCGGACACGCCCGCCCCTGCACCACGTTGACCGGTTCCATCATGCGTCCTTGTTGTCGGCGCTGTCGTCGAGGTAGCCGCGCACGTCCACCAGCCGGCCCTCCACCGCGGCGGCGGCCGCCATCGCCGGCGACACCAGGTGCGTACGCCCCTTGAAGCCCTGCCGCCCCTCGAAGTTGCGGTTCGAGGTCGACGCAGCCCGCTCGCCGGGTGCCAGCTGATCCGGGTTCATCCCCAGGCACATCGAACAGCCCGGCTCCCGCCAGTCCATCCCGGCCTCGATCAGCACGTCCGCGATGCCCTCCGCTTCGGCGGCGGCCTTCACCAGTCCGGAGCCAGGCACCACCATCACCTCGAGGTTGTCCGCCACCTTGCGGCCCTCGACGATCCGGGCCACCTGCCGCAGGTCCTCGATCCGCCCGTTCGTGCACGACCCGATGAACACCTTGTCGAGCTGTAGGTCACCCAGCGCCTCACCCCCGGCGAGGCCCATGTACTCGAAGGCCCGCTCCCACTGCCTCGCCGTCATCTCGTCCGGCGCGTCACCGAGCGTCGGGATCGTCTCGTCGATCCGGATCGACTGTGCGGGGGTCGTGCCCCACGTCACCGTCGGCGCCACCTTCGACGCATCGATGGTCACCGTCCGGTCGAACGCCGCACCCTCGTCGGTCACCAGGCTGCGCCACGCCTCGACCGCCTGGTCCCACTGCTCGCCCTTCGGTGCGAACGGCCGGTCCTTCAGGTAGGCGAACGTGGTCTCGTCCGGCGCGATCAACCCGGCCCGTGCGCCGCCCTCGATGGACATGTTGCAGACCGTCATCCGGCCTTCCATCGACAGGTCACGGATCGCCTCACCGCGGTACTCGATGACGTGGCCGACCCCGCCATCCACCCCGATCACGTTCAGGATGTGCAGGATCAGGTCCTTCGCCTCCGTCCCGGCTGGCAACGCCCCCTCGACCTCGATCGCCAGGGTCTTCGGCATCCGCTGCGGCAACGTCTGCGTCGCCAGCACGTGCTCCACCTCGGAGGTGCCGATCCCGAACGCCAACGCCCCGAACGCCCCGTGCGTCGCCGTATGAGAATCCCCACACACGATCACCGCCCCCGGCTGGGTCAACCCCAGCTCCGGGCCGATGATGTGCACGATCCCCTGGTTGCGGCTGCCCATCTCGAACAGCCGGATCCCCTGCTCCGCACAGTTGGTCCTGAGCGCTTCCATCTGCACCGCGGAGAGCTCATCGGTCAACGGCAGCTCCCCCGACACCTGCCGCGGATCGGTCGGCACGTTGTGATCCATCGTCGCCAACGTCAGATCCGGACGGCGCACCTCGCGCCCCGCCAACCGCAGACCCTCGAACGCCTGCGGCGAGGTCACCTCGTGCACCAGGTGCAGATCCACGTACAACAGATCCGGCACCCCTTCCTCGGAACGCACCACATGGTCGTCCCAGATCTTCTCCACGATCGTGCGCGCATCCATCAACAGGCCTCCAGGGGTGGGGCAGCCAGCCGGCGGTGACAGCCGGTCGCGTGCGGGGTACCGGTCGCGGCGCTCAGTCCGTCCAGCGCGACGAGGACTGGGCGTGCAGGGACCGGAAGTCGACCTCCTCGGAACGTTCGACCTCGACGGTCACGTCCTTGGAGCCGGTCGACTCCTCGAAGGAGGCCGCTACCTCGGCGACCAGGGCGGCTTCCTCCTCCGGGGTGTGGTCTGGGGGCACCTTGAGCCGGATCACACTCATCCGGTCTCCTTTCCATGGTCCGGAACGCGACCCAGCGGTCGGGTTCTGTCGGTGGATCGATCCCGGACACCAGCGTCCCGCGCCACGGCAGGGTGGACCGCCGCCGCGGTCCGGTCGTGGACGACCGTGTCACCCATGCTCGTGCTCCTCACCGCCCACCTGGACGGCGTCCGTCGTGCTGCTGCTGGCCCCGGGATCCTGCCTCCGCGTCACCGTCGTACGGGTGGGACGGCGCCGCGGCATCAGATAACGAGCAGCACGAAGAGGCCCACGAGCAGGGCCTGGAGCGCACGCAGCTCACCGCGACTGGCATCTGCCGGGTCGGGAACGGGGCTGCTGATCGGGCGCATGGACCGAGTGTGTCGCGACCCGGGGGTCGGACGCAACTCCTCCTGCGCGCTCGGCGACCATCCGGTCGAGCTGACCGCGCACCCGGGCCGGGCTGTCGGGCGGGTCGGCCGGGGCTGTCGGGCGGGTCGGCCGGCGCGTAGCGTGCCGTTCGTTCTGCCTCGCTGTCGCTGACCTGGAGGGACCGGCATGCTCCCGCTGCAGCCACCCATCGACCCGATGCTCGCGAAGCTGTCCCGTGAGCTACCCACCGGCGACCTGCTGTACGAGCCGAAGTGGGATGGCTTCCGCTGCCTGGTGTTCCGCGACGGCGACGAGCTCACGCTGCAGAGCCGCAACGGCAAGCCGCTGGACCGCTACTTCCCGGAGTTGGCGGACCCTTTGCGTTCGCTGCTGCCGTCGCAGGTCGTGCTGGACGGGGAGCTGGTGGTACCCGTCGGCGATGGCCTGGACTTCGACGCGCTGTCCAACCGCATCCACCCGGCCGCGTCGCGGGTGTCGCTGCTGTCCGAGGAGACCCCGGCCCGGTTCGTCGCCTTCGACCTGTTGGTGGACGGCGACGAGGACCTGATGGGCGCCCCGTTCTCCGAGCGCCGCGCCCGGCTGGAGTCGAGGTTGCAGGGGGTGACCCCGCCGGTCCACCTCACCCCGGCAACGACCGACCCAGACACCGCCCAGGACTGGTTCGCCCGCTTCGAGGGGGCCGGCTTGGACGGCGTCATCGTCAAGCCGCTCGCGGACCCGTACGCGCCGGGCAAGCGCACCTTGGTGAAGGTCAAGCAGCAGCGCACCGCTGACGTCGTGGTTGCCGGCTTCCGCTGGCACAAGGACGGTGCCGGGGTCGGATCGCTGTTGTTGGGGCTGTGGGATGATCACGGGCGGCTGGTCAACGTCGGGGTGGCATCATCGTTCGCCGCCGCGCGGCGCTCCGAGCTGATCGACGAGATCGCGTCCCACCGGGTTCAGGACGGCGAGGTGGTGGACCATCCCTGGTTGGAGGGGGACGGCACCGACAGCACCCCGCGCGGCCAGCACCGGTGGAGCGGCGGGCGGGATACCTCGTGGGAGCTGCTGCGGCTCGGGCTGGTCGCCGAGGTCGCCTACGAGCAGCTCCAAGGCGACCGCTTCCGCCACAGCGCCCGCTTCCAGCGCTGGCGCCCCGACCGCGACGTCGGGTCGTGCCGGTTCGACCAGCTCGAGGTCCCACCCCCGTCCGAACTCCGCGACCTCTTCGCCCTGGAAGGCTGATCACCGGCGCCGGCCCTCGACCGCGGCCAGAACCCCGGGCTCCGGCCACGTGAGAGAACCTGGGGTGGTGCCCAGGTTCTAGCGACGGCCCGGGCTGCTGAACGAACAGACAGCCGCGGGGCTGGGCAACGTGCCCCAGCCCCGCGGCTGAACCGGGCTCAACGTTCGGCCCATGCTCGTGAGTAACGCCGGCCTATTGATCGATCGGCAGGATGACGGTGTCGATGACGTGGATCACACCGTTGCTGGCTGAGATGTTCGGGGCAACGATGTTGGCCTCCTGGCCGAAGATGTCGCTGATCACACCCTTGCTGTTGACCGAGAAGCGCTCGCCGAGCAGAGTGGTGATCTGACGGTCACGGACCGGGGGAACCACGCTGTTCGCCGCGCGGCGTCCCTCGGTGACGTGGTAGAGCAGCACGTCCAGCACGAGTTCCGCGTCAAGCTCGGTGATTCCGCCAACTCCCAGGAACTCGTAGAGACCTTCGAAGGCTTCGTCGGTCGGAGCGAAGACGGTGTACTGGTCCGTGCCGTCCAGGAACAGGTCGACCAAGCCAGCATCAAGCTCTTCGTCGACATAGACCAGCGCGCCGACCAGTTCGTCGAAGCCTGCATCGATAGCGATCGCGGCGATCGACTGATCGCCAGGGGCGGGGGCTGCAGCGTTGCCGCCGGCCGGTGGGCCAGCGAAGCTCGGGCGGGCGGTGGCGGGGCCGGCGATGCCTACCAGCATGAGGC
>PWTE01000357.1 GCA_003563915.1 Nitriliruptoraceae bacterium
AGCACCCCGAGGTTGGCGACGAGGGTGCGGGTGGTCGCCCCGCGCTCGAGTCGCGCGCGGATCACCTCGCGTGCGGTGCTGCTCCGGCCCTGCAGCATGGGGGCGAGGTAGGTCAGCGTCGTCAGCATGGCCTGGCCGAGCACCCCGAGCATCGCCGCGAGCCCAAGTGCGTCGAGCAGGGACCACGCCCCGGCGGTGACCAGGGCCACATCGGCCTACAGCACCGCGATGAACCATCCGCAGGTCCCGAGCACGGCGGGACGGGGCCCGGACGGAGCGGCCCGCAGCGCGGCCCGGAGCACTGGCAGCAGCACCGCGGTCGCGATGGTGGCGACCACGGCCAGCGCACCGCCGGCAGCCACCCGCGAGACGACACCCCACGGTCCGCTCATGCCCGACGCGGCCAGTAGTAGGACCGCGAGGCCCAGGGCGAGCGCACCGGCGGGCAGGAGCCTCGCCGCGTCCGCATCGGCGCCGGGCTCGATGCGGGTCCGGACCATGGTCGGGCCGAAGAAGACCAGCGTGGCGAGCAGGGTCAGCCCGGCCCACCCGAGGATGTTGGCGTGCAGGTGGGCCAGACGCACGGCAGCGAACCACGGCCCGGTCACGAGCCCCAGCCCGAGCGCTCCGCCGAGTACCCCGGCCACCAGGAACAGCACGTGCGCCTGCTCGTAGCTGCGCACCACCCACAGGAAGCGGGCCCCGACCGCCCGGCTCCGCAGCCGGCGGAGCCGCCAGCGCGCCGCGCCGACGACCGCGAGGGTGGCGGTCGCCCCGACCGCCAGCACCGGCAGGAGCCGGGTCGCCAGCCCGACCAGCAGCAGCACGATGCTCACGCTGGTCACGATCGGCCAGGCGACGTGCCGGTCCCCGGGGGTACGGGTCAGCGTGCGGGTGAAGTGCTCGCTGAACGTCAGGATCAGGGTCGTGAGCGCTCCGAGCGTGAGCAGGTGCACCGCCAGGACCCGCCCACCCGGCAGCGCGGCGTCGGCGACCACCCAGACCCCGGCCGCCACCAGCGACAGCAACGCGATCACGATGCTGGGTGCCGTTGACGCGAAGGGCGACGGGCCGAGGGGCCCACCGTGACCCGCCTGGAGCAACGGCAGCTTCGGGCTCGTCATGGGCGCTCGGTCGTCGCGGCGGCCGGTGCCACCCACCGCCGGACTCCGAGCGTGATGAGCATCGCGAGGAAGGCGAACAGGCCCAGCATGACCCCGTACTCGACCACCGTCGGCACGTAGAGCGTGTCGATCCCGAAGCCCTGTCCCGCCCGACCGAGCGGGATGCCGGGGTCGAGCGCGATCTGCAGGTCGTACATGCCGGGCATCAGGATGTTGACCCGCTTGGCGAACACCCCGAGGATCGACAGCACCGCAGCGGCCACCACCAGCGGGGTCCGCCGACGCAGTGCAGGGGTCGCGTAGACCACCAGCGGCACCGCGACCCCGAGAACCAGCTGGGACCAGAACAGCGGCGCGAGCCGGCCGGTGAACAGCATCTCGAGCGGGGCGAGGTGGTAGGCGGTCTGGGAGGTGTAGGCCGTGATCAGCTCCGTGGCGAGCAGGAACAGGTCGACCGCCACGAACCAGACCAGCAGCCGGGCCAGGTCCGCGTAGATGGTCGACGGCGGCCGCCAGGCGGTGGTGCGGGCGGTCACGTAGGTCACCACGAGCACCAGCGCCGTGCCCGACACCAGCGCCGAGGAGATGAACAGCGGCGCGAGGATGGCGGTGTTCCAGAACGGCCGGGCCACCAGGAACCCGAAGATCCACGCGGTCACGGAGTGCACGAGGACGGCGACCGGCAGGGTCACGATCGCCATGCGCCGGAGCGTCCTCGGCATCGGCGTCGGCCGGGTCAGGATCCACAGGTCGATGGCGGCGATGGTGAGGTAGACCGAGATCACCGCCATGTCCCAGACCAGCGGGGACATCAGCTGCGGTGAGACCATCATCGCCCAGGCCCGTTGCGGCCGGCCCAGGTCGGGGATGATCGAGATCGCGGCACCGAGGACCGCGGTACCGGAGACGATCACCGCCAGCCGGGACAGCGGCTCGAACCGGTGGCTGTCCACCAGCTCGCTGCCGGCGACCACGATCAGTCCGCCGGCGGAGATCCCCACCAGGAACATGAACACGACGATGTACAGCCCCCAGGTGGCGGCGTTGGTCAGCCCGGTGACGGTCAGCCCGGTCTGCCACTGGTAGGCGAAGCTCGCGATGCCGACCAGCACGCCGGCGCCCAGCAGGGCGTACCAGGCCAGCAACCGCGCACCCGGTCTCGCGGACGTTGAGGTCGAGGTGGGGGTCGCGAGGCTCACAGCGATCGCCTCCGTCGAGGTGGCAGGTAGCGGACCTTGGGCTCGGTGCCCTTGCTACCGAGCAGCTGCTCGCCCCCGCGGTCGCGCAGCAGCTGGGTGATCCGGCTGTCCTCGGCGTTCAGGTCCCCGAAGATCCGGGCCTGCGCCGGACACGACACGACGCAGGACGGGACCTGGTCCTCGGCGAGCCGGTGGACGCACAGCGTGCACTTCTCGACCGTGCCGACCGGGCGGGGGGCGACCATGCCCTCGTCCACCCCGGGGGCGTGCTCGCCGGGGCCCCAGTTGAAGACCCGGACCCCGTACGGGCAGGCCGCCATGCAGTACCGGCAGCCGATGCAACGGTCGGGGTCGACGCCGACGATGCCCTCCTCGTCGGTGAAGGTGGCCGCGGTGGGGCAGACCTTCTCGCACGGGGCGTCGTCGCAGTGCTGGCAGGCCAGCGGCAGCCACTCCATGGACAGCTGCCCGTGCTCGTCCACCGACGGGGTGTCGAGGCCGTCGCCGTCGGTGAGGATGCGGTTCCACCACATCCCGACGGGCACGTCGTTCTCCGAACGGCAGATCACCGCGCAGGACCAGCAGCCGATGCACCGCTCGGCGTCGACCAGCATCCCCCAGCGCGGCTCCTCGGAGCGGGCGTCGATCCGACCCCAGTCGCGGGAGGCCGGCGGGAGCGCCTCGATGGCGCTGCGGCGATGGGTGTCGGTGGCGAGCTCGTCCGGTTCGGCACCGGCGAGCAGGGCTCCCAGGACGTCGTCAGGCAAGGCGCACCTCGCAGCGGCAGTCCTTCCATGGGGTCGACGGTGCCCACATGTTCGGGACGTTGTGGATCTCGTGGATCGGGTTGACCTCGGAGGTGGTCAGCTCGTTGATGCCCTTGCCGGACCGGAACAGCCGTGGCCACCAACCCTCGTGCAGGGTCACCGAGCCGGGGCGCTGCGCCTCGGTGACCTTGGCCCAGGCACCGAGCTGCCCGCGGCCGTTCGCCACCTCGATCCCGTCCCCGTCGCGGATCCCGCGGGCGCGGGCGTCCTCGGGGTGGAGCAGCACCTTGGGCCGGTCGCCGTGGATCTCGGCCAGCCAGGGGTTGTTGCCGTAGGTGGAGTGGATGCGCCACTTGGAGTGCGGTGAGAGGATCTGCAGCGGGTAGGCGGCTGGGTCGTGCACCCCATCGTCGTGCGGGTCGAGGTGGGTGGGGACCTGCTGGCCGCTGGCGAGGAAGCGCTCCTCCTCCTTGTAGAACTCGATCCGGCCCGTGGGTACGAAGCGCTGGGTGGCGCCCAGCGGTGCCGGCAGGCTGCGCGGGGGGAAGGGCTCCAGGTCGCGGATCTGCGGCAGGAACGGCACGTCGGGGTCCGCGACGTTGAGCCGGAGCGGGCCCTGGCGCAGCCGCTCGAGGGTCATCCCCCGGGTCGGGCCGTCCGGGGTGTCGCCGGCGGCCAGGATCATCTCGACCGCGTCCTCGGCGGAGTAGGGCAGGAAGTGCTCCTCGGCCACGTCGGGATCGATGCGCCGGATGATCTCCTGCCACATCCACAGCTCGTCCCGCGACTCGCCCACCGGCGGGATGGCCGCCTGCTGGAGCTGCACGAAGGGGTGGACCGGGGTGGCGGTCAGGTCCGTCTTCTCGTACCAGGTGGTGGCGGGCAGGACGATGTCGGCGTGGAGCGCGGTCTCGGTCAGGATCGGGTCCGCGACCACGATCAGCTCGAGCTCGTCCAGGGTCTCGTAGAGCCGGTTGAGGTCCGGGGACTGCACGAACATGTTCGCGAAGGTGCAGAACAGCGCCTTGAACCCCTGGGCGGGGTAGGGCACCGCCGGGTGCATCGTCTCCGAGCGACCGCGCAGGAAGTAGATCGACGGCACGATCGGCGCCTGCACCCCGTCGACGTACCACCACGGCGAGGTGTCGACGCGGACCTTGTACTGCCCGACGTAGACGCTGAACCCGCCGCCGGAGCGGCCGATGTTGCCCGTGACCGTGGCCAGCAGCGCGTAGGCCCGACCGATCAGGTCGCCGTGGAACCAGTGGTTGGAGCCGCCCCCCATCAGGATCGCCGCGGGGGACTCGCTGGCGTAGGCGCGGGCGGCGCGGAGGAGCAGGTCGGCGGGGATATCGGTCACCTCGGCGACCCGCTCCGGCGTCCAGCGCGTCACCTCCTCGACCACCGCGACCCAGGCCGGGCGGACCTCCACCTCGGTGCTGTCGGCGAGGGTGACGGTGAAGGTCCCGTCGAGTGCGGCCTCGACCCCGTCGGGCAGCCCCAGCCGCTCGGTCCCGAGCGCGACCGGGCGACCGGTCGCCTCGTCCCAGACGACGTAGACCTCGTCCTCCTCGGCGCGGAGCCCGGTCTGGCCGCGGTCGTCCACCTCGGTGAGCTCGTCCGCGCGCAGCCGGCGGCCGGTGTCGGTGCGCACCAGCAGGGTGGCGTCGGTGTAGGTCCGGACGAAGTCGAGGTCGGCGAGCCCCTCGGCGAGGATGACGTGGACCATCCCGAGGGCGAACGCGGCGTCGGTCCCCGGCGCGATCCTCAGCCAGCTGTCGGCCTTGGCGGCGGTGGCGGAGAAGACGGGATCGACCACCACCAGCCGGGCGCCACGCTCGGTGGCGTCGAACAGGAAGTGGGCGTCGGGGATGCGGGTGTCGAGCGGGTTGGCGCCGACCACCAGCAGGAAGCGGCTGTTGGCCCAGTCCTTGGTCTCGTGCTCCGCGTTCTGGACCCCGAAGGTGATCGGCATGCCCATCGGCAGGTCGCCGTTGAAGTCGAAGCTGGTGCCGTGGCTCATGCCGAGCGCCGCGCAGGCGCGGTAGTTCGCGCCCTTGTGCACGTAGCCGGAGCCGGGGACCTGCCCGAACACGTGGATCGCGTCGTAGCCGTACCCCGCGCCGATGCGTTGGAACTCCTCCGCGATGCGGTCCAGCACCTCCTCCCAGCTGGCCTCGCGGAACTCACCCGAGCCGCGTTCACCGGTGCGGATCAGGGGGTGAAGGATGCGGTCGGCCCCGTGGATGTTGTGGTGGTAGGACAGGCCCTTCATGCACCCGCGCGGGTTGTAGACCTCGTCGGGGAAGTCCGCCGCCTGCTGGATCTTGACGACGCGGTCGTCGCGCACGAAGGCGAGCTGGCCGCAGGAGCCGGTGCAGTTGGGCGAGCAGGTCGTGCGCACGACCCGGTCGACGCCGATGGCCTCCTTGGTGGCCTCGCTGGCACCGAGGTGGCGGCGGGCGGCCACGCCGGTCCCGCCTGCCAGCGCGACGGCACCGGCGCCGACGGCCAGGCCCTGCAGCACCCGGCGGCGCTCGATGACCGGGAGCTCGCGTTCGTGCCGGTCGCTGCGGTCGTGGCGGTCGTGGTCTTGGGTGTCCATGGGCTCGCTCACCACAGCTCGGGAGCCGCGGGGCACGCGGCCGAGAGCATCGTGTGGTCGCTGCTGCCGCACTGCCCGCAGCGGGACGCGGAGGTGCCTGCGGCAGCCGGCCGGAGCAGGGCCGCGCGGCGACCGACCTGGGCGGCGAGAACGCCGGTGGTGACCGCGGCGGGCGCGGCGAGCACCCAGCCGAGCAGCCGGCGGCGGGACAGTCCTGCGGCGGGCTTGCGATCGGGCTGGGCCATGCTGCACGACCTCCTCGGTGCCGGGAGCCACCGTCGACTTACCATTACTATTCTACTCCATGAGTCTGACGCTATGTAAATAGCCGCGACGAGGCGCCGGGTCCCTTCTGACGCAGCCGCGGCGACGGTCAGCCGGCGGGGTCGAGCCGGATCGTCTCGACCCAGGTGGGCGGGTCGTCCGGGACCTGGCCGTCGCGACGGGACAGCAGCACGGCGATGACGGTCCGGCCCGCGGGGGGGCGGTCGGGCCACGGCGTGAACCCGTCGGTCAGCACCACAAGGGTGGTGGGCTTGATCCGGTGGGTCCGGAGCACCTCGAGCGCGGGCCGCAGGTCCGTCCCGCCGCCGCCGAGCAGCTCCAGCTCGGCCGCGCGGCGGAGCCTCGGGGCCTCACGCACCTCCGCGTCAGCGGTCAGCACCACGCGGTCCTCGGCGCGGAGCCCGGCCCGGCGGCAGAGCCCGTCGAGCTCCGCAAGCGCCGCGTCGAGCTGGTCGGGCTCCATCGACGCCGAGGTGTCGACCACCACGCCGACGCTGAGCCGCGGCTGGACCATCCCGGGCGTGACGACCCGGGGGATGCGCCGCCGCCCCGGCCGGCGCGCGTCGTGGTCGAGCTGTCCGGCGGTCACCGCGAGGCTGCGCCGCACCGTCCGGCGTAGCTGCTGCCGCCAGTCGATCGCCGGTGGGGCGAGGACGTCGCTGGCCCAGCGCCGCCACCCGCCGGGCAGCGAGCCGGGCTGCGGGCCCGTCGTGACCCGGGTGCGGGCACGGTCGCTGGCGTCCTGCTCCGGGCCTCCGTCCGCCTGCGCGGCGGCTGCCTCGGCGATGTCGCTGGCGACCACGCGCCGGGTCAGCTCCTGCTCGACCGGCGTGCGTGCCGGGTGCTCGTCGTCGTCCGGCGCGAGCTCGTCGGCGACCGGCGTGCCGCCGGCGCCGGAGCCGCAGCGGGCGTCGGGGCCGTCCTCGTTCGGGTCGCCCGCGACCTCGCGTGGTGCGGCCTGGCCCGTCGCCGCACCGGCCTGCCCGGGCCCACCGTCGGCTCGGGCCTGCGCGAGCTCCTCGGCGAGCAGCCGGTGGTAGTAGCGCTCGGCCAGGTCGCCGTCCGGCGCGCCGAGGCGCTCGGGCGTGACCGGGGTGCCGGGCAACGGGATGCCGGCGGCCACCAGATCGTCGTTGATCTCCGCGTCGGCGGCGAGGTTCCAGCGCCAGGGATCGTGGTGCTCCTGCTCGGCGTGGCGGGCGTGGTGGTCGCGCAGCAGGTGCCCGACCTCGTGCAGGAGCACGCCCGCGACCTCCTCTACCGACCAGCGCTGCAGCGCCGGCACGCCGACGTACAGCCGCCAGCCGGCGTCCACCGCGAAGGTGTCGAGGTCCGGGCTGCGCACCGGCACCACCTCGAACAGGGCCGAGGCGAGGTAGGGCATCCAGCGAAGCGCCAGCAGCCGTGCGGCCGCGAGCGTCTCGGCCTCCTCGGCGGTGAAGCGCCGGACGTCGGTCGCGACCCGGGCCGTGCTCACGACGCGAGCAGCCCGGCCCGCTCGAGCACCGGCGCGAGGTCCAGCACGGCGTCGGGCAGGGCCGCGTCGGCCGGACGGGCCGCCAGCAGCCGACGGGCCGCGACCGCCCCGATGTCGGCGGGCACCTGACGGACGATCTCCCATGCGGCGGCCCACGCCTCGGCGGTGCCCCGGGCGGTCGCGACGCTGGCCACCCCGGTGAGGATCGCGAAGCGCTGGTCGTCGCGCAGGTCCGTGTCCAGCGGGAGCGTCCCGTCCAGCACGAGCGACGGGTCCGGCAGGTCGGCGCGCCGGACCCAGGTCAGGAACTCCAGCCCCGCGGCCTCGCCGACCAGGCCCACCGCGGCGAGGCGCCGGGCCTCCTCTTCGCGTTCCGGCAGGAACGCCAGCACCCGCTGGAGGTGGTGCCAGGTGCGCGGGCTCGGCCAGGCCCCGCCTGCCTGGCCGGGATCGGCCGGGCAGGCGTCGAAGCGCTGGGGCCGGGCGCGCAGGAACCCGAGCACCTGGGCGGTCGCGCGGGCTCGGTCCGCGTCCGTGCCGGGCCGCAGCGCTACCTCGTCACGGGCGGCGGTGGCAGCGTCGAACCCGATCGTCAGCCCGTCGGCGAAGGTGTCGAGGTCGGGCCGGTGGGTCAGGTGCAGGAACCGGTTCGCGGTCGGCGGCTCCAGCTCCCACCCGCCCGCGGCGAGGTCGGCGGGGTTGGCGGCGGCGACGATCCGGGTCGCGGCCGGCAGCGCCAGGTCGCCGACGACCTTCTCCATCGCGACCCGCAGCATCGCCGCCTGGACGGCGGGCGAGGCCGTGGACAGCTCGTCGAGGAAGAGGTAGCCACCACCCGCGGCCTCGAGCTCGCGGGCCCACCGCGGCGGGGCGAGCTCCACCGAGCCGTCCGGCTGCACGACGGGCAGGCCCGCGAGGTCGCTCGGCTCCCGGAGCGAGCCGATCACCACCGCGGTGTGGACGTCGTCGAGCCGCCCCAGCGTCTCGATGAGCGCCGACTTGCCCGTGCCCGGCGAGCCCCACAGCAGCACGGGCACGTCGGCCCGGCCGGCGGCCCGCAGCACGGTCAGCAACGCCGAGGTGGTGGCGCGAGGTGTTGGGGTGCTCGTCGGCATGGCGGGTCCGGTCGGTCGGGGGTCGGGTGCGTCGTGGTGGTCGCTGGGCGGTGCTGGCGCAGGGGGTCAGGGCGGTGATCCTCGGGTGGCCAGCGCCGTCACGATGCCAGCGCCGCGGCGACGGCCTGGATCCGGCGCCAGCGCTGCAGCCGCGGTGACCCGGCCGGCCCAGCTTTGACCGCCACCTCCCAGAGCAGGGCCTCGAGGTCGCGGTCGCCAGGGCGCTCGCCGAGCACGTCGAGCAGCAGCTCGCCGGCCTCGGCGGGCGGCAGCAGGCGCGCGAGCAGCCGGACCGCGTCGCCGTCGGTCGTCGCGCGCTGTCGGGCGAGCGCGACCGCCCAGGCCCGGACCGGTGCCGACAGGTGGTCGCCGTGCTCGGCCAGTCGGCTCAGCAGGGCATCGGGGTCGGGGGCGCCGGGCAGGGCGTGGACCACGGCACCGACCGCGCTGTCGAGCACCGCCGGGTGGCTGCGCGGGTCGAGGTGGTCGGCCCGCCACCACCACCGTGCCGCGGCGCCGGCGGTGAGCAGCCCGGCCAGCGCGACGAGACGGCGGAAGGCGGCGACCTGCGCGTCGAGCCGCTCGCCCAGCACCCCGTGTGCGAGGCAGCGCGGGCAGTCGATCGCGGTCGGTGGACGGGTGGGGCCGGACACGGGGAGCCGGCCGCACGCCAGCGTGTCCTCTCCCCAGCGGGCCGCGTGCGTCCGGCCGCCCGGGAGCGGCTCGACCGCGACCAGATCGCGGACCGGGATCGGCGGCAGGACCGCGACCCGCGTTGCCGGGCCGTTCGGGCCCGCAGCCTCCGGCTGGTCGGGGGTCAGCAGCCGTGCAAGGTCGATCGGTGTACCGCGACCATCGGCGCTGCCGCTGCCGCTGCCGTTGCCGCGGCTGCCGTTGACGCCGCGACCGTTGCCGCGCTGATCGTCCGCGACCTCGGCGAGGCCGAGGACCGCCACCTCGGTGCAGACGGCGTTGGGGTCGCACCGGAGCGTGGCTGACAGACCGATCGGCAGGGTGACGCGGGCGAGGGCGCCGTCGGCCAAGCGCACGAGCCGACCGTCCGCGCGCCGGCGGACCTCGGCCGCGTCGCGGTGGCGTGCCACCTCGGTGCTGGCTCTGAGGCCCAGCAGCACCACCCCGTCGAACCGCGTCACCGCCCACCCCCTCGCCGTCCCGTGGCTCACCACGAGCCGAACGTCTGTTCTACGCCGCGTGGCTCGGGGGTGTCAACCGGCGGTGCGGGCAGCGAGGTGGAGCGCACCGGGCCGGGCGCCGGCCGCCCGGGGTGCGGCCGGCGCGCACCCATCCGGTCGCGCGCGAGCGCCTCGCCCCACGGCCGCCGGGCTCGTCGGCGCCGGGTCGCAGGTCGGCGAGGGTCTAGCCTCGGCTGAGGCGTGGCTGCGGGGTGCGACCCGGGCCCGCGGCGAGGGGCTGATGGGACTGCTCGACGGAATCCGGGTGCTCGACCTGACGCGGGTCCTGGCCGGCCCGTACGCCGGGCAGCTGCTGGCCGACATGGGCGCGGACGTGATCAAGATCGAGCCGCCGGACGGGGACTCGGCGCGCGGGATCGGGCCGCACGTCGGCGAGCGGTCGCTGTACTTCTCGGCGCTGAACTCGGGCAAGCGCGGGATGGTGCTGGACCTCGCGAGCGCGGCCGGTCGGGCGGCGTTCGATGCACTGCTCGCCGATGCGGACGTGGTGCTGGAGAACCTTCGGCCGGCGGCTGCGGCCCGGCTGGGGCTGACGCCCGCGGTGCTGCTCGCGGCCCGGCCGGAGCTGGTGGTGGTGTCGATCAGCGGCTACGCGCGCGCGTCGGCGTGGGCCGAGGCGCCGAGCCTGGACCTGATCGCCCAGGCCGAGACCGGGATCATGTCGGTCACCGGTGAGCCGGGTGGGCCGCCGGTCCGGGCCGGGGTGCCGATCGGGGACCTGGCGGCCGGGATGTGGGCCGCGATGGCGGCGCTCGGTGGGCTCGTCGAACGGCTGCGGACGGGACGCGGGGTGGCGCTCGAGGTCCCGCTGGTCGACGCCACGCTGACGCTGACGTCCTACGTGGCGACGGCCGCGAGCCACCTCGGTGTCGACCCCGAGCCGGTGGGCTCCGGGCACCACTCCGTGGCGCCCTATCGGGCGTACCCGACCGCGGACGGCTGGCTCGCGATCGCGGTCATCGGGGACACCTTCTGGCCTCGGTTGGTGGACGCGTTGGGGCTGTCGGTCGCCGTCGACGATGACGTGGACCTCGCGCGCAACGTCGCCCGGCACCGGCATCGAGCCGCGGTGGATGAGGCGGTGGTCCGGGCGCTGGCCGACCTCACGACGGCAGAGGCTGCCGCGCTGCTGTCATCGGCTGGCGTCCCACACGCGCCGGTCAACGGCATGCTCGACGCGCTCCGGACCCCCTACGTCATGGCCCAGGGCCTGGTCGCCGAGGTGGCGACGCCTCAGGGTCCGTACCGCACCGTCCGCGGTCCGCTCCGTGACGACCGCCCGCTGCGCCCGGCCCCGGCGCTGGGCGAACACACCGCCGAGGTCCTCCGCGAGTCCCTCCCCGCCGACTCCCGGCTCCTCGCCGAACTGCTGCCCGAGTCCTGATCCGACCAGGTCACGCCGCGCCGGCCGCACCCCGTGGCCCCAACCTCGGCTGCCCCTCCACCACGCGACCCTTTGGGCCGGCGCTGGTCGGTTGCTCCCCGGGGTTCGCTCGGACGTCCGGACGAACCCCGGGGAGCAACGGCGAACGGCCCGCGGGACCGGCCCGTCGGCTGGGTCTGCCGACCGGCGTTGCCGTAGTCCACCCCCACGATATGCCGGGAGCCGGGCCCGAGGGCCCAGCTCCCGTTGCGCTCTGATTCGGCAAGTCCTTCGAATCTTCAGCCGAGGTCGGGCACGAGCACCGCGTCGATGACGTGGATGATGCCGTTGCTGGCGGGGATGTTGGCAGGACCGATGTTGGCCGTGCTCGCCGCCGCGTCGATCTCCAGGTCCGGGTTCACGGAGAAGGTCTGGCCGAGCAGCGTGGTCATGGTGCGCTCACCGTTGCGCGGCACGACGCTGTTCGCGGCGCGACGGCCCTCGACGACGTGGTAGAGGAGGACACCCTGAACTAGTTCAGCTGGCAGGTCAGTGATGCCATCGATCTCGAGGGCGTTGTACAGGCCCTCGAAGGCCTCGTCGGTGGGGGCGAAGACGGTGTACTGGTCGGTGCCGTTGAGGAACAGATCGACCAGTCCGGCGTCGAGCTCCTCGTCGACGTAGAGCAGGGCGCTGAC
>PWTE01000039.1 GCA_003563915.1 Nitriliruptoraceae bacterium
CCTACCGCAGCCAGCACGTCCACGCGGCCGTCGGCTACCCGGGGGTGAAGTTCCTGCCCGACCTGCAGGCCTACCGCGAGAAGCACCAGGACTTCAGCCGGGTGGTCAACGCCTACGAGCCCCACGAGCACGTCTACCAGGAACTGCGGCGCAAGCCCGGCACGATCATCGTGCGCGGCAGCGGCATCGTCGGTGCGCGGATCCTGCAGCGTCTGATCGACGACCGCGACCACCACGGCGCACAGACCACCATCATCCACCTGTTCCGCAACTACGTCGACGGCCCGCAGGGCGACAGCATCTTCTTCCGCCGGCCCGGCGGTGACGGCTTCAACTACCAGGCCTTCAACTTCCCGAAGGCCGCCTGCGGCGGCCAAATCAAGATCAAGATGGAGGGCATGAACGGCGAGGAGCGAAAGGCGATCATCCGGGTCATGGGCGGCACCAACACCCCCAAGCGCAAGCTGTGGCAGGAGCAGCTCAGCCGGGGCCGCACGGAGGGCTTCTACAAGACGCACATCGGTCAGGTCGAGGAGGTCTACCCCAGCGGCTCCAACACCGTGGCGACCCGGATCCGCACCGCCGAAGGGATGCTCGAGGTCGACGCCAACTTCATCGTGGACGCCACCGGGCTCGAAGCCGACATCTCCGAGCACCGCGTGCTCAAGGACCTGCTCGACCACGCCGGTGCCGGGCGCAACGCAGTGGGGCGTCTCGACACCGAGAACAGCTTCGAGGTACGGGGCACCCGCAGTGGAGAGGGTCGTCTGTATGCGTCGGGCTCGATCACGCTCGGCGGCCACTACCCCTGCGTGGACTCGTTCCTGGGCCTGCAGTACGCGGCCCTGCAGATCGCGGACGACCTGGCCCGCCAGGGGTTCGTCAAGAAACTCGGCCCGGCGCGTTCCATCAGCCAGTGGTGGAAGTGGGCTCTGAACAGGAAGGTTGCGGCATGACCCCCACACTGCTCGGGCGCATCCAGACACGCATATTCCTGATCGTAGTCGTCGGCGGGATCTGGACCGCGATCATCACCCCCGTACTTCCTGGGGTCTCCGGCGCCCCCTACGGCGTCACGTATGCGATCCTGGCGCTGGTCGGGGTGCTAGGCATCGGCTGGGAATTCGTCTACCACGGCCTGCAGCAGTTCCGCTGGGACAAGGACTGGCCGACCCTGTTCGGCCTGCTGAGCCTCATCCCCGAGGGGTTGCTTGCGTGGGCAATCGTGGATGCCGGTCTGGTTCCCGGGGTGCCCGACGGGGCACCCTTCGCCGCGTTCCTGGTCCACTACGCGACCACGATGCTCATCGCCTTCTTCTTCGCCAACGGCCCGATGCGCGTACCCTTCGTGCGCTGGCGCTACCGGGCGGGCCGGCTGGTCTGACGCCACGGCTGCCCGGCGCCGCCGTCGGCGGCCCGGGGTAGGTCGGCTGCGCCGAGCAGCGGCTCAGCGCCGGGAAGCCCGCCCGGCTCACCGCAGACGCATCACCCGGTGACCCCACGACGACTCGGGTGTCGAGCGTGCGAGGGCCCGGTCCGCTGATTGCGGACTCCCAGGCTGAGTGCGGCCGGGCCGCACCTGTCTGCAGAACACGGATCGACCGACACCTACGGCGCCAGGTGTGCGTGGCATCCGAACGGTCGAGGACCGCGAGAAGCCAGACCGATCGCGAACCGTTGCGAGCGACGCGCACCGCGTTCGACGTCCCGGGCAGGCCGGAGCCGACCATGACGACTCGGCCCGCTCATACCTGGCGACGCGGCCACGCTGCGGCCGCCACCAGCAGGAAGAACATCATCACCGTGCCCAGCATCGAACTGCCGACCCCTGCGGCGTTGGTGATCCGAACGAGCGAGTTCTGGACCGTACGCACCACATCTCCACAGGAGATCTCGACGTCGACCTGCCCGATGCTGGAGGGGGACACGATCGGCACCTCGAAGCTGTCGTCCTCATCTGCCGTCGCTGTGCCCACCACGTGCCCGTCGATGGTCACGACGACTGGCTCGCCTGGTGGGCAGCCGTCGCCCGACAGGCTCAACATCCCGCTTGGCGACACGGTGATCGGCTCGTCATCGAGCGCTCCGACGGCGACGGGCGCGTCGGGCTCTGCCGGATCAGACACCGAGACCACCTCGGCATCCTCCCCGGACGTCTGGACGGGGTCCGAGGGACGCGACGGCGCATCGACCGACGACGCCTCCTCGACCGGCGTGACCTCGTCGGCTGGGAGGAGTTCACGTACAGCGCCAACCGCCCGGGACGCCAAGTTGGAGGTTGGTACCCGGTCGGTTGAAGCCGTGAAGTCGCGCACCGGCACGGTGCCTGGGCGCGGGCCGGATTCGACGGGCTCCTCGCCTGACATGTCGGCTTCCTCCTGCGCGCCGCGATCCTCCTCGTCCGCAGGCTCCGGCAGTGGCGCAGGCTCCGGCAGTGGCGCAGGCTCCGGCAGTGGCGCAGGCTCCGGCTCAGGCTCAGGCGTGGGCTCCGGCTTAGGCGTGGGCTCCGGCTCCGGCGGACCGGAACTCGGCCGGGTGAAGGATGTCGACACGGCAGTTGACCGGCCAGCGTTGCACTCCCAACTGGCGCCATCGACCGCCCGCACCTCATAGACGTAGGTCACGTCCGATTGTCGGTCGGGGTCCTCGCCGCTGACGACCTCATCGACGTCGTGGTGGAGTTCAACGGACGCGAGGCTGCCGACCACGACGCCAACGACCCGCTCGTGCTCGAACCTGACGAGCCGGTCCTGGTCGCCATCACCGCCATCAACAACGGCAGCAACGAGCTGACCGCTCGGAGCGTGAGGTTGCGCAGCAGAGTGATCGGACTGAACTTCCTGGCCTACGAAACCCGGGTCGACCTCGTGATTCCGGCCGGGGGTACCGGCGCGGCGACCTTCGAGCTCGACCTGCTCGACCTGCGCAGTCAGGCAACCGGTCTGCTGCCCGCCGAGGTGGAGCTGCTCCACGAGGAACGCGACGCCGTCGCAGCTTTACCGCTCACCGTCGACGTGCGGGGTTCGGTGACCTCGGTGTATGGGGCGTTTGGCCTGCTGAGCATCGCCATCACGCTGGTGGCGCTGGGCCTCGCGCTGTTCCGGCTGTCGACC
>PWTE01000231.1 GCA_003563915.1 Nitriliruptoraceae bacterium
CACCCGCGACCGGCTGTGGGAGGAACAGGCCGAAGGGTACGACCAGTTGCACGACGTGGTTGGCGCCGACCTCGACCCGGTGCAGGGACGCCGGGAGGTGGTGGAACCACCGGCTGAACGGACCGGGCAGCGGCTGGGTCTCATGGTGGTGGTCGAGGCAGGTGAGCTTGCGCCAGCACTCATCGCCGCGGAGCTTGATCAGCCCAGCGCCGAATTCGACCCGGAACAGCAGCCACCGCATCAGCAGCAGGGTCAGCCACGGCGGGGCGGCGTCGGCCGGCCCCAGGAAGGCGACCAGCAGGCCGGCCTCCAGCAGCAGCGTCTCCCACCCGAACGCGTACCAGGTGCGGCCGACCTCGACGTAGGAGAGGTACAGGCCCCACAGCACCAGGAAGGCGACGGTCGGTGCCCACGAGGGGCCGGCTTGCGGGACCCCGACCAGCAGCAGCCCTGCGACGACGATCCCGACCCACGCCAACCGGACGGCGAGGTTGTCGGTGTAGTGCCAGCGGAACAGCGACACCGGCCGACGGGTCGCCCGGGACAGTACGTCGCGGGCGGGCGTCAGCCCGTCGTCGCCGAGCAGCGGACGCCACTGGTGCACGATCGCGACGAAGGCGAGCAGGTAGGTGAGCGCCACCCCGCGTTCGAGCAGCCAGCGGGCATGCCAGTACGCGTCCGCCTCGAGCAGCTCAGGGAGTTCCATCGCCCCAGAGGATGCCGCCCGAACTGGACCGCGTCATCAGCAGCGCTAGGAGTGAGACCGAGGAGCGCGGGACCGAGAAGTCGGCAGATATGCCGACTTCTCGGTCTGTTCGGGTTACGGCCGGGCGTTGAACCCGAGAAGTCGGCAGATGTGCCGACTTCTCGGCTGGTGGGCCGCCGTGGACGCCCGTCGTGCGGGCGGGTCAGGCGACGCGGTCGGACAGGTCGGCGATGCTCCACGACACCCAGCGGCGAGTCCCTACCCGCGCGCGCCGCACGGATCGTCCGACCGCCATGCGCACGCCCCTCAGCGCGGCGCGCACGCCCTGTTCAGGTTCCCGTGATTCTCCCGTCACGCACCCGGAGCGCTCCCTACCGTCTTCGCAGTTCCGAAGAGGGAGCCGCGTACCGGTCGGGAGGCCGGTACGGCGACGGATGACAGTTCCAGACAGCCCTCGTTCGCGGGCGCGGTCGGGAGCCCGCGCCCGCGAACGAGGGATCCGCACCCCGTGGTCCCCGCCACACCCGCGTCCTGACGTGGTGGCGGCAGCCGGACCCGGACGCGTAGGTCAGAGCTGGGCGAGCCCGCCCTCCACGGCTCGCCCGTAGCGGCCCAGCAGGGCCAGGGAAGGAGCCGGGAGTGACCAAGCTCAACATCACCGTCGACGGTGAGGTGCACGACGACGACGTCGAACCACGCACCTTGCTCGTCCACTACCTCCGCGACGTCGTCGGCAAGACCGGGACCAACGTCGGCTGCGACACGTCCAACTGCGGGGCGTGCACGGTGCACCTCGATGGTCGGTCCGTGAAGAGCTGCACCGTGCTCGCCGTGCAGGCCGACGGGGCCACGGTCGACACGATCGAGGGGCTGGCCGACCCGTCGACCAACGGCGATCCGACCGCGGGCTGGCACCCGCTGCAGAAGGCCTTCCACACCGAACACGGCCTGCAGTGCGGGTACTGCACCCCCGGCATGATCATGGCGGCGGCGGACCTGCTGAAGGAGAACCCCGACCCCAGCGAGGACGAGGTCCGCCACGGCCTCGAAGGCAACCTCTGCCGCTGCACCGGGTACGTCAACATCGTCAAGGCCGTCCGCACCGCTGCCGCCGAGATGCGCGGCGAGGAGGTGTCCGCATGACCGCCGTCGACACCCCACCCAGCGCCAACGTCGGGGTGACCAAGCTGCGCAAGGAGGACGCGCACCTCGTCACCGGCAGGACCAGTTGGACCGACAACCTGAAGCTGCCCGGGATGCTCCACGTGGCCTTCGTCCGCTCGCCGATGGCGCACGCCAAGGTGACGGGGGTCGACGTCTCGGCGGCGCTCGAGCAGCCTGGTGTCGTCGCCGCGTTCAGCGGCGCGGACCTGGTCGACAACTGGTCCGGCGGCCTGCCCTGTGCGTGGCCCGTCACCGAGGACATGAAGAGCCCCACCCACCTGCCGCTGGCCACCGACGAGGTCCGTCACGTCGGGGACGCGGTCGCGGTGGTCGTCGCGCGCAGCCGCTACCAGGCCGCGGACGCCGTCGAGTTCGTCGAGGTGGACTACGACCCGCTGCCGGCGGTGGTCGACATGGAGGCGGCGCTCGCTGACGGCTCCGACCTGGCCGACACGTCGCTCGACAGCAACAAGAGCTTCACCTGGCAGAAGATCGACGGTGACATCGATGCGGCCTTCGACGGCGCCGCGCACGTCACGACCCGCCGGTTCATCAACCAGCGGCTGATCCCGACGGCGATCGAGCCGCGGGCGGTCGTGTGCGCCCCGCCCCGCGAGACCCGCGAGACCACCCTGTGGTCGGCGACCCAGGTGCCCCACATCCTGCGGCTGATGCTGGCGCTGACCTGCGGGGTGCCGGAGCACGAGCTGCGGGTCGTCGCGCCCGACGTCGGCGGCGGGTTCGGGTCGAAGCTCAACGTCTACGCCGAGGAAGCCGTCTGCCTGGTGCTGGCGCGCAAGCTCGGCCAGCCCGTGAAGTGGACCGAGTCCCGCTCCGAGGGCTACCAGGCCACGATCCACGGCCGCGACCAGATCCAGGACGTCTCCCTCGCGTTCAACCAGGACGCGACGCTGCGTGGCATGAAGGTCGAGCTGCTGGCGGACATGGGCGCGTACCTGCAGCTGGTCACCCCCGGGGTGCCGTTGCTGGGCGCGTTCATGTTCAACGCGATCTACAAGATGGACGCCCTGTCGTTCACCTGCCACGGGATCTTCACCAACAAGACCCCGACCGACGCCTACCGCGGCGCCGGACGGCCGGAGGCCACGTTCGCGATCGAGCGGCTCATCGACGAGGCCGCGAACGAGCTCGGCATGGAGCCCTTCGAGCTGCGGGAGAGGAACTGGATCAAGCACGAGGAGTTCCCGTACACCACGATCGCCGGGATCGAGTACGACTCCGGCAACTACGAGGCCGCGACCGCCAAGGCCAAGGAGCTCTTCGGTTACGACGATCTCCGGCGCGAGCAGCAGGAGCGGCGGGACCGTGGCGACAAGGTCCAGCTCGGGATCGGGATCTCGACCTTCACCGAGATGTGCGGGCTGGCGCCGTCGCGGGTGCTCGGATCGTTGTCCTACGGGGCCGGCGGCTGGGAGCACGCGAGCGTGCGGATGTTGCCCTCCGGGAAGGTGGAGGTGATCACCGGAACCTCGCCGCATGGGCAGGGTCACGTCACCGCGTGGTCGCAGATCGCGGCCGATGCGCTCGGGGTCCCCTACGAGGACGTCGAGGTACGCCACGGTGACACGGCGGTCGCCCACAAGGGGATGGACACCTACGGGTCCCGGTCCCTGGTGGTCGGCGGGTACGCCGTGCAGAGCGCCTGTGACAAGGTGGTGGCGAAGGCCAAGAGGGTCGCCGCCCACCTGCTGGAGGCGTCGGAGGACGACATCGAGTTCGAGGCCGGCACCTTCAGCGTGCGGGGTTCGCCGGACGCGTCGAAGACGATCCAGGACACGGCGCTCGCGATCTTCGCCGCCCACGACTACCCGGAGGACATGGAGCCCTCGTTGGACTCGGATGCGACCGTGGATCCGGAGAACTTCTCCTACCCCCATGGGACGCACCTGTGCGCCACCGAGGTCGACACCGAGACCGGGCAGGTCACGATCAGGAGCTACGTCGCGGTCGACGACGTCGGCAAGGTCATCAACCCGCAGATCGTCGAGGGCCAGGTCCACGGCGGTATCGCCCAGGGCGTCGCCCAGGCGCTCTACGAGGAAGCGGTGTACGACGCTGACGGCAACCTGTCGACCGGGTCGCTGCTGGACTACTACGTCCCGTCGGCGGCGGACCTCCCGCACTTCCAGACCGACCGGACCGAGACGCCGGCGACAACCAACCCGTTGGGGGTCAAGGGTGTCGGTGAGGCCGGCACGATCGCCTCGACCCCGGCGGTCATCAACGCGGTGGTCGACGCGTTGCGACCGATGGGGGTGAACGACGTCCGGATGCCGGCGTCACCACGCAACGTCTGGGAAGCGATCCAGGCGGCCAACGGAGGTGCGGCATGATCCCCGCGAGCTTCGAGTACGTCCGCGCCAACTCGATCGAGGAGGCGATCGGCGCCCTGCAGGAGCACGGTGACGAGGCCAAGCTGTTGGCCGGTGGGCACAGCCTGCTGCCGCTGATGAAGCTGCGGCTGGCGGCGCCCGAGGTCATCGTCGACCTCGGTCGCGTGGACGCGCTGAGGGGCGTCTGCGAGACCGACGACGGCCGGCTGGCCATCGGGGCGATGACCTCCCATCAGGACGTCATCGACGACGACCTGGTCCGTCAGCACTGCGGTGTGCTGGCCGACGTCACGGCCCACGTCGGCGACGCGCAGGTGCGCCACCGCGGCACGATCGGCGGCGCCCTGGCGCACGGCGACGCGGCCAGCGACCTGCCGGCTGCGCTACTCGCCCTGGATGGCAGCGTCATCGCGCAGGGCCCCAACGGTCGCCGCGAGATCCCGGCCAGCGAACTGTTCGTCGACTACCTCACCACGGCGCTGAACGACGACGAGGTGGTGGTGGAGGTCCGGGTCCCCAAGCTCGACGGGGACTGGGGCTGGCGGTACGAGAAGTTCTCGCGCGTCGCCCAGGCCTGGGCGATCGTGGGTGCGCTCGGCATCGTCAAGCGCAGCAACGGCTCCATCGAGGACGCACGGGTCGGCCTCACCAACATGGGGACCGTGCCGGTGCGTGCCGCGGCGGTGGAGCAGGCGCTGAACGGCAACGGCACCGATGCCATCGCCGACGCGGCGCAGCAGGCGGCCGAGGGCACCGATGCCCCCGGCGACCTGAACGCCACGCCGGAGTTCCGCCAGCACCTCGCGCGGGTGCTCACGCGCCGGGCCCTGGAGGCCGCGGCCGGGTGAGCGACCCGGCCGAGACCAGCACGACACCACGGCTGCCCGACGGGGTCCACGACCCCGTCGGGCTCGCCGCGCAGCTGGAGGAGCACGGCTACCTCGCCGACGACGGGCTGGCCACCGCGGCCTACCTGGCGCTCGCGCTGCGCCGGCCACTGTTCCTGGAGGGGGACGCCGGGGTCGGCAAGACCGCGATCGCCCAGGCCCTGGCCGACGTGCTGGACGCGCCGCTGATCCGGCTGCAGTGCTACGAGGGCATCGACGCGGCCCAGGCGCTGTACGACTGGAACTTCCCGCGGCAGGTGTTGCACCTGCGGTCCGCCGAGGCGGCCGGGCGGGTCGACGTGGACGCGAGCGACCGCGCCGTCGTGGCGGAGGAGCTCGAGTCCGAGCTGTACGACCGTCGGTTCCTGGTGGCCCGCCCCCTGCTCCAGGCGCTGGAAGCGGAACTGGCCGTGCTGTTGATCGACGAGGTCGACCGGGCCGACGACGAGTTCGAGGCGCTGCTGCTGGAGGTGCTCAGCGAGTTCGCGATCACCGTGCCTGAGCTCGGCACGATCCGGCCGGGCACACCGCCGGTCGTGGTGCTGACGTCGAACCGCACCCGCGAGGTGCACGACGCGCTGAAGCGCCGCTGCTACTACCACTGGGTGGACCACCCGTCCTTCGACCGCGAGGTCGCGATCGTGCGCTCCCGCATGCCGGGGGTCGGGGAGGAGCTGGCCCGGCAGGTCGTCGCCGCCGTGCAGCTGCTGCGCGAGCAGGACCTGCTCAAGCCACCGGGGGTCGCGGAGACGCTCGACTGGACCGAGGCACTCGTCGCGCTCGGGGCCGAGCAGCTGGATCCCGAGGTGGCCACCCGTACCTTGGGGTCGGTGCTGAAGTTCCGCGAGGACCAGGAACGCGCCCGGGAGATGGACATGGGACCGATGGTCGCACGTGCGGTGATGCACGGCTGATGGAGGACCTGACGGCGTCGGCGGTCGGCTTCGCCCACACGCTGCGGGCGGCCGGGGTCGACGCGACCCCCGACCGGGTGCACGCCTTCCTCGATGCGATGGCGACCCTGGATCCCAGCGACCGTGCGGCCGTCTACTGGGCGGGACGGGTGACGCTGTGCGGCGATCCCGACGACCTGGAGCGCTACGACCGGGTGTTCGCCGCGTTCTTCGACGGCGCGCAGGCGACGGCTCAGAGCCGGGTGCATCGTCGGGTGCAGCTCGCGCCTGGCGCGGTCAGCGACCGCGCGGCCACGGGTACCGCGCCCGAGGACGGACCGACGCTGCGGGCGGTGACGCGCAACGCCTCACGGGTGGAGCAGCTGCGCCACCGCGACATCAGCGACCTGGACGCCACCGAGCGGCGTGATCTCGAGCGGTTGCTGGCGGCCTTCGCGCTGCCCGGCGAAGCGCGCCGAACGCGACGACGCAGTCCCGGTCCCCGCGGTGCGATCGACCGCCGCCGCACGATCCGTTCGATGCTCGCCGCCGGTGGTGAGCCCGGCCTCCTCGCCTACCAGGCCCCCCGTGAGCGGCCACGACGGGTGGTGCTGCTGGTCGACGTGAGCGGGTCGATGGCCGGATACGCCGACGCGCTGCTGCGGTTCGCCCACGCCGCCAGCCGCCGGCACGGCGGCCCGACCGAGGTGTTCACGCTCGGGACCCGGTTGACGCGGGTCACCGAGGAGCTGTCCCACCGCGACCCGGACACCGCGATGCGGGCCGTGTCGGCGGCGATCCCGGACTGGGAGGGCGGTACCCGCCTGGGCGACACCCTGAAGGAGTTCCTCGATCGCTGGGGGCAACGGGGTGCGGCGCGGGGCGCGGTCGCCGTGGTGCTCTCGGACGGGTGGGAGACCGGCGACCCCGGGCAGCTCGGGGAACAGATGGCGAGGTTGTCGCGGCTCGCGCACCGGCTGGTCTGGGCGAACCCCCGCAAGGCGCGTCCGGGGTTCGCCCCGACCGCCGGCGGGATGGCGGCCGCGCTGCCCTGGTGTGACCAGCTGGTGGAGGGCCACTCGCTGGGCGCCCTGGAGGAGCTGGCTCGCACCGTCGCCGGGGCGCAGCGGTCCACCTCGCAGGCGACGCAGCGGGCGCGTACCGTGGTGTCGTCCGCCGGTCCGGGACTGGCGCGGGAGTCAGGAGCGCGAGCCGATGCGTGAGGAGATCGCGACGCTACGGCGGTGGCAGGCCGACGGTGCACGCATCGGGCTGGCGACGGTGAGCATGACGTCACAGTCCGCCCCTCGTGGCCCCGGCGCGACGATGGCGCTGCACGAGGATGGTGACGTGCTCGGCAGCGTGTCCGGTGGCTGCGTCGAAGGCGCCGTCGTCGAGGTCGCCACCGAGGGGCTCGACACCGGCACCCCGCAGCGGGTCACCTACGGCATCTCCGACGACGAGGCCTTCGCCGTCGGGCTGACCTGCGGCGGCACGATCGAGGTGTTCGTCCGCCCGGTCACGCGCGACGTGCTGGACCTGGACGAGCTGGCGCGCCGGATCGACGAGGAGGTCCCGGTCGCCGTCGCCACGGTCATCGACCACGCGCAGCAGCCCGAGATGATCGGCCGCAGCCTGCTGGTCGGCGAGGAGACCGTGGACGGCCACCTCGATGCGGGGGAGCTGGAGCGGGCGGTCGTGGAAGGTGCCCGCGGGATGCTCGGCCAGGGTGCGACCGGCGTGCGCCACTACGGAGCCACGGGGCAGCGACGCATGGAGGACGTCGCCGTGCTGATCGAGTCCTTCGCCCCGCGGCCGCGGATGCTCGTGTTCGGCGCGATCGACTTCGCGGGTGCGGTCGCCTCGGTCGGCAGCTTCCTCGGCTACCACGTCACCGTCTGCGACGCCCGGGCCCGCTTCGCGACCGACCTGCGCTTCCCGGACGCGGACGAGGTGGTCGTCGAGTGGCCCCACCGCTACCTCGCGGACACCGCGGTCGATCAGCGCACCGCCATCTGCGTGCTGACCCACGATCCGAAGTTCGACGTCCCGGTGTTGAAGGTGGCTCTGCAGACGGACGCGGGCTACATCGGGGTGATGGGCTCGCGGCGGACCCACGACGACCGGCTCGCGCGGTTGCGCGAGGAAGGCGTCGACGACGAAGCGCTCGCCCGTCTCCGGTCGCCCATAGGCTTGGACCTGGGTGCCCGGACCCCCCAGGAGACCGCCGTGTCGATCGCCGCCGAGCTGGTGATGCTCCGTCATGGCGGCAGCGGGGTCGCGCTGACCCACACCGACGGCCCGATCCACCGCGACCGCTCCCCTGCGGGAGCCTGATCGCGCGCCGACTCCCCCACCGGAGGTCCCCATGGAGTTCACCAACACGTTCACCGTCCCGACCGACATCGACACCGCGTGGGCCACGCTGACCGACCTGGAGAAGGTCGCGCCGTGCCTGCCGGGGGCGACGCTCGAGGAGGTCGACGGCGAGGTCTACACGGGGAAGGTGAAGGTCAAGGTCGGACCCATCACCGTCACCTACCGCGGCACCGCCGAGTTGGTCGAAGCCGACGAGGAGAAGCGGGCAGCCAGGATCAAGGCCAGCGGCAAGGAGATGCGCGGGTCAGGTACCGCGAACGCCGACGTCAGCGCGCAGCTCACCGAGAGGGAGGACGGCACCCTGGTCGAGGTGGTGACCGACCTGAACGTCACCGGCAAGCCGGCGCAGTTCGGTCGCGGGGTGATGGCCGACGTCGGTGCGAAGATCATCGGGACCTTCGCCGAGCGGCTCGAGGAGCTGGTGCTGTCGGACGACGCTGCGGGCAAGGCCGCAGCCGAGGGAGACCAGCCAGAGGAGACGGAGACTTCCCCGGCGGAGATGAAGACCGATGCGGCGTCGGAGGGCGCCGCCGCGGCGGCCGCTACTGACGCTGCTGCCGCCGCGATCGATGCCCCGGCCGCCTCGACCGGACCCCGCAAGATCGCGCAGGACCCGTCCCGTGAGGACGATGCGCTGAACCTGGTGGAGGTCGCGGGTGCCGCGACGGCCAAGCGGGTGATCCCGCTGGTGGCGGCGCTCGCGGCGGTGGCCGCGCTGATCTGGTGGCTACGGCGTCGGTGATGGCGCTGTCGCGGGTCCACCGGCCGCTGCGGGTCACGCTGGGCCGGTGTCACCGTGTCCAGGTGGATGGTCCTGGGTGTCGCCGGCCAGCAGGTCCAGCGCGTGCGGGAGCAGCCCGATGATCGCGGTGAGGCTCTCGACCGCGCCCTTCGGGCTGCCCGGCAGGTCCACGACCAGCGTGCGACCTCGGACCCCGCAGACCGCGCGCGACAGGTCGGCCATCGGGGTGACCGTGCGTCCGGCTGCGCGCATCGCCTCGGCCAGCCCGGGTGCCTCGCGGTCGATGACGTCGCGGGTCGCTTCCGGGGTGACATCCCGCGGTCCGAACCCGGTCCCGCCGGTGATCGCCACGACGGCCACGCCGGTGTCGGCGAGCTCACGGAGGGTGGCCGCGATCGTGTCCCGCTCGTCGGGCACGGCCCGCCGCTCGGTGATGGTGAAGCCGTGGTCGCTCAACAGCTGGGCGATCGCCGCACCGGAATCGTCGGTGCGATGGCCGTAGGCCACCCCGTCGCTGGAGGTGACGACCGCCGCGGTGCGGCGGTCGAGCACGGCGTCGGTATCGGTGCCAGTCGTCACGGAGCCCTCCCGGGTCGCAGTGCCCGCGCCCGGTCGACGCGGGCGAACCGCAGCGAGGAGCAGCCTACGCACGCCGACGTGTTGGCGATCGTGCTGGCGGCGGGTGTGGGCCGACGGTTCGGTGGTGCGAAGGCTGCGGCGCCCCTGGCCGGTCGTCCGCTGGTGCTGCACGCGCTGGACGCCGCGCGCGCTGCGGGTATCGGCCGGACGATCGTCGTGGTCGGCCACGATGCGTCTACGGTCGCCGCCTGTGTCGAGGACGAGCCGGACGTCGAGGTGGTGGTCAACGAGGATCACGCGCAGGGACAGGCCACCTCGGTGCAGGCGGGTCTGCAGACCGCGGAGAGCTACGAGGACGCGCGCATCGCGGTCATCCTGCTGGGCGACCAGCCGCACGTGTCCCCGGTCGCGATCCGTCAGGTCGTCGCGGCCCTGGAGGACGGCGGTGAGGTCGCCCGCGCCAGCTACGACGACGGGCCGGGACATCCGGTCGCGCTCGCCAGGCGGGTCTGGTCACGGCTGGTGGAGGACCTCCGCGGGGACCAGGGGGCGCGGCAGCTGATGGACGAGTTGGAGGTCGCACACGTGCTGGTCGCGGGGTCGATGCCGCCGGATGTCGACCGACCGGAGGACCTCGACCGGTTGGCCTCGGCTGAGGGCGACGACGAGGGCCAGGGCTAGGCTCGCGCCGAGACGCCGTCCACCGCCGACGAGCCGAGGCAACCGTGGCGATCGAAGGACTGACCCACCTGCGGTCGGGCAAGGTCCGTGACCTCTACGAGGTGGACGACGACCACCTGCTGCTGGTCGCTTCGGACCGGGTGTCCACCTACGACGTGGTCCACCCCACACCGATCCCCGACAAGGGGCGGGTGCTCACGGGGCTGTCCGCGTTCTGGTTCGACCGACTGGCCCACATCGTGCCGAACCACCTCGTGTCGACGTCGGTGTCCGACCTGCCGGCGGCGGCGCAGACCAGCTCGATCGAGCTGGTCGGCCGGTCGATGCTGTGCCGCAAGGTCGACATCGTGCCCTTCGAGTGCGTGGTCCGCGGCTACCTCGCCGGCTCCGGATGGCGCGACTACCAGCAGGACCGGGTGGTCTGCGGGGTGGTGCTGCCGTCCGGGTTCCGCGAGGCCGGTCGGCTGCCCGAACCGATCTTCACGCCCGCCACCAAGGCGGAGGACGGCGAACACGACCAGAACGTCGACTTCGAGGTGATGCAGGACGCGCTCGGTGGTGGGCTGGCCGGGCGCCTGCGGGACCTGTCGCTCAGGCTGTACCGCACCGCGGCGGAACACGCGGCCGACCACGGGATCATCCTTGCCGACACCAAGTTCGAGTTCGGCCTGCTGGACGGCGAGGTGGTGCTGGCGGACGAGATCCTGACCCCCGACTCGTCACGTTACTGGCCAGCGGACCGGTGGGAGCCCGGGACCAACCCACCGAGCTTCGACAAGCAGTTCGTCCGGGACTACGCCACCTCCACGGGCTGGGACCGCAACCCACCGGCTCCGGCACTCCCCGCCGACGTGGTCGCCCAGACCCGGGCGAAGTACATCGAGGCCTACGAGCGGCTCACCGGTCGGAGCTTCGACACCTGGCTCTCGCAGCGCTGACCGATCCGACGCGAGCCGTGCCGCGACCCGCGGTACGACACCGGCGCTAGCCGCTCTGGTCGGCTGCCTCGATGTCGACGTTGCTGTAGTCGGCGCCCAGCGGTACGGCGTACACGATGTCGATGTTCTCGTAGCTGCCCGTGTTCGGGTCGAAGGGGCCGCCGCAGGTGTCGATGACCAGGCCCGGGGGGCCGTCGAAGCGGAAGACGCGGTCCATCGGGTACGAGCCCTTGACGATGCGCTCGCGGAAGACGACCTCCCACTCGGTGACGCTGCCGTCCTCGTGGGTCACCTCGATGAGGTCACCCGGCTCGCTTCGGCGCAGGTCGAACAGCACGCCCCGACCCTGGGAGCGGGAGTCGACGTGGCTGGTCATGAACGCGTTGCCGTCCTCGCCAGGGCGGGGGCCGCGGTTGTACCAACCGACCTGCTGGACGTCGTCGGGGATCTCGACCGCGCGGTTGGCGTCGAGGCCAACCTCGACGACCTCGGCGCCGTCGACCCCGATCGACGGGACCGAGACGCTCACGGGCTTCGCGGGACGACCGGGCGCTGCCTCGATGACGATCGGGCTGCGCTCCTCCACTGCCTCGTCGGCCGGGTCCTGCTGGGGTTCGTCGTCGCCATCGACGTCCGACCCGTCCGTCTCGTCCTCCCGGACGTCCTCATCGTCGAGGTCGTCGACCGGCCGGACGTCGAGCGCCTCGGGCAGCTCGCCGGCGGTGGGCGAAGGCTGGGCCAGGTACCAGGCCACCGGGGTCCCGAACAGCAGGAGGGCTCCGATAGCCAGCAGGATGGTCCGGATGCGGGTGGGCATGATCGACTCCGGCTGGGGCTCGGCGAGGGTACGCAGGGCGACGATGGTCGGGGTAGACGGCCGTGGGGGAGGCCGAAGCCTCCCCCACGGGTGGTGCGGTGTGGCCGAACTGCCGGCTCAGTTGCGCTTGCGAGCGACGGCCGGAGCGGCGAGCGACAGGGCACCGATCGCCATCAGGGCGATGACCCAGACGGGCAGTGCGGTGGACGCGAGGCCAGCCTCACCCGGCGAGTGCTCCTCGTCCGGAGCCTCGGTGCAGTCGAGCTCCAGACCGATCGGGATGACGCTCAGCTCGCCGTCCTCGAAGAAGGCGTGGAGGATGGTGTAGGAGCTGTCACCCAGTTCGAGGGTCGTGTCGATGAGCTCGGTGCCGTCCTCGAGCGCGACCGTTACTGGCAGGTCCCCTGCCGCGACGTCGGCCGCGAAGGTCTCACCCAGCGAGATCGAGCCCAGCTCGGTGTCGCCGGTCGAGAGGAAGACCTCAGGCGCCTGAGCGGTGTGGCGGACCTCGATGCGGGCCTCGCCGCACTCGACGGCGGACATGTCGTTGACGAACGGCGTCACGGCCAGCTCACCGTCACCGGTCGGGTGTGCGACCACGGTCACGTTGGCGCTCGCAGGCACGTCGAGGACCTCGGAGAGCAGGGCGTCGTCCTCACCGGGCAGGGTGATGTCGACGGCGTAGCTACCCGCGGGCAGCGAGACCGGGCCGGCAACGTCCTCGGGTGAGAAGTTGGCGAGGGTGGCCTCGTCCGGACGGTCGTCGCCGTCTCCGTAGACGTAGACGTCGACGTCGGCGCCCGGGAAGGCGTGGACGACGTACACGTCGGTGTTCTCGTGTTCGTCCGCCGACGCGGCGGTCATGGGGATGACGGCCAAGGCGGCAGCCGCCAGGCCGGCAAGGAGCTTCTTCATGGTGTTGCCTCCGCTGTACAGGTTGGGTGCGGGGTCGACACTACTTCGTGGGCGGGTGAGCCGGTGGACGGAGATCGGACCCATCCCAACCGAACCGTCGAGGCCGCCGAAACAGCCCGAAAACGTCGCAGAGCGGTGTTCTGCGGCGGTCCGTCGGGTTCGTGAAAGTGGTCACGAGTGGCCTTCGTGCAAGATCTGCGCATCTTTCGTGCGTTCAGCGCACGATACGGAAGCGGTGCGCGATCAGGGTTCAGTTGGTCTCGGACCGTCGGGGCGGTCCACAGGGCGGTCACCGTGACGTCGGTCGGTCGCGTCGCGGCGGTATGGTTGCCGGTCGTTGGCGGCCACCATGCCGCGCGGAGGGGACACCGATGCTCGAGGTACTGCTCCAAGCCGAGGTGATCGCTGGGGTCGCCACGGTGACGCTGGTGTGCGTCCTGGTCCTGGCCGCGTTGCTGGTCCGGACCAACCGGCAGCTGACCGCGCTACGTCGCGAGCACGCCCGTGCCTTCCCGGACAGCGCCGACGACGTCGTCGCGGTCCTGGGTCGCCACGGTGCCGAGCTCACCGAGATCCGTGAGGACCTGGCGACGATCCACGGCAACACCGAACACCTCCGTGAGCTCCTGCGCCGGTCGGTCTCCCGGGTCGGCGTCGTTCGCTACGACGCGTTCGAGGACATGGGCGGCGAGCTGTCCTTCTCCGCGGCGCTGCTCGACGAGCACGGTGACGGCATCGTCGTCTCGGCGATCAACGGTCGTTCGGAGACGCGCGCCTACGGCAAGCCGGTCACCGGCGGCACCAGCGAGCACCACCTGTCCCACGAGGAATCCGAAGCCCTCGCCGCGGCGATCGAGCGGCGGGCGCCGTCCTCCCTGCCACCACGGACCCGACGTCGCCGCCGTGCATCGTGAGCGGTACGACCGGCCCTGCTACGTCACCCTCATCCGGATCGGCTGAGGTGTCATCGGCGCCGCGCACGATCGCCTACCTCGGACCTCCGGGGACCTTCACGGAATCGGCGGCCCGGTTGGTGACCGGCTCCGACGAACCCGGAGCGTTGCAGGCGTACGGGGACGTGACCGAGGTGTTGCGTGCCGTCTCGGACGGCGAGGCGACCATCGGTGTGGTCCCGATCGAGAACACCCTTGAAGGGTCGGTCTCCGCGACCCTGGACGCCCTGGCGTTCGAGACCGACCTGCTGATCCAGGCAGAGCTCGAGCTGCCCATCACGCTGGTCGGAGCGGCGCGTCCCGGCACGGACCTCGCGGACGTGACCGAGGTCATCACGCACCCGGTACCGCTCGCCGGCTGTCGTCGGTGGCTCAGCCAGATGCTGCCCGATGCGCAACGGACCCCCGTGGCGTCGACCGCCCGCGCGGCCGAACTGGTCGCCGCCGCGGAGGAGCCGGCGCTCGCGATCGTCAACCCGCTCGCGGCCCAGATGTACGACCTCGAGGTGGTGGCACGTGACATCAGCGACCGGGCCGGCAACCTCACCCGGTTCGTCGTGGTCGGGCACGACATCCCCCCGCCGACCGGGTGGGACAAGACCTCGATGGTCGTGTTCATCGAGACCAACAAGCCCGGGGCGCTGCTCCAGCTGCTCGAGATCTTCGCGGAGCGGGATCTCAACCTGACGAAGATCGAGTCACGTCCCACCAAGGCAGAACTCGGGGACTACTGCTTCTTCCTGGACGTCGAGGGTCACCTGCTGGGTGAGCGCGTCGGCGACGCACTGGCGGCGGTCAAGCGGACCCAGCGGGACGTCAAGGTGCTCGGGTCCTACCGGCGCTCAGGCGCCCGTCGACCCGACGAGGCCGACCGCATCCGTGAGGACGATGCCGCCTACCGCCAGGCCGCCACGTGGCTGGCGGAGTGGCGGGCTCGGGTGGGCTCGCCGGAGGGCTGAGGTAGGTTCGCGTCCATGATCGATCTGCGACTGCTCAGGGACGACCCCGACGGCCTGGCCGCGGCGCTCGCGCGTCGTGGGCTGGGCCCCGACGACCTCGACCGGATCCGTGAACTGGACGAGCGCCGTCGGAGGCTCGTCAGCGACCTCGACCAGACCCGGGCCGAACAGAACCAGGCGTCGAAGGCGATCGGGCAGGCGTCGCCCGATGAGCGCCAAGGCCTGATCGATGCTGCCTCGGCGCTGAAAGAGACGGTGACGTCGCTGGAGTCCGAGCTCCGGGAGGCCGAAGCGGAGCACACCGCGGCGGCAGCGCGGATCCCGAACCTGCCCGACCCCGAAGCCCCCGATGGCCAGGAGGGCGACGGGGTGGTGCTGCGCACCTTCGGCGAGAAGCCCACCTTCGACTTCACGCCGAGGGATCACGTCGAGCTCATGGAGGCCGGTGACGCGCTCGACCTGCAGCGCGGGGCGAAGGTGTCCGGGGCGCGGTTCGCGTACCTGAAGGGCGAGGGAGCGCTGCTCGAGTTCGCCCTGGTGCGCTACGCGATCGACGTGGCGATGGAGCACGGCCACACGCCGGTGATCCCGCCGGTGCTGGTGCGCGAGGGCGCGATGTACGGCACCGGGTTCCTCCCGACCGATGCGCAGCAGATCTTCACGACCCGTGACGACGAGTACCACCTCATCGGCACCTCCGAGGTGTCGCTCGCGGCCATGCACATGGACGAACTGATCGACGAGGAGGACCTGCCGCTGCGCTACGCCGGCTACTCGCCGTGCTTCCGCCGCGAGGCCGGCGCCCACGGCAAGGACACCCGTGGCATCCTCCGCGTCCACCAGTTCGAGAAGGTCGAGCTGTTCTCCTTCGTCCACCCCGACGCCTCGAAGGACGAGCACGAACGCATCCTGTCGATCGAGGAGGAGGTCTTCTCCGGGCTGGACATCCACGCCCAGGTGGTGGACATCCCCGTCGGGGATCTCGGCGCCTCGGCGGCACGGAAGTTCGACCTGGAGGCGTGGCTGCCGGGGCAGGAGGCCTACCGGGAGATCACGTCGTGCTCGAACACCACCGACTACCAGGCCCGTCGGCTGAAGGCGCGGATGCGGGTGGCGGACGGCGACAACGTGCTGGTCCACACGCTGAACGGGACCGCGTTGGCGGTGCAGCGGGCGATCATCGCGGTGGTCGAGCAGCACCAGCGTGAGGACGGGACGGTGGTCGTGCCCGAGAAGCTGGCGCCCTACCTGGGCCGTGAGGTGCTCTTCGCGCGCTGAGCGGGCGTTAGCCTGGTGCTCGTAGCCCACTGGCTGCACGGAGGGTTGGCAGAGCGGACGATTGCACCGGTCTTGAAAACCGGCGTGCCTCGCGGCACCGAGGGTTCGAATCCCTCACCCTCCGCTACCGATGCCTCGCGCGACGACGGTGTCCTGCACGCATCACGACGCGCTGCTGAGCTCCTGGGCAGTAGCCTCCCACCCTGCATGCGGACGCTGCGCGGGAGGGGTCCTTAGCTATGGGGGAGGCGGTTGCGGCGACCCTGCTCCTCGTCGCGGCGCTGCTCTGCGCCACCGCCCCCGTGGCCGCCGTCCGCCGCCGTGTCTTCCTGCAGGTGGTGCTGATCGCTGCGACGACCCTCGCCGCCGTCCTCGCAGGGCTGGGTCCGGTGCAGACGGGGTTCCTCGGTGTGATGCTGGTCCTCATCGCGCTCGCCGCGACGACGTTCGCCTCGGATCTGCGTCAGCGCACCGAGGACGACCGGGCAGCACGGGAAGCAGCTGAGCGGCGCGTCGAACTGCTGAAGATCGTGCGGGCCTTGCCGGAACTGGAGTTCAAGGAGGCCGCGCAGGTCACCTCCGAAGCCCTGCGGTCGCTGGGTTTCGATGGTGCTGGTGTCGCGCTCGCACGATCGGGGCGGCTCGTCCCGGTGGCGCTCGAAGGCATCCCCCCGCTCGACCGCCTCACCAGACTCGAGGACGGGCTGGCAGGGCGCGCGGTCCTGGAGGGACGCACGGTCAGCCTGGCCGACTACCGCCGTTCCCCGGCACGGCTAGCCGGCCGCGACGAGATCCGCGCGGTCATCGCGGCTCCGGTCTACGAGCAGGGGCAGCCGTCCGGCGTCGTCATGGGGGTCCGCCACACCGCAGGCGAACCGCCGGAGGCCGACATCGAGATCCTCGAGGTGATGGCAGCGCACCTCGGCGCGGTCCTCTCGACCCATCAGCAGCTGCACAACCAGCGGACGCTGCTGGCGCGGATGGATCGCCTCGACGCGATGCGGACCGCGTTCGCACAGGAGGTGTCCGACGAGCTGCGCGATCCTCTGACCCTCATCACCGGGGTGGGCCACACCGTCCTGACGCATGGCGACGACCTGCCTGCGGAGGACCGCCAGTTGCTGCTCGATCGCATGTGCACGAAGGCCGAAGAGCTCCAAGGGATCATCGACGCCCTGCTCGACTTCTCGCGGTTCCACTCCGAGCGTCGTGCACCGATGGTGCAGCGGGTGACGCTCGGTGAGCTGTTCGGGCCGCTCAGCGCACGGGTTCGCTTCGATGATGCGGTCACCGTCGACATCGAGGTGGAGGTCGACGTCGCGCTCGCACGTCACGCGGCCGAGTTGCTGCTCGGTGAGCGCCGCGGGAGGATCATCGTGACGGCCGATGAACACGAGGTGGTGCTCGTGTTCCACCTCGACACGCAGGACCGCGAGGGGTTGCTGCAGTCGCTCGTGGCGCAGACGGTGCTCGAAGCAGGCGGTGGAGCCAGGTTCGATGGCCGGCCGCGCCTGGCGTTCCCGCGCGCGGATCGCCCGGTCGGAGTGCAGGCGTGAGCGCCGGTGGCCCGTCGGCCCTATCAGCACAGGGGTGGAGCTCCCCGCAGCTGTCCTTCGAGGCCAGGGTGGTCGTCGGTGCCGTCGTCTCGGTGCTCGCCGCCCTGCTGTACAGCGCGGTGGTCGGTGTGCGCAACCTGTGGTGGTTGGTCGCCGCGTCCTTGCTGGCCGGGGCATCGATCGGTCTGACCTCGTGGCGTCGACGACGCCGTCACGTCGCCCACGGTGAGCTCAGCCCCGAACCGCTCGTCGAGCTGACAGCCCTCACGGTCGGAGCGGTGACCGTCGCGGTCTTCGCGGCCTTCATCGTCGACGGGCCGGTCGCCCCGCTCGGTCTGCTCCTCGCGCTGCACCTGATCCCCAGCGGGTACGTGCTGCCGGGCCGATGGCGCGTACCGTCACAGGTCGCCCTCTCCGTCATCTGGGGGCTCGGACTGTGGTTCTCGGCTGACGGGTCCCAAGCCGTCGGGCTCGCGCATGTCGCGGGCGGGATCATGGCCGGCCTGGTCGTCAACGAGACGGCCGACCGCCAGACCGCGCTCCGCGAGGCCGAACAGACGAGCCGTCGCCGTGCCGAAGCACTGGCCCGACTGCTCGTGGGCGTCCAACAGGTCAACGACCTCGAGCCCCAGGCGGTCCTGGATGCGGTCGCCCAGGGCTTGATCGATCTCGGGTTCAGCGTCGTCGAGATCCGGAGGTTCGAGGAGGAGCGAGGCATCTCGCGGTTGGTGAGCTCGGCGATCGGGGCGGACGGGACGCCACCACCTGAGGAGGTCGCTCTCGATGTCCCGCTGCTGCAGGAGATGCGTCGACGGTGGGAACCGATCTTCATCGAGGCCTACCAGGACGATCCTCGCCCCGTGCTCAAGGCCGCGGGGTACGACGCGGCGGTGATGGTCCCGCTCACCCTCGCTGATGGTGCACGCGCGAGCCTCGCAGCCGCGGTCATGGCCCCTGCCCTCACACCGTTGCAACGTGAAGCCGTCGAACTGCTCACCGACCATGCGGTCAAGGCCCTGGAGCGGGCAGGGAGGTACGCGTCGGATGCGCGGATCGCCGAGGATCTGCGACGCCTGGATGCGCGGACCCAGGACTTCGTCAGCACCGCCTCCCACGAGCTGCGGACCCCGCTGACCGTCATCTCGGGTCTCGGTCAGACGCTGCGCAGACGGTGGAGCGCGCTCGACAGCGAGCGACGAGCGGACATCCTCCAGCGCATCGATGCCAACGCCGAGCGGCTGGCGACGATGGTGCGCCACCTCCTGGATGCCTCGGCGTTCGACCGAGGAGACATGCGTCCGACGCTCGAGAGACTGCGACTCCGAGCGTCGGTGCGGCGCCTGCTCGATCGTCTGGCCACCGTCACGGCCGCGTACCCGGTGGAGCTCCACATCCCGGAGGAGCTGGGGGTGGAGGTCGACGCGGCGTTGTTGGAGCACGTCCTGGAGAACCTGCTGACCAACGTCGTTCGCCACACGCCGCAGGGCACCCCGGTGGTGGTATCTGCCGAGGAGCGGGCGGGCCGGGTGAGGATCACCGTCGCCGATGAGGGACCGGGGATCGAACCGGGAGACCTGCCGCGGGTCCTTGATCGCTTCTACCGGGGAGGTGACCCGGACCGTCGTCCATCCGGAGGGCTGGGGCTCGGGCTCGCGCTGTCGCAGCAGATCGTGCGTGCCCACGGGGGCGAGTTGACGGTGACGAGCAGGCCCGGAGAGGGAACCTCGTTCAGCTTCACCGTCCCTTGTGGTTGAGGTGCGCGTTCAGCTCCGCTCCGAGGAGCACCGCGAAGCCCGTCAGCCAGATCCACAGCAGCAGCACGATCGGGCCGGCCAGGGAGCCGTAGACGCTGTCGCCGCCGAGTACCCAGAGACCGTAGAGGCGCAGCCCACCGCTGCCTGCCAGCCACACCGCCGTGGCCAGGACCGCACCGGGCAGTTCGTTGCGCCACCTGGTGCGTCCGGGGACACCGAGATGGTAGAGCAGTGCGGTGACGAGCGTCGCGAGGACGACGACGACCGGCCAGTAGAGCTGACGCCAGAGGGTCTCGAAGACGTCGAGGTCGGCCGGAGAGACCTCGTTGATCTGCTCCCCGAGGTTGGGGCCGACCACCAACAAGGGGAGCAACACGATCCCGATGATCAGCCCGGCGAAGGTGATAGCGAAGCCGAGTAGGCGGTCATGCCAGCCCCGGCGCACATCCTCGCGGTTGGTGACGATCGACAGGGTCGTCAGTACCACCTTGACCGCGCGGGACGCGGTCCACACCGCAGCGGCGAAGGAACCGGAGATCAGGGCGATCCCGCCGCCCCTGAGCAGCTCCTCCAGTAGCGGACGGACGGCGCTGTCGATGGTGTTCTCGGTCAGGGCCACACGTGAGACCTCGACGGTGCGCTCGACGAGCTGGGTCTGCCAGTCACCCTCGATGAAGACGTCACCGACGACTCCGGTCGCGGCGATGGCGGTCAGCAGTAGAGCGGGGAGGGAGAGTAGAACCCAGAAGGCGATCTCCGCGGCCAGGCCAGGGAGGCGGTCCGTGATGGCGCCTTCGGCGGTGCGTACGGCGACCTCCACCGGCCGGTGCAGCGGATCCGGTGCACGCTCGATCAAGCGCTCGGCGAAGGAAGGCATCGGCACAGGGTAGGTGTCCGCGGAAGGGGGGGTGTCGCTGCGAAGGTCGTGGTTCGGCTCGCGTCGCGAGGGCTCGAGGCCGGCTGGTACCCTTCGCCCGCCGTGCGCGGGGCCCGCCCCGTTCGCGTGCATCTGGAGGCTTCGCCTAGTCTGGCCTATGGCGCGGGACTGCTAATCCCGTTGGGTCGTTCACGGCCCTCGAGGGTTCGAATCCCTCAGCCTCCGCTCCACCCACAACCTGCGCTGGTAGCTCAGTCCGGATAGAGCACCTGACTACGGATCAGGCGGCCGGGGGTTCGAATCCCTCCCAGCGCGCTTCCCGAATTCGGCCTCCTAGGACCACCTGGGAGGCCGAATTTCGCGTTTCCGGGTTCCTGCTTGAGCGGATGGCCATCGACCGGTTGCCGTCGGGCCGTTTCCGGGCACGGCTGATGATCGATCGCCAGCGCTACACGGCGACGTTGCCGACCGAGGCCGACGCCCGCCTCTGGGAGATCGAGATCCGCGCCGCGGTGGTGCTTCGTCGTCGGGCCGGGAGGGTGACGTTCGCCGCCTACGCGGCGGGGTGGTTGGCGGGGTTCGTCGACGACGCCCCGGACCGGGCCAGGTTCGAGGCCGCGCTCACGCACCGGCTCCTGCCGGTGTTCGGGGAGCTGCCGCTGCTCGAGGTCCTGGACGCGGACCGCGACGAGCTGCACCGCCAACTGGTGGACGCCGGTGGGAGCGGGGATGACGACGCCGTGTTCGAGTGCCTGGGCCTGATCCGCGAGGATGCCGCCGACGAGCTGCGCACCGGAGTTCTCGATGTCCGTGCGTTGGTTGGCACCAGCAGCTCCCGCTCCTGACTCGACCGGTCGGTGCCTCGGCTCAGTCGGTGGGTAGGAGTCGTTCCAGGGCGGCGGTGCCGTCGAAATAGTTGGCGTGGGTGCGGCGGACGGTGTCCAGCGAGTCGGAGCCGATCAGGACCACCTCGATGTGCGCCTGTTCGGCGAAGTGCCGCTCGGCAGCGTCGTACGCGCGGAGCGCCTCAGCCGAGTCGACGAAGACGGCGACATCGTGGTGCAGGGCACCCCGCTGATGGTTGAACACGATGAGGAACTGCGACAGTTCAGTCATCGCCGTCTCCGTCAGGTGCAGGGTGACCGGCCTGGAGCTTGGTGGGGAAGTACTGCGCTTCCGAGCGTAACGAGGCGCATCGATCGGCTGCCCGAATTCGACCGCGGCAAGGTACGGCGATGTCCTGCATCGTGGACAGCTGCATCGCCACCTCGCGCAGGAGCTTGTCGATGATCGTGCGGCGCTCCTTGAGCCGCTGTGAGACATCCGCGGTCCTGCGTCCGCTCGACCTGACGGCGAAGGGCTATCTCCGCTCGTTCGGTGGTCCTTGGCGTCGGTGGTGGTGCTATCCGGGCAGGTACCAGTAAGCACGGGGATCTCTTGGTGCGTTGCCGTGCCAGGAGATCACTCCTTCGCGGCGTAGGGTTTCCAGGTGGTTGCGCAGAACGGGACGTGACAGGCCGGTGACCTTGAGGAGGTCACCCGTCGAGGCTCGTTGGTGTTGGCGAAGGTGTCGGACGACGGCGCGTGCCGAGGACGGCAGGCGTGACTCGAGTGCTTCGTCGACGGGCGCAGCGCTGAGGGTGAGGACGACGTGTCGATCGCCTTCGACGTACGTCGGCTCGCCGAGGCGCGCGAGCCGCATCTCTTCGAACATCCGCTTGATGCCCTCGCCACGTTCCTGTCCGTAGCGCAGGTCCGCGAGGACGCGTGCGATCCTGGGGTTGCGTGCGTACCGCGAGATCGATTCTGGGTCTTGGATGTCGACGATGCCGGGGAATCGTCCCGGTGAGCGGATCTCGAGGCGGTCGTCGAAGATCTCGATGCGGATGTGGTCTCCGGCCAGGCTGTAGGACCGGTGCGTTACGGCGTTGACCACGCCCTCGAGCCATGCGTCCCGGGGCAGAGCTGGGATCGTGGTGAAGCGGCCGTCATCGGTGAGTGCACGTCGAGTTGGTACGTGCTCGGTGATGGAGGCCACGGCAGCGTCGATCTGTTCGGTGAGTGGCCCTTCGAAACGTTGGTCGTGGGCAACGGTCTGTCGGGTGCCGGTGCCGCGCTCACTTCCGCGGTAGCGGATGACGCGCAGGTGGGCTTCGGGGAACTCGATGTGCGCGACTCGTGTGAACAGCAGCGCGCCGCCGACCGTCAGGTCCTCCCCGCGGACGAAGCCACGGGCCCGCAGCAGTTCGGCCGGCTGGGTGTCGCCACCGGCCGCATCCCAGTTCCTGACGAGGTCGTCGTCAACCGCGGCCAAGGGGGTCATCGTTGTTGGCGTTGCCTCGTACTTGCTGTCGCCCTTGTCGTAGGCGAGTTCCATGCGCTGCTCGAAGTTCAGCTTCTTCGTTTGGTCGCCGACGCGGAGGTAGACCTCATCACGGTGTGTCCTGTGGAGCCGTTCACTCGGTTCGACCTCCAGGAGGACCAGGTGGTCGGCCTGGCCGGTTGAGGTCAGGCAGGCGACAGTGTGGATCTTCACGCTGGCTGGAGGCTCGACGAACTCGAGGTTGGCCTGGCGCCACGCGTTCTCGTCGCCCATGGCCGTTACGCCCTCGACCCTGCCCCCGTGGATTCCAAGGGCGATGATGCCGCCTTCGGCGTTGGCCATACCGGAGATGATCGGTGCCAGATCGATGCCCCTGGTCCGGGCGCTCTTGCGGTCGAACCACTGGTCCTCCCGCACCGCGAGCAACCCGTTGCCGATCTCCTCGGCGGAGAGGTGCAGTGCTTCCATCGCTGGGTGCAAGGACACTCCGAGCACTTGCTTTCAAGTAGCTTGCAGGGGCCTTAGAGTAGCGTTCAAGCTTGCGCCGTCGTCACCCGACACCCGGGATCCCGAACCCAGGACAAACCCAAACGAACCCACCGTCCACACTCTCAACGACGCTCTATGGTCTCAGTTCGCCCGTATTCGCTGAGATGGGGTGGGCAGAACACGTGACCTGCGGGTGGCGCTCGCCTCTCCGGGGGCGGAACAGCGTTGACAGCGGCAAAACCGCTCCACATCTGCGATTGCGACGGCCGTCTTGTGGGCTGGACGCTCCACTGGTCACGCCTTCTGCCCACCCCTTTCGCTGGGTTCGCGTAGAGACGTGCGACGACGGATCAGGCGGCCGGGGGTTCGAATCCCTCCCAGCGCGCAAACCGAATTCGGCCTCCTAGCACCATCTGGGAGGGCGAATTCTGCGTTTTGGGGTCTTGGCCTTGAGGGCTGTCCACAGGGGCGTCATGCCCAAACGTGACAAATGGCCGGGCAGGCGTAGCGTCGTCATCCACAGGTGCGGAGGGCGCGGGTGGCGATCGATCGGTTGCCGTCGGGTCGTTTCCGGGCACGGCTGATGATCGATCGCCGGCGCTACACGGCGACGTTGCTGACCGAGGACGACGCCCGTATCTGGGAGATTGAGACCCGTGCCGCTGTGGCCATGCGTCGTCGTGCCGCCGGTGACGTTCGCCGCATACTCGGCGACATGGTTGGCGGGGTTCATCGACGATGCGCCGGTTCGGGCGAGGTTCGAGGCTGCGCTCAAGGACCGGCTCCTGCCGGTGCTCGGGGTCCTGCCGCTCCTGGAGGTACTGGACGCGGACCACGATGACCTGCACCGCAGACTGGGGGACACCGGCGGGGATACCGACGCCGCGTTCGAGTGTCTGGGTCTGATACTCGAGGACGCGATCCACGAGCTGTGGGCCGGGACCCTCGATGTCCGAGCACCGGTTGGCAGTGGCGGCTCGGGCCGGTGAGTCGACCGGTTGGGGCCTGGTTTCACCCCGCGGGTAGGAGCCGTTGCAGGGCGGCGGTGCCGTCGAACTCGTTGGTGTGGGTGCGGCGTACGGCGACCCTGGTGAGGGCAGGCCGGGGCCGGGGTTTCGCCCGGTACCGACCCCTGCGGCACTGATGCTATGGGGCGTGATACTATCGTCATCAGCAGTATGAGGGGTTGCCGTCGTGCCACAGGGTCGGGATGTCGCTGCATTGCGTGCGTTCCTCGACGGACGTGCGAAGCGTCCGACCCTCGGGTTGATGTATGGCCAGCGCCGCATCGGCAAGTCCACCCTGCTCGTCGAGGAAGTCGGGCAGCGAGGCGGCTTCTACTTCGAGGCAACGCGGGTGGAGACCCCGGTCCACCTCGAGCGGCTCGGCGGGGCACTGGGTGAGCACCTCGGGGTTGGACGGATCGAGCTGCGATCCTGGGAGGAGGCGCTGACCCAGCTGCTGCGGTTGGCTGGCGAGCAGGCCATCCCGGTGGTCTTAGACGAGTTCGGTTACCTGTTGGAGGCCGACCCATCGCTGCCCTCGGTCATCGCATCGACGTTCGGGCCAGGCGGTCGCGGTTCCGAAAGTCGGGCGCGCATGGTGTTGTGTGGTTCGGCGATCGCGATGATGCGGTCACTGACCGCCGGTGAAGCGGCGCTTCGCGGTCGGGCCGGGTTGGAGTTGGTCATGCTCCCCGACGACTACCGGGTGGCCGCGACCCGGTTACCTGACCCGCCCGACCTGGAGCTCGCGGTCCGGGTATTCGCGGTCATCGGCGGCGTCGTTGGCTACGCGACCGACATGGTCGACTTCGACTTGCCCGACGGTGCGGGTGATGTCGACCGGTGGATCGCCCAGCGGGTCCTCTCACCCGCGGCGACCCTGCATCACGAGGCGGCCACGCTCCTCGCCGAGGACCCGGCGCTGGCCGGGACTGACCCGGCGCTCCATCACAGCATCCTGGGGGTCATCGCCAGCGGATCGGTCACCGCCGGCAAGATCGCCTCCCGGCTGGGCCGGCAGGTGTCCAATCTCGCCCCGGCGCTGGGCAGGCTCGTGGATGCCGGGTTCGTGACCCGACATGAGGACCCGATCCGCAAGCAGCGCCCGACCTACGCGCTTGCGGACCCCTACCTGCAGTTCCACTATGCCGTCCTCGAACCGCACCGCTCACGGCTCCGCACCCGCAACCCCCAGGCGCTATGGAAGCAGCGGCTGATCGACGTGTTCAACAGCCAGGTCCGCGGCCCCGTCTTCGAGCAACAGGGACGCACGTTCGTCGAGCAGTTCGCGTCCGACGACACGGTTCCCGGAGAACGGGCCCACGTCGGGCCGTCGCGTTTGGCTGGTGACGGTGTCGAACGGCAACTGGACATCGTCGTCGCCGACGACCACCCCGACCCGGCCTCGCGCCGCATCACGGCGATCGGCGAAGCCAAGGCCGGCGAGGCGATCGGTCGTCGGCACCTGGATCGGCTCACCGAAGCCCGACAGCAACTGGGGGCTCGAGCCGAGAACGCACGCCTTCTGCTGATCGGCTCGTCCTTCGATCCGGCGCTCGACACCAAAACGCGGCGCCGTGGTGACGTGGAAGTCGTCGACCTCGAAAGGCTGTACCACGGAGACTGATCTCGTGATTCCCGTCGAGCACGGAGCTCGATCACGTCTTGGTCCGAGATCCCGATGCTGAACCCAGGTCGTGCCCAAACGAACCCACCGTCCACACCCTCAACGACGCTCTATTCGCTCAGTTCGTCTGTATTCGCTCAGTTACAGTAGGGACATGCGACTACGGATCAGGCGGCCGGGGGTTCGAATCCCTCCCAGCGCGCAACACGGATCCGGCCTCCTGGGCCCCTCTAGCAGGTCGGATTCTGCGTTTTCGGGTTTGTTCCTGAGGGACTGTCCACAGGTCCGGCGTAACCGATCGTGACGAATGGGGGTTGGTCGAGGAGCTTGGAGATGGGCTTGTAGGCGAGGTGCGCGATGGGTGTGGACCAACTCCCCTCCGGTAGCTACCGGGCACGGCTGATGATTGAGGGCAAGACCTACACCGCGACGTTCGCGACCGAGGCGGAAGCCGGCGAGTGGGTGGTCGTAACCCGTGGCCGGGTGGTCGGAGGGCGGGCAGTACGCAGCCTCACGGTGGAGGAGTACGCGGATCGGTGGTTGAGCGAGTTCATCGACACGGCCGCCAACATCGAGCACTACCGACGCGACATCGCCGACCACGTCCTGCTGGTGCTGGGAGCGCGTCCCCTGGTCGAGGTCACGCCGGCTGAGATCGCGAGGCTGCTCGAGCAGGTCGAAGCCGACACGTCAGGGGCCGTTGCGGATCAGGTCCGAGCGACCCTGCGGGAGCTGTTCGCCGATGCGGTCGACGAGCGGCTCATCGCTCGGAGCCCGGTGCCAGCGTCGTGACGCGCCGGATCAGCCGAGCGGACCCGATGTATACTGACGAGCAGGTCTGGATATACGAAACGGGAGGCGGTGATGACCAAGAAGCTGGTCGACATCGATGAGGACACCTTGGCGCAGGCGACCGAGATCCTGGGTGCGGTGACCATGAAGGAGGCGGTCAACCGTGCGCTGGCTGAGGTCGTGCTGCTGGCCGAGCGCCGCGCCCACGCCGACCGGCTCGCCGGCATGGACGGCCTCGACCTGGACGACGACCAGATCATGGCGGGCGCGTGGCGCTGAGGCCTGCCTACCTGGCGGACAAAAGCGCGCTGGCACGCATGCCCATCGCGGCCGTTCGCGCCCGGCTCGAGCCGCTGCTGGTCGACGGGCTGGTGGCCACCTGCGGGATCATCGATCTGGAGATCGGGTTCTCGGCGCAGACTGCCGCGGTCCATCGCGACGTTCGCCGCGAACGCCGGTCGCTGCCCCGTGCGAGGATCGATGACGAGGTGCTGGACCGGGCGTTCGAGGTACAGGGCCTGTTGGCCGAGCGGGGCCAGCACCGGTTGCCGATCCCGGATCTGGTCATCGCCGCCGCTGCCGAGTCGGCCGACCTGACCCTGTTGCACTACGACGCCGACTTCGAACGCATCGCTGAGGTCACCGGCCAGGCGCACGACTGGGTCGTCCCACGCGGCAGCATGTAGGCCGAGCGGGCATGCCCGCCCGCCGCTGGCCGATGAGGACGCCACCGTTGTCGTGGGCCGCACAGGGCACCTTGGCGGTTTGCCGCGCGACAAGCCGTTCACGACCATCGTGGACATACGGCGGTTGCGCCTATGTCGGTTGGTTGACCGGAGACGTGTGCAGCCACGGTGGTGTATCGGGCCGCCTGCTCCTCGGGGCTGCTCGGAGGATGGGCTGGGCCTCGACTTGTTGAGGCCGCTACGGGTTCGTCCCTGGGGCGTCGCGGCAGCTTGAAGGTTCGCCCGCGGCGGATGGTCCGTGGGTCGGATGGCGCGATGCGGCTCAGAAGTCGGTAGACGGCGGTGACTTCCTGTGCTCCGAGATGCCCCGGGGACCGACGTGGAGGCGGCTGGCGAGTGCGTCGTCGAGGAGACTGTCTGCACCGATGAGATCGACGACGGTCGGGTCGTTGAGGATGTCGGTGGTTGTGCCTTCCGCTTGGATCCGCCCGCGGTCGACGACGACGATGCGGTGTGCGAGGGCGGCGGCTTCCCGGCGGTCGTGGGTGACGTGGAGCGTGGTGATCCGGTGGGTCGCAAGGAGTCCGCGCACGTCCGCGATGAGCCGTGACCGCGTGGTCTCGTCGAGGGCGGCGAACGGTTCATCGAGCAGCAACAACCGCGGGGTGGTGGCTAGGGCACGGGCGATCGAGACGCGTTGGCCCTCGCCGCCTGAGAGGCTCCGAGCCTGGCGGGTGGCGAGGTGGGTGATCCCGAGCCGCTCGAGCCACGGGAGGGCCTGGTCGCGGGCGTCGGTCCGGGAGCGCCCGCGGAACCTCAGTCCGCTCGCGACGTTGTCGAGGACGGTGCCGCGCCGGAGCAGCGGTCGCTGCAGCACGGCGGCGCAGGCGCTGCGCAGCGCCGGTTCGTCGGCCACTCGTCCGTCGAGGAGAACCTCCCCGCTGGTGGGACGGAGCAGCAGCGCCGCGGTCCGCAGCAGGGTGGACTTGCCGGCGCCGTTCGGACCGAGGATCGCGATGGTGTCGTGGTGAGCTACCTCGAGGTACGGCACGTCGAGGATCGTCTGGCCGTTGCGGTCGACGGTGATGTCACGGAGCTCGAGTAGCGGGGTCATCGGTGGATGGGCCGATCGCGCTGCTGCAGCGTGGTCAGCGTGAGGTTCACGACGAGGGCCACCGTGAGCAGTACGAACCCGAAGGCCAGCGCCGCCGCGAAGCGTCCGCGTGAGGCCTCGAGCACCGCTGCGGTCGTCAGCACCCGGGTCTCGCCCTGCAGGTTGCCGCCGACCATGAGTGCCGCGCCGACCTCGCTGATCGCGGCGCCGAAGCCGGCCATCGCGACGGCGAGCAGTGGTAGGCGGGCCTCGCGTCCCAGTTCCCAGAGCGACCTGAGCCGACCCGCGCCGATACCGCGCATCTGCAGGCGGAACTCCTCGTCGACGTGCTGCAGGGCCGCGGCCGACAGGGCCACCACGACCGGGGTGGCGATCGCGGCCTGGGCGATGACCATGGCCGTCGGGGTGTACAGCAGGCCGAGCCCGCCCAGGGGGCCGCTCCGCCACAGCAGCACCGTGACGACCAGCCCGACCACGATGGGCGGTAGCCCCATGCCGGTGTTGGCCAGTGTGTACAGCACACGTCGGCCGGGGAAGCGGCCGACGGCCAACGCGAGCCCGATCGGCAGGCCGACGGTGAGGGCGATGGCGGTGGCGGACAGCGAGATCCGAAGCGAACGCCACAGCACCTCGTAGGTGACGTCGTCGCCGCCCGCCAGCAGCCGCCAGGCCCCCTGGATCGCCTCGAGCACCACCTCCATGTTTATCCCCCGTCGATCAGTTGGTCGGCGTCCTGCCCAGCCGAGGGGACGAACAGCGCCTGACCGTAGAGGTCGACCCCGAAGGCACCGATGCGCGTTTGGATGTCGTCATCGACGATCCACTCGGCGAACGCCTGGCCGCCAGCTTCGTTGACCCGCTCACCGGCCTCGCGGGTGATCGGGATGACGTGGTAGAGGTTGAACAGCGCCGGGTCGTCCTCGAAGACGATCGCCAGTCCCTCCTGCAGCTCGGTCGCCAACCATGTCCCGCGGTCGGCCAAGGTGTACGCCTCCGCTTCGGCCGCGATCTGCAGGGTCGCGCCCATCCCCTGCCCGGACTCCCGGTACCAGGTGCCCGACGGTTCGATGCCAGCCTGGTCCCACAGGGTGAGCTCCAGCGCGTGGGTCCCCGAGTCGTCCCCGCGGGAGATGAACTCCGCCGCGCCGGTGGCCAACCGCTCCATCACGTCGACCATGCTCGCTGCGGCCGCGACCTCTGCAGGATCGTCGACGGGTCCGAGCACCACGAAGTCGTTGTACATCACGAGGACGCGTTCGCCCGTGACCCCGGCGCCGACCAGTTCGAGCTCCGCTTCGGGGGAGTGGGCCAGCACCACATCGGCCTCACCGCGACGGCCGAGCTCGATCGCCTGCCCGCTGCCCACCGCGATCACGTCCAGCCGGTAGCCGGTGGCCTCCTCGAACCGGGGCACCAGGTCGTCCAACAGCCCTGAGTCGTAGGTGCTGGTCGTGGTGGCCAGGATCACCGGACCGTCGTCGGCGACCTCCGGCGTACCGCACGCGACCGCCAGCGTGATGACCGTCACCCATCCCAGCACGCTGCGCCACGTTCGGTCTCGCATCCCGCACTCCCCAGCCATCTGTGTCAAACTGTCTGAGACAGCAAGCCGACCAGAAGCGAGCGTCCGTGGCAACCTACGACGAGTTGGCGGCTGACCTGGCTCGCGGCATCGCCGACGGCAGCTGGGCTCCCGGTGACGTCGTGCCGAGTGCCCGCCAGCTCGCCGACGACCGCGGCATCTCCTCGGCGACCGCAGGACGTGCCCTCCGCGAGCTCTCGCACGCGGGGATCATCGCCGGCGCACCACGCCGCAGAGCGCGCGTGACCAGCGACGGGGCCGCCCGTGCGTGGGGCTGGCTGCGCGGCACGGCGGCGTTGCGGCTGGCCGGCAGTGACGATCCCCTCCTGGTCCGGCTCCTCGAACTCGCCGACGCACCGGTCGTCCGCCTCCCGGGCACCGGGTCGGCCGCGGGGCTCCAGGCCCTGTGGGCGGACGAAGCCGACTCCGCGAGCTTGCACCTCCGCACGCCCGACGGGCGTTACAACGCGCCCTTCGTTGCGTCGCTGCTGGCCGATCGGCGGCCAGCTCTCGTGCACCTGTGGCGCCGCGACCAGGGCATCGCGGTCGCGGCAGGGCGGGCCCGCGACATCGGCGGTCTGGGCGACCTGGTCGACCTGCGCGTCGCCCTCCGCCCGCCCGGCACCGGGACACGGAACCTGCTCGAGCAGCTCGCGCGCGAACAGGGCATCGACCCCGCCACCTTCGACGGTCCGACCCTCACCTCCCACCTCGACGTGGCGGTGGCGATCGCGACGGGCACCGCTGACGCTGGGATCACGGTCCGTTCCGCCGCCCACCTGCTGGACCTCGCCTTCCTCACCCTCACGAGCGAACCCTTCGAGCTGGCCATCGCCGCGGACCAGCTGCCACGACTCGATCCCATCCTCGCGAGCGCCGCATCCGACCGGTTCCGCGAGCTCGCCGACCGCCTGGGCTACGACCTCACCAACACCGGTCAAACGCGGATCCTCGCCAACTGAACCTCACCACCATCCCGAACCGGCGCGCGATAACGACAAGCACGACACCCGGGCTGTGAAGACCCCCAGGATCCGATCCCAAGCCAGCTTGCCGTCAGGCCCAGACTCACCAGCCCTGGGCACAACCTCCGCCGGCACAACCGCGCGACAACGCTATCCCGCTATCGCTAACCGTTCGTCGTGACGAGGCTGAAGCCCACGATCCGGAGGGCGACGAGCCGGCCGGCGGCGACGACGGTGCGATCGATGAGGACGAGCTCGCTGCATGGATCGCGGCGCGTCTCAAGTGGACGTCACAAGTCGGAGCGAACGTCAGATCGAGTACGATCCGATGACCCGGATCCCGTGACAAGTCGTAACCAATCGTGACCACCGTGGACACTCTCAACGACGCTCTATTCGTTCAGTTCGTCTGTATTCGCTCAGTTCGCGTAGAGACATGCGACTACGGATCAGGCGGCCGGGGTTCGAATCCCTCCCAGCGCGCTTCATGAATTCGGCCTTCTAGCACCATCTGGGAGGCCGAATCTCGCGTTTCCGAGCTTTCGCCTGGAGGGCTGTCCACAGGGGCGTCATGCCCAAACGTGACAAATCGGTGATCGTGCGTAGCGTCGATCTCACCGCTTGGACGAGGTTGATGATGGCTCTGGACCGGCTGCCGTCCGGCAACGTCCGTGCGCGGCTGATGGTCGACGGGCAGAGGTTCACGGCCGCGTTCTCCACGGAGCGCGAAGCCTCGGACTGGCAGATTGTGACGCGGGCTGCGGCAGTCGAGCGCCGAGCGTCCGAGACCCTGACGGTCGAACGGTGTGCCCGGCGGTGGCTCGGCGAGTTCATCGACGCAGCTCGTGACCTTGACCGCTACCGGCGTGACGTGGAGCACGTCATCCCGTGTCTGGGTACGTACCGTCTGTCAGCGGTCTCCCCGGCCGACATCGCGGTGCTGCTGTCTCGCAGCCCGCTCGGAGACTGATCCGTCTGGCTGTTGGGGCCACCGCGTTCTTCGAGAATCCGTACGACGCCCCGGGAGTTTCGGACGCACTGGCGACAGTTATGCCATACTTGAACATCTGCCAAAAGCAAAAGTAGAAGTATGGCATATCCCCTGTTCCACCCCTCCACGACAGCGCCTCCGCCGTTCACCCTCGACGGTGCGGCGTTCTCACGGGAGTACCCAGACGAGGGTCACTACGTCGAGTGGAAGCGCGGTGTGTCGATCGATGCCATCGAGGCTGCGGCCGTTGCCTTCTCGAACGCGGATGGTGGGGTGCTCCTGGTAGGCGTCGAAAACGATGGCACCATCGCCGGCAAGGCGCTCAGTAGTGACGTGGAACTGCAGATCCACCGAGCGATGGGCCGAGCTCACGGTATTGGCAAGTACGAGATCCGCAGCGTGCTGGTGGACGATGCCCCCATCACGGTCGTTTCCGTGAGCAAGGCGCGTGAGGGCGTGGCCCAGACGCACGATGGTCGACCGCTGGTGAGGCGCGGCAAGCAGAACGTGGCGCTGGTCGGTGAGGAGCTCTCGCTCTTGGCCTCGACGAGGACGCGTTCACGCTACGAGAAGTCTGACACCTCGATCCCCGTGACGGATGCTGATCCGGAGCGCCTCCGGCTCCTATGTGAGGCCTTCGGTTGGGCCGACACCCCCCAGTTGGTTGATCGACTGCGAGAACAAGACCTGGCCACCGAGGACGAGCCGGCGCGTCTGACAGTCGTCGGCGCTCTCTATCTTCTCGAGTCGCCGAGCGAGGTGGTCGGTCGTGCCGACATCGAGATCTACAGATTCTCGGATCCTGAAGGGGATTACGACAAGCGGCAGCTGGTAAGTGGTCCCGTCGACCACCAGGTGACGGAAGCGACACGGATCCTCATGGACGAACTGGGGACCGACCTGGTCGTGCTCGGCACTCGCCGTCACGAGCTACCACGCATCCCCGAGGTGGTCTTGCGCGAAGGCATCGCGAACGCGGTAGCGCATCGCCAGTACCAGCTCCGCGGTGTGAGTACTCGCATCGAGCTCAGGCCCGACCGCCTCCTGATCGAGTCGCCGGGGGAGCTGCCGGAACCGGTTACGGTTAGCAACATCCGGGATGCTCAGTCCGCCCGCAACTCGTCGATCCTTCGGGTCTTGCGGCGCCTGCATCTGGCGGAGGATGCAGGGCGGGGCATCGACGTCATGGAAGACACCATGCGCGAGGAATTGCTCGACCCTCCGAGATTCGAAGAGACGTCGCATTCGGTGCGTGTTGTACTTCCCGTCGGGGGAACCGTCACCCCCCGCGAGCGAGCTTGGCTTCGCGCGATCGAACTGCGGGGCAGGATCCGACCCGAGGACCGACTTGTCCTCCTCCAGGCTGTCCGGGGCGAGAAGTTGACGAACAAGTCGGTGCGCGAGCTGCTCAGCGCCGATTCCGTGGATGCCCGGCAGTCGCTGCAACGTCTCCGCGACGCAGGCCTGCTGCAACAGCACGGTGCACGGGGCGGCACTGAGTACGTGCTGGCCGGGCGGCTAGGACCTCCAGCGGGCCTTCGGCTCGCCCCTGAGGAACTGTCGGCAGTCGTCCTTGAGGTTGCGGAGGAGGAGGGGCACGTCACGAACGAACTGGTGCGTGAACGCACTGGGCTCGACCGCGCTGAAGCGCTCAGGCTGCTGGCCTCACTCGTAGAGGCGGGGCGACTTGAGCGACACGGGGAGCGCCGCGGGACCTACTACACACAGCCGGCTCCGAGGGATCAACTCGACTTCCGGAGCGGGCCGCGGCAGGGCGGCAGAACCTAGGTTTGGACTTCTGCTGATGGCGACGGCCGCGACCCATGCCCAGGCCATGCCCAAACGTGCCCACCGTCTACTGCCTCAACGGCGCTCTATTCTCTCAGTTCCTCGTATCCTATGCTTGCATTCTTACGTGGGCGCATACAGAATGCATGCATGCCGTCGATCACGATCCGGAACGTCCCCGATGACGTGCGCGATGAACTCGCCGCGCGGGCCCGCCTGTCGGGGCGCTCCCTGCAGGAGTACCTGCGCTCAGAGCTCGCAGAACTCGCTCGTCGCCCGGACCCCGACGTGCTCATCGCGGAAGCTCGCCGGCGAACGAGCCGCACCGGCAGCCAGCTGTCGGCCAAGCAGATCCTCGCCCACCGCGACCGTGATCGGACGTGATGGTCGTCGACTCATCGGTGGTCGTGGCCGCGCTGGTCGACAGTGGCCCCGACGGCGAGTGGGCTGCCGACACCCTCCGAGGACGAGCCCTCGCCGCTCCCCACCACATGCCGATCGAAGCTGCCAACGTCCTTCGCCGCGCCGTGCTCGCCGGAGACCTCGCGCCGGACAGTGCCTCCCTGGCACATGCCGACCTACTGGCGCTTCGGGCCGAGCTGTTCCCCTACGCACCGTTGGCCGACCGGTGTTGGGAACTACGCGACAAGGTGACCACCTACGACGCCGCCTACATCGCCCTGGCCGAGCAGCTCCACGCGACCCTGGCAACGCTCGACGCTCGACTCGCACGCTCCTCGGGTCCACGGTGCGAGTTCGCCACCCCCGAGTAGACCCGCCGCTCGTCACCCCCCGTCTGGTCGGGGCACTGG
>PWTE01000080.1 GCA_003563915.1 Nitriliruptoraceae bacterium
CGCTTGGAGCGACTGGCAGCGGCCATCCGTGCCAGTCCACACAACCTGGTGTCTGCGCGGGCACGCGAGGAGCTGCTGACGCGCCACATCCCGGAGTGCGCCGCCTTCGCGGAGCTGCTCCCGCCGGCTGGTCGTGTCCTGGACATCGGGAGCGGAGGCGGCCTCCCCGGACTCGTGCTAGCGATCTGTCGGCCAGGGTTGCGGATCGAGCTGCTGGAGGCGACCCGTAAGAAGGTCGACTTCCTGCAGGAGACCGCGGGCCTGCTCGGTCTCGAGGTCGTGGTCCACCACGGCCGAGCCGAGGATCTCGCCGAGTCCCCCTTGCGGGGAGCGTTCGATGTGGTCACCGCCCGAGCGGTGGCGCCCCTCGCGCGGCTCGTCCCGCTGGCGGCACCGTTCCTGGCGTCCGGCGGCCGCCTCTACGCCATCAAGGGCGCGCGCTGGGCGGAGGAGGTCACGGCCGCGGAGGACGCGATGATCTCGGTCGGCTTGCGGGTGGTCGAGGACCCGGCGACCCACCCCCACCTGGCCCCGGATGAGGGCTCCCCTCACCGGCCCCTCGTTGTTATGCTCGGCCACCGGTCCTGAGGCGCGACCGCCTCGCGGACCCGAGCAGTCCCTGACGGCCGGAGGCGACGTGAGCGATGTGACCTCGCAGGAACGGTCGCCCCTGCCGTCCGCGGCGGCGACCGACCCGGACCTGGCGAACGTGGTATCGAACATACGTTCGACCCCCGTCGAGGCCGATGAGACGATCGCGAAGGAAGCCGCAGCGTCGGCCACGATCGTGTGCGTCGCCAACCAGAAGGGTGGCGTCGGTAAGACCACCACCACCGTGTCGTTGGCCGCGGCCATCGCCGGGTTCGGTGCCCGGGTCCTGCTCGTCGACCTGGATCCCCAGGGCAACGCCACCACCGGTGTCGGGCTGCGTGCCGAGGAGGGCGATCCCAGCACCTACCACGTCCTCGTCGACGACCTGCCGGTGGCCGACGCCGCGGTCACGAGCGCGATCGACGGGCTCGAGGTGGTGCGCTCCTCGTTGGATCTCGCTGGCGCGGAGGTCGAGCTCGTCCCGGCCTTCTCGCGAGAGCACCGGCTGAAGCGTTCCCTGGAGGTCGTCAGTCGCGATTACGACCTCATCTTCATCGATTGTCCACCGTCGCTCGGGTTGCTGACCATCAACGCGCTGGTGGCTGCCGACCAGATCCTCGTCCCGATCCAGTGCGAGTACTACGCGTTGGAGGGTCTCGGTCAGCTGCTGCGGACCATCGAGCTCGTCGGGGAGAACCTCAACCGTGAGCTGAAGCTCGGTGGGGTGGTGCTCACCATGTACGACGGACGCACCAACCTCTCCCAGGCCGTCGTCGACGAGGTGCGTGGGCACTTCGGGGACGGCGCCTTCGCGACCGTCATCCCCCGGACCGTCCGGCTCTCCGAGGCGCCGAGCTTCGGGCAACCCATCACGGAGTTCGACCCGCAGAGCCGGGGAGCGCGGGCCTACCAGCGTCTCGCCCGTGAGGTGGCGGTTCGGCTCGCGCTGCCCGTGGAGCTGCCCTCCGAGACCGCCCTGGACCGTCTGCTGTCGGGGCGTGATCCACATCCGAGCACCGCCGAGGCGGAGGACGCACCGTGAGCCGACGAACCGGGTTGGGGCGAGGCCTGGCTGCACTGATCCCTCCCAGCCAGCCGGAAGCTGACGAGGACGAGCAGGAGCCTGGTCAGGCCACGCAGGACCACGAGCCGAGCGAGGTCGCGCCCGCCGAGGACCCGGACGTGGCGGAAGGCGCCGACCCGGACGTGGCGGAAGGCGCCGAGCCGGAGGCGGTGGAAGGCGCCGAGCCGGAGGCGGTGGTCCACGAGGCGATCCCGGAGACCCCAGAACCGGCGACGGAGGCTGCGGCTGCGGACGAGCCGACCCGCTCGCGCGAGCCTGCGGCCGCGGACGGCGTCACCCACGCGGTCGCGGCGTCGGACACCGACCTCCCGTCGTCGCTCAGCGTCACCGTCGCCGACCTGACCCTCGACGCGATCGTGCCGAACCCGCGTCAGCCCCGTGAGGTCTTCGACGAGGAGGAGATCGAGGGCCTCGCGGTGTCCCTCCAGGACGTCGGGATGCTGCAGCCGGTCGTGGTGCGTCCCTTGAGCGGGGGCCGCTACGAGCTGGTGGCCGGTGAGCGGCGCCTGCGCGCCGCCAAGCTCGCCGGCCTCGACCGCATCCCCGCGGTCGTCCGACACACCGACGACGCGAGCATGCTGAAGGAAGCCCTGGTGGAGAACATCCACCGGGTCCAGCTCAACCCGCTCGAGGAGGCGGCGGCCTACGAGCAGCTGCTCGCCGAGTTCGGGTTCACCCAGGAGGAACTGGCCACCAGGATCGGCAAGTCCCGTCCCGCTATCTCGAACACGCTGCGACTGTTGACGTTGCCTCCCGCGATCCAGCGGCGCATCGCCGCCGGGGTGCTGTCCGCCGGTCACGCGAAGGCGCTGCTGGCGCTCGAGGACGCCGACGAGCAGGTCCGCCTGGGCGAACGCATCGTGGCGGAGGGGATGTCGGTCCGCGGCGTCGAGGAGGCGGTCCGCGTCCGGCTGATGGAGGAGCCACGCCGCGGTTCATCGGGCCGTGGCGGTGGCGGAGGGACCCGTCGGTTGGTCGCGCCGGGACTGATCGACCTGCAGGATGATCTGTCCGACGCGCTGGAAGCCCGTGTACGGATCTCGATGGGGGCCCGCAAGGGCAAGCTGACGATCGAGTTCGGCTCGGTGGACGACCTCGAGCGGATCGTCGGGGTCATCGCCGGAGGCTTGAGCGGTGGCGGCCCCGACCTCACGCTGCCTCGCGACGAGGACGTCTAGCTACGACGCCGTCGCGGCTGCCCGATCCTCCGTGGGCGGGGACAGCTGCGTGACCGCTCCCTGGGCGTCGCCCAGCAGCGCCAGGTCCGCCAGGTCGATGAACAGCCCGGAGGTGACCACCCCCGGCAGCAACGTCAGGGTGACGTCCAGGACGGCCGGATCCTCGATACCGCCTGGGAACCGCACATCGATCACCGCGTTGCCGTTGTCGGTGCGGTAACGGCCACCGTCACGGACCACCGGCTCCG
>PWTE01000175.1 GCA_003563915.1 Nitriliruptoraceae bacterium
CACGCTCGAGGCCCCGGTCCTTCACGGACCGGGGCCTCGAGCGTTAGCGGACTAGCGTCCAGCCAGGCGGCCTCGTCCGTATCTGATGGCGCCGGCCCCACCTCATGCTGCCGTCTCTGGGCCCGGAGAGGCGTGACGATCGTGCAGCGAAGCGGCCTACTTCAGGCCGGATGGCTGCACGATCGCGGGTCAGGCGTTCGGGGAGCGATCGACGAAGCGTTGGACGCTCGGCAGCAGAGCGGTGGCCGCGGCGACCTTGATGGCGTCACCGATCAGGAAGGGCAGGACCCCCAGGGTGATCGCCTCCCAGGGGCCGACGCCCAGCAGCAGCGCCAGCACCGTCGCGCCGATCGCGTAGATCGCGACGTTGCCGATCACCATCGCCGCCGCCGCGCGGCCGTAGGAGCGGTTCCACCCCGCACGCGCCAGCCGGCCGACGACGAGAGCCGCCAGGACGAAGCCGGCGATGTAGCCGAGCGTGGTCCCACTGGACACCGCGAACCATGGCACCCCCACTGCACCCGCCGCGAAGAACCCCGCCGCACCGATCCCGGCACGCACCGGCCCCAGCGCTGCGGCACCCAGCAGCACCACGAAGGTCTGCGCGGTCACCGGCACCGGCGTGCCGGGTAGCGGGAACCCGAGCTGGGCACTGGCCGCGAGCGCGACGGTGAACATCCCCACCAGGGCGACGTCGCGCACCCAGGTCCAGGGCACGAGATCCGCGAGGACCGGTGCATAGGGGCGGGCGGCTGCGGACGAACTCATCGGCGGACTCCTCGGTGTGCGGTCGTCCGAACGTTAGTCGCCGGACCCGGGTCGGACGCATCGCGGAGGGGATGGAAGGGTTCACGCCCGTCGCGTGTTGCCGGTGATGATGACCAAGCCAGGTTCGCGAGACGGAGGAAGGGGCGTGCCGCCTACCATGGCTCCTGTGTCCACAGATCCGCGCCAGGCTGCCTTCCGGGAGCACGTGCTCCCGGAGCTCGAGGTCATGCTCCGGGTCGCCCGGCGGCTCACCGGCGACGCCAACGAGGCAGAGGACCTGGTCCAGGACGCGCTCGTACGCGCCTTCCGCGCCCTCGACCGGTTCGACGGCCGCTACCCGCGGGCGTGGCTGCTGACGATCCTGCGCAACACCCACTACAACCGGCGCCGCAAACGCACCCCGGACCTGCTGGAGGACGAGGTCGCCCAGCAGCTCCCGGGTCGTGGCGCCGACGCCCGTGACGGCACCGCCGAAGCGGCCCTCGGCAAGGGGTTCGATCCCCTCGTCCGTGAGGCGTTGTCCAAGCTCTCGCTCAAGCACCGTCAGGTCATCGGCCTGATCGACCTCGACGGGTTGACCTACCAGGAAGCGGCCGACATCCTCGGCGTCCCCGCCGGGACGGTCATGAGTCGGCTGCATCGCGCTCGCGCCAAGGTGCGCGATCACCTCGAGTCCCAAGGTTTCGGGGAGGACACGACATGAAGCTCTTCCGACGCCCGGACCCGACCCCGCTGTCGGAGCAGCCCGACTGCCACGAGGTGGCTCGTGTCCTGCAGTCCTTCCTCGACGGCGAGCTCGGCCCCCAAGATGCCGAGCACGTCGCCGCCCACCTCGCCGCCTGCGAGCACTGCGACCTGGAGTCCCGCACCGTCGATGCCGTGCGGGAAGCGATCCGCGAGCAGCGGCCCGACCTCGACATCGACTCGCTGACGCGTCTCGAGGCCTTCGTCGACAACCTCGCCGACGGGTCGGGATCGACCGACTGAACCACCCCGCCCCTGCGGGAACCCGACCCTCTCCGCTCGCCGCCACCTACCATCCGCTACGGGACGGCGCGGTCACAGGGACAGGGGACGGCGTGGAGGCGGCACGGCATGGTGGACGCGCGCCCCCGGGTCGCGAACCACAGCTCCGCATCCACCTGTTCGGTGAGCTCGCTGCCTCCCGTGACGGTGAGCGTCTCGCACGACCTGATCTCGGGAGTCGCAAGGGGCGTACGCTGCTGAAGGTGCTCCTCCTTCAACCCGACGAGCCCGTTTCCACGGACCGCCTGCGCGAACTCCTCTGGCCGGATGGGGCACCAGCCACGGCCGAGCGCACCCTCGCGAGCCTGGTCAGCCGCCTCCGGGCGCTCCTCGGCCCCGAGACGATCGTGGGCGGCCGCGGCCACTACCGGTTCCAGCCACAACCGCACATCGAGGTCGATCTGCACGTGGCGGAGCGCTTGGCCCGCCAGGCGCGCGCACACCTCGCCCGCGACGACGCCGCCCCGGCCCTGCTCGCCGCCCGACGCGGCCTCGAACTGGTCGGATCCGGGACGCTCCTGGCCGACGAACCCGACGTCGACTGGGTCACCTCGGCACGGACGGCAGTGACGCGTCTGCAACGGGAACTCCGTCGCGCGGGATGGGAGGCCGCCTTCGCGACCGACGACCCCGCCGGCGCGGGTCTGCTCGCAACCGCCGCGCTCGAAGCGGACCCGCTGGACGAGGAGGCGGCGCGAGCACGCATGCGGGCACACCACCGCGGCGGAGAGACCGCCGCGGCGCTGCAGGTCTACGAGCGGTTGCGCGCGGCCCTCGCGGAGGAGCTCGGCGTCGACCCCGCAGCTCCGACACAGGACCTGCACGTTGCCCTGCTCCGTGACGACCCGGCGAGCCCAGAACCGCCGCGAACTGACACGCCGCGTGGGGCACCTCCAACCCCGCGACCGCATACCGGCGATCTCGTGGGGCGGGACGAGGAGCTCGGGCAGCTACAGCGACGTTGGACCACCGCGATCGCCGGAGACCCCGCCCTGGTCTTGGTGGTCGGCGAGGCGGGGATCGGCAAGACACGGCTCGTCGAGGAACTTCTCCCTGCCGTCACCGATACCGGCGGTGCGGTGCTCGCCGCCCACTGCTACGGAGCCGAGCGGTCGCTGTTCCTCGGGCCCATCGTGGATGTCTTGGCGACACTGGCCCACCGGGCATCGCCGGACCGGCTCGCCGCGATGATCGAACCCTGGGGTGGCACGCTCGCACAGCTGGTACCGGAACTCGACGCACTGCTCGGCCCGTTCCACTACGAGACCGGCACACCCGAGGTCGAACGGCGCCGCGCCTTCGAGGCCGTCACCTCCACCCTGACCCGGCTCGCCGACGACCGGGCGTTCGTGCTCTTCCTCGACGACCTCCACAACGCCGGTGCCGCGACACTCGAGTTCCTGCACTACCTCATGCGGCACCTGAGAGGCAGCCCCGTCCTGGTCGTCGGCACCTGCCGCGTTGAGGAAGGCGCAGTGGTCCAGCATGAACTCGGCGACGTCGCGGACACACTCGAGCTCGGACCACTGCCCGAGCCGGCCGTGGAGGCGCTCGTACGAGAGGCCGGGGCCGATCGCTTCGGTAGGCACATCCTCGCGAGCACCCGCGGCCACACGCTGTCCGTGGTCGAGATGCTCCATGCTCTCGCCGACATGGATCCCGAGGCCGACCCGGAACTCGCAGCCGCACCGGTGCCCGACACCCTCCAGGTGGCCGTACTGCAGCGCCTCGAGCGAGCGGGCGCCGAGGTGGAGGAACTGCTCCGCGGCGCGGCCACGCTCGGCAACACCTTCGAGGTGGTGGTCCTCTCCGGTCTCCTCGAGCTGCCGGTCGCGGAGACGGTCCGTCGGTGCGAGCGGGCGGTGCGAGCGCGGCTACTCGTCGAGCACGGGGAGCGCTTCGCCTTCCCGAACGAGCTCGTCCAACAGATCGTGTACGAGACCACGCCTCGCCCGATCCAGATCGCCAGGCACCGGCGTGCGACCGAGCTCCTGGCCGACAACCCAGAGGCGGTCGCCAACCATGCGAACGCCGCAGATGACCACCCGCTGGCCCTGTCCGCCTTCCTCGAGGCGGCGAGCCGTGCCGCCCAGCGCTACGCGAACCGTGACGCCGAGGAGCTGCTCGGTCACGCGGTGGCGTCGGCGGAGGCTTCGGACGATCCCGAGGGAGTCGCCCACGCCCGGCTCGACCGCGCCATCGTCCGCGAGGCGCTCACCGATTACGCCGGTGCGCTCGCCGACCTCGAAGCCGCTCGCGAGCTCGCACGCACGTCCGGACGCGCGGACCTCGAGGCACACGCCCTACGCCAACTCGGCGGCGACGTGCTGGTCGGACTCGGTCGTCCCACGACGGACTGCCTCCCCTACCTCGAGACCGGTCTGGAGGTCGCATGGGCCGCCCAACTCGGGCAGCCCGAGGTCGATCTGGAGGGCCGCATCGCGGTCATCTGGACCAACCGGGCGCGGTTCGACCGGGCCGCCGAGGCCGCCGAGCACGCCCTCGCTCGGGCCCGCGAACTCGACGATCCACCGGCCCTGGCACTGGCCCTCGACGCGGTGAAGAACGTGAGCGCCTACACCGGCGACCTCTCCCGTCTCGAGGCGGTCATCCCAGAGTTGCGGCAACTCCTCGAGGACGCGGAGGACCCGTACCTCCGTCGCTACCTGCCGTGGACACTGTTCGAGGCCGGCCTTGCGCCGTTCGCGCACGCCGAGTGGGATCGCGCGGAGGCAAGCTTCGGCGAGGCGATCGAACTCACGCAACGCAGTGGGCATGCCTGGGTCTCGCTGTTCCTCGCCCACCGGTCGTGGCTGCACCGCCAGTGCGGCGACCTGGGCCGTGCGCTGATCCACGCCCGCGCGGCAGCCGAGGAGGAGCTCTCGGCCGGACATCCCTGGTGGCAGGCCTTCGCAGCGACGACGCTGGGTTGGTTGCTCGCTGACATCGGTGAGCCCGCCGAGGCGGTCACGGTCCTCGAGGCCGGCCGGCAGGCCGCCGAACGCGACGGCGTCGAGACCTACCTGGTCCGGTGCGTGAGCCACCTGGCGCTGGCCCGGTGGCGTGCGGGTCAACATGAGCTCGCGGTCGCCGACGCCGACCGTGCCGACGAACTGCTCGATGGGGTCCGCGCTCCGCCCGGACGCGCGTTCCTGCACGGCGGGCATGCCTACACCGCGGTCGCCCGGGTCCGACTGGCGAACGGAGAGCTCGAACGTGCGCGACACCTCCTGGACCAGCTACGCGGTCCCGCAGAGGCGGTGGGATGGCGCGAACTCGTCGTGACCGACCGGATCCTCCGCGGGCGCGCGCACCTGCTTGAGGGCGATTTCAGCAGCGCCAAGCAACGCCTGGCGGAGGGTCTGACGTTGGCGGAGAGGGCCGGACTCATCCCCCTGGCATGGGAGGCCCACGCGGCGCTGGCGTCGATCGCAGAACACGCGGGAGACGTGGCCAGCCAGCAGGACCACGCCGGGGCAGGTGCGCGTTACCTCGAAGCCATGGCAAGCAGCCTCGATGACGAGGACCGGGGGAACCGGCTCCGTCGCGAGGTCGTCCACCGGATGACCGAGCCGTCTGGCGAACCGGCCGCCTGAGCCGACGCCCAGCCACCTCCGCTGGGCCTCTGTGCTGCAACGCCACTGCAACAGGCTCCGTCATGGTGTCGGCGTCCGGTCAACCGCAGACAGAGAGAGACCCCATGACGACCACCGCACGCCCACGCAGCGAGGTGGAGGCGGAGATCAAGGAGACCCTCGGGATCGTCCCGAGCCTCTTCGAACGCATCCCCGACGACACCCTCGACCACGAGTGGCAGCTGTTCGCCCGCGCCGAACTGGGTGAGACGCTGATCCCCAACAAGTACAAGGAACTGCTGATGCTGGCGGTGCACGCACAGACGCACTGCCGCTACTGCACGCTCTTCCACACCGAAGCCGCGAAGCTGTTCGGCGCGACCGATGAGGAGATCCAGGAAGCCGTCCACCTCGCCAAGCACACGGTCGGGTGGAGCACCTACCTCAACGGCCTCCGCGAGGACGAGGACCGCTTCGCCACGGAGCTCGCGCAGATCGGCGAGCACCTGAGCGCCTGAACCCCGACGGAGCGGCGCTGTGAAGCTCGAGCGGGAGCGACCGACCACCTGGCGGGTGACCCTGCATCCGCTCGAACTCGCCGCGCTGATCTCCGCCGCCCGGTGGGCGGCGACCGACGCCGAGGGCGAGCTCCCACCCGAGGCCGTTGAGCAGCTCCGGCAGGTCCTCTCCAGCTACGACAAGGCGATCGCGCACAGCTGACCTCAGCCACCCGCACGGTCGGTGACCACGACGTGAGCAGCACCTGGAGGCACGACCATGATCCGCCGGATAGCGGTGGTGGGCTACGGGCTCGCCGCCTACGCCATCTTCCTCGTCAGCTTCGTGTACACGGTCGGGTTCCTCGCCAACGTCGAGGTGCCGCGCGGCATCGATGACGGCGAGGTGGGACCGCTCTGGCTAGCCATCCTGATCAACGCCGGGCTGCTCGGGCTCTTCGCCGTGCAGCACACCGTGATGGCGCGGCCCGCGTTCAAGCGCTGGCTGACCCGGTTCGTCCCCGAGGTGGTCGAGCGCTCCACGTTCGTGCTGGCCGCAAGCCTCGTCCTCCTACTGCTGCTGTGGCAGTGGCAGCCGATGCCCGAGATGGTCTGGTCGGTCGAGGTCGGCTGGGCCCGTACGGCCCTGTTCGGGCTGTACCTGCTCGGCTGGGTCATCGCGGTCGGCAGCACCTTCATGATCGACCACTTCGACCTGCTCGGCCTCCGCCAGGTCATGACGCGGGCCCGCGACCGCAGCTACACCCCGCCGAACTTCCAGGTCCGCTGGTTGTACCGGTTCGTGCGGCACCCCATCATGGTCGGGTTCGTGATCGCCTTCTGGGCCGCACCCGACATGAGCCAGGGGCGGTTGCTCTTCGCCATCCTCGGGACCGGCTACATCGTGGTCGGCGTGCGGTTCGAGGAGCACGATCTACGCCAGCAGCTCGGCGAGGACTATCGCCGCTACGAGGCCGAAGTGCCCCAACTGGTGCCGCGGCTACGTGGCCAGCGTCCCCGTCATCCAGCTGCGGTGGACACGAACCGGTAGGCCGTGCAGGATCGACGCTGCGAGAGGTGGGGAGTCCGATGCGTACGTGTGCGCCCGATCGCCAGGGCTATGCCGAGCACGGCGGGGTCAAGCTGCACTACGAGGTGTACGGCGACCAGAACGAGCCGACCGTCCTGCTGCTCCCGTCCTGGACGATCGTGCACAAGCGCTTCTGGAAGGCCCAGGTCGCCTACCTCGCCCGCCACCACCGGGTCGTGACCTACGACGGTCCCGGCAACGGCGCGTCGGACCGTCCCACCGACCCGGAGGCCTACCGGCACGATCGGCAGGTGGCCCACGCCGTCGCGGTGCTGGATACGACCGAGACCGGCCGTGCGATCGTGGTGGCGCTGTCGCAGGCAGCGAACTGGACGCTGGGCCTTGCGGCGACCCATGGAGCGCGCGTGATCGGGTCCGTGCTCATCGCACCATCGCTGGACATCGCCGACCAACACGGTGAGCGAGCGGCGACCAGTGGTGGGCAGACGCGTCCAGACGAGCTGCCCCCGTCACGGGTCGCACGGGGCGGTCGCGATCCCCTCGATCACTGGTCCAAGTACGACACGACGTACTGGCAGGACCACTACGAAGACTTCCTCTGGTTCTTCTTCGGCCAGTGCGTCCCCGAGCCCTACTCCACCAAGGTGATCGAAGACGCGGTGCATTGGGGGCTGGAGACGAGTCCGCAGGTACTCGCCGCCGAGGCGGAGGGCAAGCAGATGCCGGATCGCTCCACCCTCGAGGCGTGGTGCGCACGGGTCGCGACCCCGATGCTGATGATCCACGGTGACCGAGACCGGATCAGCCCGCTACGGCGCAGCGAACGTCTGGCCGAACTCACCGGTGGGGAACTGCTCGTGATGGAGGGCAGTGGGCACGTCCCGATGGCTCGCGATCCCGTGCGGGTGAACCACGCGATCAGCAGCTTCGTCGGGCGCGTGACACCACCACAGGCCGACCCGGTGCGATGGACCCGGGGGCGGTCGCGCACCCCGCGGGTGCTGTACCTGTCATCACCGATCGGGTTGGGCCATGCCCGACGGGACGTTGCGATCGCGCAGCACCTGCGAGCGCTTCGGCCGGAGGTGGAGATCGACTGGCTGGCCCAGGATCCGGTGACCCGGGTGTTGGACGCGGAGGGCGAGCGCATCCACCCGGCGAGCCGCCACCTCGCCAACGAATCGGCCCACATCGAGGCCGAGTGCGGTGAGCACGACCTGCACGCCTTCCAGGCCCTCCGGGACATGGACGAGATCCTGGTCAGCAACTTCATGCTCTTCCACGACGTCGTCAGCGCAACGCACTACGACCTGGTCGTGGGCGACGAGGCCTGGGAGGTCGACCATTTCCTCCACGAGGACCCGGAACTGAAGCGCTTCGCGTTCGCCTGGCTGACCGACTTCGTCGGGATGTTGCCGATGGTCGGTAGCGACCGCGGTCCCTTCGCGGGTTCCGCGATCGACCCCGATCAGCGTGAGGCGCTCGTCGCCGCGGATGTCAACGCGGAGATGATCGACCACGTGGAGCGGTTCCCGTGGGTACGGGACCGGGCGATCTTCGTCGGCAACCCCGACGACATCGTGCCCGAGCGGTTCGGCCCGGACCTGCCGATGATCCGTGAGTGGACGCAGGCTCACTACGACTTCGCCGGTTACGTGACCGGGTTCGATCCGATGGCGCTGGCCGACCGTGCAGCACTGCGGGACGAGCTGGGCTACCGCGACGATGAGCAGGTCTGCATCGTGACCGTGGGCGGGTCAGGCGTAGGTCTCAACCTGTTGCAGCGGGTGATCGCCGCGTACCCGGAGGCGAAGCGCCAGGTCTCGGGCCTGCGGATGATCGTGGTTGCGGGGCCACGGCTCGACCCGGGGTCGCTGCCAGCGCACGAGGGTCTCGAGGTCCACGCGTTCGTTCCCGGGCTGTACCGGCACCTGGCGGCGTGCGACCTGGCGGTGGTGCAGGGCGGGTTGACGACCTGCATGGAGCTGACGGCGACGGGACGGCCGTTCCTCTACATCCCACTACGTCATCACTTCGAGCAGAACCTGCACGTGGCGCACCGACTGGACCGTCACAGGGCAGGTCGGCGGGTGAACTACGACGAGGCCGATCCCGACCACCTCGCAACGTTGATCGCGACCGAGATCGGTCGGGACCCCCACTTCCGGCCGGTCGAGACCGACGGCGCGGCCCGCGCTGCCGCACTCCTCGCCGACCTCCTGTGAAGCACCAGGCTCACGTCGTTCGGCGTGGTGCGGCCGGTAGCGTCTGCGACTCGCCCTCGAGTCCGGCCGTACGCAGCGATCCGCTGCCGGTCCGATGTCGGAGCGAGGAGCGCGAGACCGATCCGGTGCGCGAGGTCCGACAGAGGGTGCCGCCCCCCAACGGCACGCCGGTTCCCTACAGGTTCCGCGTTCCGTCCCCGTGGCGCCGACCGTCGTCGTCCAGCACGTCACGCCAGGATCGGGTGGGCGTCCAGCCGAGCAGACGCTGAGCCTTCGACGAGTCGATGCCTGAGCGACCGGTGCCGGACTGGACCGGAGCGGCAGTGGTGTCCCTGACCTCGATGTCCGCGTCGGGGAAGGCGACGGCGACGAGGTCATCGAGGTGCCGGTTCGTGGCGTTGTCGGGCTGGGCGACGTACACCACCTCGTGGCCGGCCAACGGCACCTCCACCGCCAGGCGGATCGCGATGGCCAGGTCCTCGTTGTCGGTGTACGACCAGAAACCGAGCGATGGTTGGGTGGGATCGCGGACCATCGGCCCGAGGTTGCGCTCGTAGTCCTCAGCGTCGCGTTGCACCCAGGAGGGGCGGATCGAGACCACCGAGAGCTCCGAGCGGGCGACCGCGGCGTCGCACCACTGCTCGATGACGTGCTTGCCGAACGCGTACGGGTCTTGCGGTGTGGGCGGTGTCTGCTCGTCGATCGGCAGGTAGGGCGGCAGGATCGGACGTTCCGCGAAGATGAACCCCGGCACGGTCTCGCTGGAGATGTTCACCAGGCGCGGCACCTGCCCCCGAACGCAGGCTTCGACGACGTTGAACCCGGCCATGACGTTGTTGGAGAACACGACGTGCGGCGCATGGTGGATCGGGTCCGGGATGGCCGCGGCGTGTACCACCGCGTCCATCCCGCGGACGATAGCGTGGACCGCACCGGCGTCGGTCAGGTCCGCCTGCAGATAGTGCGCGTCACCCGATGGCCCGTAGGTGGGCGTGCTGAGATCGGTGGCCGTCACCTCGTGGCCGGCACGTTGGAGTTCGGCGACGGCAGCGACCCCGACCTTGCCGCGCGCTCCGGTCACCAGGATCCGCATGGTTGCTCCTGTCGGCGAGGGGTCGAGGCCGGGGGCACGACCTCAGCGTCCCCCGCTGACCTCTCGGCTGCGCTGCCCGACCCCCGGCCCACCGTAGGGGTAGCCGGCCGCCCCAGGATCACTCGCGTGATCGAGCAGCGCGGTCTACTGCTCGTCGAGGTGCAACCCGGCAGAACCCAGGTTGTCGGTGAGCTGTTCCAAGGTGCGGGCCCCGAGGATCACCGAGCTCACCTGCGGCCGGTCCGCCACCCACGCCAGGGCGATCTGCGCCATGGACACCCCGCGCCCGTCCGCGACCGTGCGGACCGCATCGATCACGTCCCAGGTCCGCTGCTCTGCGCTGCGTCGCTCGTACGCCTCAAGTCCGGCGTCCGGGTTCTCGCCGACGCGGCTCGCACCCGTCGGTCGCTCGTCGGGCCGGTACTTGCCGGTCAGCCATCCGCCCGCCAGCGGCGACCACGGCAGGATCCCGAGCCCGTTGGCTTCGCACGCGGGCGCGATCTCCCACTCGAGTTCACGTCCGAGCAGGTTGTAGTGCGGCTGCAGTGTCACCGGCACCGACCAACCGTGGAACTCGGCCAGATCCACCGCATGCTGCAGCTGCCACCCGGTGAAGTTCGACAGCCCCACGTACCGGATCTTGCCGGACGTCACCGCATCGTCGAGGAACCGCAGGGTCTCCTCCAACGGGGTCAGGGGATCCCAGGCATGCACCTGATACAGATCGATCGTGTCCAACTGCAACCGTCGCAGCGACGCATCGAGCGCCATCGAAAGGTGCCGCCGCGAGAGCCCGAGATCGTTGGGTCCCTCGCCGGTCGGGAACCGGGCCTTGGTCGCGATCACGACCTGCTCGCGTACGTCCGTCGGAGCGCTGGTCAACCACCGGCCGATGATCGCCTCGGACTCCGTGCCGGCGTACACGTCGGCGGTGTCGATGAACGTGCCACCAGCCTCCATGAACGCGTCCAACTGCGCGACCGATCCAGCCTCGTCGGCTTCGCGCCCGAACGTCATCGTCCCCAGACACAACGACGACACGACACAACCACTACGTCCAAGCAGGCGGTACTCCATGCGTCGAGACTCCGAGGTCGAGGAGGGCATCACCGTAGCCATCACCCCATATCGCCACCAGAGCGACGAGGATGAGGGCCCCGCCGAACGCCGCGGCGACGACACGGTGCCCTGTCTCGACCTGCGGGCGGAGGTACGGGAGCCCGTCCGCGGCGCGATCGGCGACACTGAAGCCCGATCGAGCCCGGGACCTGGGCGGGACCTGGGGCTCGACGGGTCCGTAGCTCATCCCTCTGCGGTGACCCCGGATGGCGCGTCGAAGTCGAAGCGGATCTGGGCGAGCTGCTCGTGTTCGCCCGGGACCGGGATCGGGTAGTCCCCCGTGAAACAGGCCGTACACAGGGTTTCTCGACGGTCTGGCGTGGAATCGATCAGCCCGTCGAGCGAGATGTAGTGCAGCGAGTCTGCCCCGACGAACTCGCAGATCGCGTCGACATCCAGGTCCGCGCCGATCAGCTCCGCCCGCGAAGCCATGTCGATGCCGTAGTA
>PWTE01000005.1 GCA_003563915.1 Nitriliruptoraceae bacterium
CAGGGCCGGCGTGTCGCGCAACAGAGGGTCGGCTCGATCCGCAGATCAGAGACGGTCCAACCAGATGAGGAGTGATGATGAGTGAGGTCAGGTTCGACGAGCAGGAGCTGCGTGCGTTCTCGGACAAGCTGCAGGCGTGGGGTGAGAGCCTGGACGGCCGGGAGCAGGAGCTGCTGGGCAGCCTGGTGGGGTTGGCTGCGGCGCACACTGCTGCCGGGACGGAGGCGGGAGGCGACGAGGAGGTGGCCGGGTTCGGGTTTGGCAGGCCGAGCTCCCGCAGCTTCGGGTCGCTCAGCTTCGAGGTGCTGTCACGGCCCCAAACCCGCCTCGGCGGGGACGACGTTGGACTCTGGTGAGGTCGGCCGGCATCGGGGTAGGGCCTGCTCCGGTGCCGGACGCCCCGCAGTGGTGGTGACGAGGAGTGGTCGATGAGCGCAGCACTGGTGGAGATCCGCCAGCCGGGCCAGGATCCGTTCGTGATCGAGGTCGACCGTGAGGTCGAGGTGGGACGCGCCACCTTCGACGTCGCGGTGCAGGACGCCTCGGTATCCCGCCGTCACCTCGGGCTGCGTCCCGACGGCGCCGGGGTGATCGTGGCCGACCTCGGTAGCAGCTACGGGACCACCGTCAACGACGTACGGCTCGAGCAGCCGATGCGCATCGGCCCCGGCGACGTGGTGCGTTTCGGCAGCAGCGTCCTGCGGGTGATCGAACCGGCCACCTCGGACGCGCCCGCGCCGCCAGGCTCGCCAACGCCGTCGACCCCGTCGCCACCCACGCCGTCCGGCCGGTCCGGCCCCGCGGCAACCCCGGTGGCCGACGCTCTCGCCACCCGGCAGGTCGAAGGTGGTGTGCTGCGCTACCGGCCGGGCAGCCCGGCCGAGGCCGCGCTCGACCAGGTCGCCACGGCCCTGCCCACCGCCCGGCGCTCCCTGACCGGGTTCGGCTCCGAGCCGAGCGCCGGGCCAGTCACGGTACTGCTGGTGGATCCGTTCCCGGATCCCGAGCAACCAGGCGAGATCGTCACCGAGGGCACGATCGTGCACGCCGAACGCGGCGAGATCTGGATGGTGGTCACCGCCGAGTCGCCCCCCGAGCCTCTCGAGCGCCCACTCACCCTGCTGTTCGGCGCGCAACTGCCTGCCGCCGGCGAACTCGAGCTGCTGCTCGAGGGCTACGGCCTGCACCTGGCCGGTGCCCCCGACCACGATGCGACCCTGGCCGCCATGGACCTGCCGCCGCTGAGCGTCGCCGACGGTGAGCTGCGTGCCGCGATGGCGGTGTCCTTCGTGCGCTTCCTCCTCGACCGCGACGACGAGGAGACCCTGCGCCGATGGTTCAGCTCGGCCGCCCCGGGGCGCCTCGACGTCGCCGCCCAGGAGGTGTTCGGGTCCGGTCTCGCCCGGCTCGAGGAGGCCTGGCGGCGCCGGCTGGTCCGGGGCGAGGCCAGCCTCGACCTGCGCTCCTTCCTGCGCCTGGCGCGCCGCGAGCTGCGCCCGCACCGCCGCAAGCAGGCGGAGATCTGGGTCTACCTGGTGCTCGGGTTGCTGTTCACCCTGGCCTTCCCGTTCGTGTTCCGGACCCTGCTCGACGACGCCATCCCGAACGGGGAGCTCTCGCGCAGCATCTCGCTGCTGGGGCTGCTCGGTGGGCTGTTCGCCGTGTCGCTGCTCGCGGAGCTCCGTCGCGCCCACCTCGCCGCGAAGGTCAGCGGTGCGATCATAAGCGCGATCCGCACCCGGATGTTCGACCGGCTCCAGCGGCTGTCGGCCGGGTGGCTGCAGCGCCACGAGGCCGGAGACGTGCTCTCACGCTTCTTCTCCGACGTTGCCGAGGTCGAGGCGGGCATCTCGCAGGTCATCCGCGAAGGCATCGCGCAGCTGCTCACGATCCTGGTCGCCTCGGTGGTGCTGCTGGTGCTCAGCCCCCTGCTCGGAGCGGTCGTGCTGCTCGGAGCACCGGTGGTCGCGTTCACCTACAAGCGGATGGCCGCCGGCGCGCTCAGCCGCAGCGTCACCGTGCAGGAGCGCAGCGGCGCGATGCTCGCGCTGACCTCGGAGAACTACCGCGCCCAGCCGGTGGTCAAGGCCTTCAGCCTCGAGCAGCGCGAGGGCGAGCGCTTCCGCCGCAGCTCGCAGCGGCTGTACGAGGCACAGGTTTCCCTGCACCTGTTCGGCGGGCTGTTCTCGCTGTCGGTCAACGGCATCGTGACCCTGCTGCGCCTGGTCGTGCTCGGGCTCGGCGCGTGGCTGATCCTGCGTGGCAGCCTGACGATCGGAGGACTGGTCGCGTTCATGGGGGTGATGGGGGAGGTGCTCTCCCCGGTGAGCACGCTGACGGACGTCGGCCAGCAGCTGCAGCGCTCCACCGGCGCGCTGCACCGGGTCAACGACATTCTCGACGCCGAGCTCGAGGTCGATGACCGGCCCGACGCAGCGATGCTGCCCCGCCTGTCGCGCGACATCGTGCTCGACGGGGTCACCTTCGGCTACGACCCGACCCAGCCGGTGCTGCACGACGTGAACTGCACGATTCCTGCCGGTGCCCGGGTCGCGTTCGTCGGGCCGTCAGGGGCGGGCAAGAGCTCGGTGATCTCGCTGATCACGCGCTCGTACGACCCCCAGGGTGGGGCGGTGCGCTTCGACGGCCGCGAGCTCACCGGCGCCACGCTTGCCTCCCTGCGTGGGCAGCTCGGCGTGGTGCTGCAGGACACCTTCCTGTTCGACACCACCGTGCGTGAGAACATCCGCATCGGCCGGCTCGACGCCACTGACGCCGAGGTGGAGGCAGCCGCGCGGGCGGCAGCAGCCCACGACTTCATCATCGCGCTGCCGGGCGGATACGACACGCCGGTGGGCGAAGGCGGGGGACGGCTGTCGGGCGGGCAGCGTCAGCGGCTGTCGATCGCCCGGGCGTTGCTGCGCGACCCTGCGGTGCTGGTGCTCGACGAGGCCACCTCGGCGCTGGATCCGCGCACCGAGCGCACGATCAGCGACACGCTGGCGGAGGTCGGCCAGGGACGTACGACGGTGGCGGTGACCCACCGGCTCACCTCGTGCGTGGATTACGACCGGATCTTCGTACTGGTCGCCG
>PWTE01000256.1 GCA_003563915.1 Nitriliruptoraceae bacterium
GAGCCACCGAGCGAGTTGCAGGTCGAGGACCTGGTCGAGGGTGACGGTCCCGTTGCCGCCGACGGGGACAGACTCACGGTGCACTTCGTCGGCGCCTCGTGGGCCAGCGGTCAGGAGTTCGACGCGACCTGGGACCGCGACCAGCCCTACACCTTCACCTTGGGGGAGGGCGAGGTGATCGAGGGCTGGGAGCGTGGTCTGTCCGGGATGCGGGTCGGTGGTCGTCGTGTCGTGGTCATCCCACCGGACCTGGCCTACGGGGATCGCGGGTCGGCTATCGGGATCGGGCCGGGTGAGACGATCGTGTTCGTGGTCGACCTGCTCGAGGTGGGCTGACCGCCACCGTCGACGCGTACGCTGGGGCCGACCCCGACGCGAGACACACAGGAGGCGGCCGTGGGTGAAGAGGTCCCGCTCCATCCCGAACTCGGTCCGCTCGGCGAGCTTCTGGGTACCTGGGAGGGGCAGGGCGCCGGTGACTACCCGACGATCGAGCCCTTCCGCTACGGCGAGCGGGTGACGTTCGGTCACGTGGGTAAGCCGTTCCTGAGCTACCAGCAGCGGACGTGGGATGCGGAGACCGGCGCGCCGCTCCACGCCGAGTGCGGGTACCTGCGGGCGTTGGGCCGTGCCGTCCCCGTCGAGGCGGATGCTTCCCGACCCGCCGAGGTTCAGGCGACCCCGGCATTGGTCGCCGCGCCGATCCGGGTCGAACTGGTGCTCGCTCACCCGACCGGGGTCGCCGAGGTCGAGGAGGGAGAACTTGCGGACGGCGTCCTGCAGCTCGCCTCGACCTCGATCGGGCTGACCTCCAGCGCGAAGCCGGTCCGGTCCCTGCGGCGGGAGTTCCGCTTGGAGGGTGACGAGCTCACCTACGACCTGTGGATGGCGCACGCCGAGACGCCTGAGACCCACCACCTCCACGCCGCCCTCAACCGGGTGGGTTGACCCCAGCTCCGCAGCTCTGCAGCTCCCCCGGTTCACCGTATCCCGCTTCCCTCCCCGTTCCCGCTCTTCCTCGGAGGCCTCATGGATCCTGCGACCGCCAACGCCCGTGCTGACGAGCTCGTCCTGCTGGACGTCCGCGAGCCCACCGAGTGGCAAGCGGGCCATGTCGACGGGTCGGTGCACATCCCCCTGCAGGAACTCGGTGCACGCCAGGACGAGATCCCGGCCGACACGCCGATCGTCTGCGTCTGTAGATCAGGACAGCGCAGCGCGATGGTGACCGGCGCGTTGACCCGAGCCGGGTACGACGCGCACAACCTCGAGGGTGGGCTGCTCGCGTGGGTCGAGGCGAGGTTGCCGCTCACGACCCCGGACGGCGAGCCTGGCCGGGTCGTCTGACCCTACCTTCGACGCCCGCCGGATGGTTGGGTCACGGCCGACGCTCCGGGTGCATACCCTAGGGGGGTAGGGGTAATATGCTCCTCCGGCCCGTTCCCGCCACCACCTCGAGGACCCTGTGTCCAGCGACACCGCGCAGCAGCAGACCACCCGTCTCGTCCTGCCCGTGGAGGGGATGACCTGCGCGGCCTGTTCCAACCGGGTGGGGCGGTCGTTGCGCAAGCTCGACGGCGTCACCGAAGCCAACGTCAACTTCGCCACCCACCGTGCTGCGGTGACCTACGACCCCTCCAAGGTCGTCCCGGATCAGCTCAAGGAGGCGGTCGAGCAGGTCGGCTACCAGGTCCCCGAGGTCCCCGACGACGACGCGATGCACGAACGGCGCCGGGTCCGCCTGCGCCGCGACCTGTTCATCGCGACGTTGCTGACGGTGCCGAACCTCTTGATCTCGATGGTCCCGGCATGGATGTTCACCGGATGGCAGTGGGCCGCCTTCGCGCTGGCGACCCCCGTCGTGCTCTACAGCGGGCGTGAGTTCCACCGCAACGCGATCACCAACCTGCGCCACGGTCAGGTCACGATGGACACCCTGGTGTCCCTCGGTACCTCGGTCGCCTACGGCTGGTCGGTCGTCGCGCTGCTGTTCCTGGGTGCCGGAACCTTCCACGAGGGCATGCGCCTGAACGTCGCCGGCCTGCCCGAGGTCTACTTCGAGACCGCCGCCGCGATCATCACCGCCATCCTGCTCGGCCGGGTGTTCGAACACCGCGCCAAGGGTCGGTCCTCACAGGCGATCAAACGGTTGCTGGAGCTCGGGGCCAAGACGGCGCGCCTGGAGGACGGCACCGAGATCCCGGTCGATGACCTGGAGGTCGGGATGCGCTTCGTGGTGCGTCCCGGCGAGCGGGTCGCGACCGACGGCGCCGTCGTGTCGGGGGCCAGTGCGATCGACACCTCGATGATCACGGGAGAGCCCGTCCCCGTCGAGGTGGCCGAGGCAGACGAGGTCGTCGGCGGGACCATCAACACGTCCGGTCGGTTGGTGGTTGAGGCCACAGCGGTCGGCCACCAGACCCTGCTGGCGCAGATCGTCGACCTGGTCGCACAGGCCCAGGGCGGCAAGGCCCCGGTCGAGGCGTTGGTGGACCGGGTCTCCGCGGTCTTCGTCCCGATCGTGCTGACGATCGCGGCCGGGACCTTCGCCTTCTGGCTGCTGCAGGACCTGGCCGTCTCCGATGCGATCACCCGTGCCGTCGCCGTGCTGGTGATCGCCTGCCCGTGTGCTCTCGGACTCGCGACCCCGACGGCCATCATGGTGGGGACCGGCCGCGGTGCGTCATTGGGGGTGCTCATCAAGGGCGCTCGGGTGCTCGAGGCCACCCGCACCGTCGACACCGTCGTGCTCGACAAGACCGGCACCGTCACCGAAGGGCGGATGCGCCTGGCGACGCTCGCGGTCGCGGAGGACGTCCCCGACGGAGCTGACCTGCTGGCCGCGGTCGCCGCCGTCGAGGATGCCTCGGAACACCCGATCGCCCGAGCGGTCGTCCAGGGCCTGCGCGACGAGCACGGGGTCGACGGGCTCCCCGCCGTCGAGGGCTTCGAAGCCCTCACCGGGTTGGGGGTCCGTGCCCAGGTCGGTGACCACGAGCTGCTGGTCGGACGCCGGAGCCTGCTGGAGGAGCGCGGTTGGACGATCCCCGCCGACCTCGCCGACCGACTGGACGCCGAGGCAGCACGCGGCCGGACCGCGGTGCTGGCCGGCCGGGACGGCGACGCCGAGGTGGTGCTGGCGGTCGCCGATGCCGTCAAGCCGACCTCGGCCGAGGCGATCCGGGCGCTGCACGGCCTGGGACTCCGGACCGTCCTGCTCACCGGCGACAACCGCACCACCGCCGAGGCCGTCGCCCGCGAGGTCGGCATCCTGGGACCCGACGCCACCCGCGACGACGGTGAGGTCATCGCCGAGGTGCTGCCGCAGGACAAGGACCGCATCGTCGAGGAGCTCCGCGACGCCGGTCACCTCGTCGCGATGGTGGGGGACGGCATCAACGACGCCCCGGCGCTGGCCCGGGCCGACCTCGGCATCGCGATGGGCACCGGGACCGACGTCGCGATCGAGGCCGGCGAGGTCACCCTGGTCTCCGGCGACCTGCGGGCTGCCGCCGACGCCATCGCTCTGTCGCGTCGCACGATGCGGACGGTGGCCGGCAACCTCGTCTGGGCCTTCGGTTACAACACCGCGGCGATCCCGCTGGCCGCGGCCGGGTTCCTGAACCCGATGGTCGCCGCGTTCGCGATGGGCTTCTCCAGCGTGTTCGTCGTCACCAACTCGCTGCGCCTGCGCCAGTTCCGGGGGTTGCGGGCACCTGCGCCGACCCCCAAGCAGCGCGCCGAGACGTGGGGTCTGCGGGCGGTCTTCGCGGTCCTGATCGGTCTGGTCGTGCTCGCCGGTGTCGAGTTCCAGCGCAGCCTGCTCCCGGGCCGCGCGATCGAGGTCACGGTCACGGACGGCCAGATGGAACCCGACACGATCGTGGCCGAACCCGGTGAGAAGATCACGCTGGACCTGTGGACCGATCAGCCGGCGGACATCCAGCTGGTGGACGTCGATCGGGTGTCCGAGCTGCTGGCTGCCGCAGGCCACGCCGGCCACGACCTCGCCGAGCACGACCACGTCCACGATGGACGCCGGATCGGCACGGTCGTTCCGCCGGAGACGCTGGTCCGCTTCACCTGGACGTTGCCGGAGGACCCGCAGGAGCTCGAGCGCCTGCGGGTGGTCGAGACGCGCACCGGTGAGCTCGCGCGGTTCGTCGTGGACGGCGGCTGACGGTCGCTACCGTCCGGTCGGCCCAGGTGACGACCCAGGTGCGACCGGACACCGGTCGCAGCGAGTGTGACGGACAGGAGTGACGGTGACGCGACGGTTGATCGTGATCGGTGGCGACGCGGCGGGGATGTCCGCGGCCTCCCAGGCTCGCCGGCTGATCGGGGGTGAGGATCTGGAGATACTGGTCTTCGAGCGCGGCCGGTTCACCTCGTACGCGGCGTGCGGCATCCCGTACTGGATCGCCGGGATGGTCGACGAGCGGGACGACCTCATCGCCCGCGCTCCGGAGACGTTCCGCGACCGGCAGGACATCGACGTCCGCATCCGCCACGAGGTGGTCGCGATCGATCCGGGTCAGCGCACCGTCACCGTCCGCGACCTGGCCACGGACGAACAGGCATCGCACCGCTACGACGACCTGCTGATCGCCACCGGAGCGACGCCGGTCCGTCCCCCGATCGACGGTGTCGACCTCCCGGGCGTGTTCGGTGTGCAGACCTTGGAGGACGGCCACCAGGTGCTCGACGCGCTGGAGCACCGCGAACCTCGCCGCGCGGTCGTGATCGGTGGGGGCTACATCGGACTCGAGATGGCCGAGGCGATGACGATCCGCGGTCTGGACGTGACGCTGGTCGACCGCCTCCCACAGCCGATGAACACCATCGATCCCGATCTCGGGGCGCAGATCGCGGAGGCGATGCGAGGGATGGGCATGACCCTCCACCTCGAGACCGATGTGCTGGCCATCGACGCCGACGGCGACGGTCACGTACGCGCGGTGGAGACGGCCGCGGGCACCTTCGATGCCGACCTCGTCGTGCTCGGCACCGGGACGCGGCCCTTGACCGACCTGGCCGAAGCTGCCGAGATCCCCGTGGGGAGCGCGGGTGGCATCGTGACCGATGCCCAGCAGCGCACGCCGGTCGACGGGGTGTGGGCCGCGGGTGACTGTGCGCAGACCCACCATCGCATCTCCGGGCAGCCGGTCGCGATCGCGCTCGGGACGATCGCCAACAAGCAGGGTCGTATCGCCGGGCTGAACCTGGGTGGCGTCGCCGCGCGGTTCCCGGGGGTGCTCGGGACCGCCGTCACCAAGGTCTGCGAGGTGGAGATCGCGCGGACCGGGCTGTCCGAGGACGGCGCGCGGTCCGCCGGGTTCGACCCGGTCACCGCCGTGGTCGAGGGCTCGACGCGGGCCCACTACTACCCCGGAGCCCGGCCGATCACCGTGAAGGTGATCGCCGAGCGTGACTCCGGGCGGCTCCTCGGTGCGCAGATCGTCGGCAAGGAGGGCGCGGCCAAGCGGATCGACGTCTTCGCGACGGCGCTGTGGAACGAGATGACGGTGGAGGAGATGATCAACCTCGACCTGGCCTACGCCCCGCCCTTCTCGCCGGTATGGGACCCGGTGCTGATCGCCGCCCGTCAGGGGGCGAACGCCGTGGCCGACGCGGGCTGAGCCGGCTCGGCCGCCGGTAGCCGGTCCCAGATCACGGCCGCGGTCACCGCACCGACACGCTACCCCGGGCCGGTACCGTCCTGCGCCACCCGTCCCACCTTCGAGGTCCGCGTGTTCACCGTGCCCGCGATCATCGTGGCGGCGCTGGTCGTCGCCGCGGCGCCGCTGTGGCCCTGGAGCCGGGGCTGGGGCTGGGCCCCCGCAGGGATCCTCGCGATGGGGCTGGCCACGATCGTCGTGTTCTCGCTGACGGTCGTGCCCGAGTAGCGCGGAGGTCCACGCGGGCTAGGAGGCGGCCTTCTTCGCGGCCTTCTGCGTCTGCTTCCACTCGCGGACCTGGGCGAGCGTCTCCTGGCTGGTCACGTCGGCGATCGACCGGTGGCCGTCCTTGCCGTAGTCGCCCGCGGCCTCCCGCCAGCCGTCGGGTGTGACGCCGCACTGCTTACCCAGCAGCGCGAGGAGGATGCGGGCCTTCTGGGCGCCGTAGCCCGGCAACGCCTCCAGGCGCTTGCGCAGGAGCTTGCCGTCGTCGGCGTCGGCCCAGATCGCCGAGGCGTCGCCGTCGTACTCCTCGACGAGGTAGCCGGCCAGGGCCTGGACGCGCTTGGCCATCGACCCGGGGTAGCGGTGCAGTGCCGGCTTCTCGCGGAAGACCGCCTCGAGGTCGTCGGGAGCCATCGCCACGATCGTCTCGGGGGTCAGCGGACCGTCGATGCGCTGCTCCAGACGGTGCGGTCCCACGAAGGCCAACTCCATCGCGATCTGCTGGTCGAGCAGCATCCCGACGAGCAGGGCGAAGGCGTTGTCCGACAGCAGTCGGTCGGCGGCGGTGTCTCCGGTCAGCGTCAGCGTCGGCATGGGTGTCCTCGAGGGTGTACGGGGCGACAAGGGGCGGGGGTGAAGCTAACGCCGGTCTGGTCCGGATTCGAAGCCGGTGAGCGGGTGGCTCAGCCGCCGTCGGCGTCGTCGTCCAGGTCCTCGACGGCCGGTGCGTCGTCCTCCGACCCGGTGTCCTCCCTGGTGCCCTCTTCGGTGTCGGTGGGGGCATCCGTGCCGGCATCCGTGCCGTCGGCGCGGCCGCGCAGGGCAGCCAGTTCACGGACGAAGCGGGCTCCGATGGGGGCGGCCACCTGACCGCCGGCCCCGCCGTCCTCGACCAGGATCGCGAAGGCCACGCCGTCGTAGACCCCCACGAACCAGGCGTGTTCGACGCCGCCCTGCGCCTGGGCCGTGCCGGTCTTGCCGATCACCTCGCGGTCGGGGACGTCGGCCTCGGTACCGGTGCCGTCGGTGACCACGGCGCGCATCAGGGCGGTGAGGTCGTCGGTGACATCGGGGGAGAGGTCGCGGGACAGGCTGGGGGCGTCCTCGACGAGGAGGTAGGGCGCGTGCCAGCGCCCGCTGCTCGCGGCCCCGGCGACGCTGGCCATGTGCGCGACGGACGCCTCCACCCGCGCCTGTCCGAACGCGGCGGCACCGACCTCGGCGATGTCGGAAGGAGCGGGGAACGATCCACCGAAGCTCGTCAAGGGCAGTTCCCAGTCCGCGTTGAAACCGAACCGCTCCGCCGCCCGGGTCAGCTCGTCCGCACCCAGGTCCGCGCCGTAACGCGCGAAGGTCGTGTTGCACGATCGCGCGAACGCCTCACGGAGATCGACGTCACCGTGTCCCACGTTGCCAGCGTTGCGGACCGCCAGGCCGCCGACGGTGGTCTCGGCCGGGCACTCGGCCGGGTCATCGATGGTGACGCCGTCGGCGAGCACCGCCTCCGCGGTGACGATCTTGAAGGTCGATCCGGGCGGGTAGCGGCCCTCCAGCGCACGGTTGTAACCGGTCAGCGGACGGGACGCAGCTCCCAGGACCGCACCGTCCTCCACGGCGACGGCGACGATCCCGACGCTGCCGCCGACCCCGAGCAGGGCGTTCTCGATCGCCTGCTGCACCTGGATGTCCAGGGTCGTGGTGATCGTGCGGGAGGGGTTGGCCTGGGTCTCAGCGAGGACCACGCGCAGGGGGCCGTCGGTTACACCGTTGCGCTCCCGCAGTCCCACCCGGACGATGTCGCTGCCCAACAGCTCGTCCTCGAAACGTCGCTCCAGCCCGTACTGGCCGATGTCGATACGGGTGTCTGGTGGCAGGTCGAGCTGCTCCAGCTGTTCCGCTGTCGCCTCCGCCACGATCCCCACCACGTGCTGTGCGAAGCCCTCGTCGTACAGGCCGCGACCCTGCTCGGTGCGCTGGAGCACCCCGGGTAGTCCCAGCAACTGCGAACGCACCTGGCTCGCCCGCTGCTCGGGCACGGTCACGATCGGGTAGAACCACCCGTCCACCAGGTCGCCACGGTTCAGCTCCCGTTCCGCGCGTCGCTCACTACCTGGGATCGCGGCGGCGAACGCTGCGACCACCTCGTCGGGATCGGCGATCCCGGTCGGTTCGAAGCCGAAGGTGACCAGCTGACGACGCCCGGAGAGCACCGTCCCGTCGGCGGCGACGATCTCCTGACGGCCAACGGCCTCGGACTCGCGGCCGAACTCCCACTGCTCCCGTAGCTCGGGATGGATCGTCGTGAGCGCCCAGATCACGTTCCACTGTCCACGGTCCCGGATCAGCTCGAGCTCGACCTCCCACGTCAGTGGCTCGGCGGCGTAGTCGACCGCCAGCGCGACCTCGACGGGGAAGATCGCGCGACCGTCCACGTCCGACACGTCGTCGCCAGCGGTCAGCGTCAGGCGCTGGGGTTGCAGCGCCTCGCGCATCTGGACGTGCCGGCTGATGAAGTCGTCAGGAGGCTCGCGGACGAACCGTGACATCGCCAGGTGGTCGCCCTGCTCCCACGCGTCGAGGTAGGCGGCGGCGGTCGCGTCGGGGTCGCGGCCAGGCTCCGCGGCGGGTTCCTCCGCCTCGACCGTGTCGGTCAGCCACAGCCAGGCGCCGTAGCCGACCCCTCCGATCACCGCGAGTCCCACGAGCAGGGCGAGCAGGTCACGGATCCGCACGGCGCGACCCTCCTCGCGAGCGCTGGGCCGGGCATCGGCGCCCGGCCCAGCGACGGTACCTCGTGGCCGAGGTGGGTCGCGGTTCAGCTCGTCGGTGCCGCGGGTGGCGACGGGGATGCTGTCGGTGGCAGGTCCGGGCCGCTGTCCCGTGAGCGTCGCCACCGCCGGACGAGGTGCAGCAGGAGCAGTCCCGGCAGCCCGACGAACAGCAGGAGCACGGGCAGGCCGGTCACCACGAACCAGATCAGCCCGTCACCCAGGCCTCGGAACAGGCGCAGCGTGGCGGCGATCGCATCCTCGAAGGTCTCGCCGGGGGACCAGGCCTGCGGTTCGGGCTCCGGTTCGTCGGCGACCGGTCGCAGGGTGACGAACACCGTCGCGAACGCCACCTGGTCGCTCAGTGCCGCGAGCCGGCCCTCCAGCACGTCGATCTCCTCCCGCACGGTGCGGATCCGCTCGAAGATGCTGAGGAGGTCCTCGGGACGGGTGGTCGTCTCCCGGACGGAGGCCAACAACGCCCGCAGTTCGGTCTCGTAGGTGGTGAGGTTGTCGATACGCGCCTTCAGGTCGGCGTGCTGGGTCGTCACGTCGCGCTCGTCGATGCGGCTGAGAGGGACCACCTCGCCGAGCCCTTCCAGGTCACCGACCACCGCGTCGAGCTGGTCCGTCGGGACCCGTAGGGTGACGGTGCCGCGGACGGTCCCTTCCTCGTCGCGCTGGAGGTCGGAGGTAGCGGTGTAGCCGCCGACCCGTTCGGCGACGGCCCGGATCTGCGCGAGGGTCTCGGCGGTGTCTGCGGACTCGATCACCACCTCGGCGGTGCGGATCACCTTCTGCCCGGTGGCGGCACCGTCGGTCACGGGGCGGGCCGGCAGGCCTTCCGGAGCCTGGTCGCTGTCCACCATCCCGTCGCTGACCTCGGCGTCGTCGGGCGCATCCACCTCGAGGTCGCTGGGGGCTGCGGGAGCGTCCACGTCGGCACGGACGTCGCCGAACAGCTCGGAGGGGGTCAGGCCCATCCCGCCGTCGTCCTGCCCGGAGCAGGCGGTCAGCAGCACCGCGGAGGCGGCCAGCACCGCCATCGCACGTCGCCGTGGTCGTCCGGTCGTTCGCATCGTCGTCCTCCCCGGTCGTCTACCAGTCGCGCTGAGCCGTGCGCTCGATCGTGGCTGCCGATCGCACGGTGGGACGTCGCCGGCGAGGCGACGGTTCCCAGGGGATCGACCACCGGGCGAACCGCCGAGTGGCCGGGTGACGACCTACCCTGCGATGAGGCGACCTACGCTGACCGATCACCCACCGCTGCCAGGACGAGCGCTGACCATGTCCAGCACCCCCAAGGACGCTCCGAGCCGCTCCCAGTCCGAGCTGAACGCCTGGCTCGTCGAGGAGATGTACGAGCAGTACCGCGAGGATCCCGACGAGCTGTCACCCGGCTGGCGGGACTTCTTCGAGGACTACCGGCCGACCGATGGCGACGGCGCCAACGGTGCCGGCACCATCGCCGAACAGGAGGAGGTCGAACGGTCCCGGTCGCGGAAGGCGGTCGCGAAACCCTCCGAGGACGGCCCGGAGCCCGAACGGATCCGTGGGGTCGGCGCACGCATCGTCGAGAACATGGAGACCTCGTTGGGCGTGCCGACCGCGACGTCGGTGCGCGACGTCCCGGCCAAGCTGCTCGAGGTCAACCGCCGCATCGTCAACAACTACCTGCGCCGCACCCGGGGCGGGAAGGTGTCCTTCACCCACCTGATCGCCTACGCGATGGTGCGGGCCGTGCAGGACGTCCCCGCGATGAAGAACGTCTTCTCCGAGACCGAAGAGGGCAAGCCCGCGGTGCTCCGCCCGGAACACGTGGGACTCGGACTGGCCGTCGACGTGGAGAACGACGACGGATCCCGTTCCCTGCTGGTGCCGGTCATCAAGGAAGCGGACACCTTCACGTTCCAGGAGTTCCTGCGTGCCTACGAGGAGATCATCCGCAAGATCCGCCTGAAGAAGCTCGATCCCGCGATGTTCTCCGGAGGGGTCATCACGATCACCAACCCGGGGACGATCGGGACCGTGCACTCGATCCCACGACTGATGAGCGGACAGGCGGCGATCCTGGGTGTCGGCACGATCGACCATCCGGCGCAGTTCCAGGCGGCAGACGATCGCACCCTGGCCAAGCTCGGCGTCGGCAAGGTCATCACGCTGACCTCGACCTACGACCACCGGGTGATCCAAGGCGCGGAGTCGGGCCTGTACCTGGCCCGGGTCAGCGAGCTGCTGCTGGGCGAGGACGGCTTCTACGACGAGGTGTTCCGTTCGCTCGGGCTGCCCTACGAACCGGCGCGGTGGCGCACCGACACGGTGGACGTGGACAGCCAGACGGACCTGCTCACCAAGCAGATGAAGGTCGGCCAGCTGGCGAACATGTACCGGGTCCGCGGTCACCTGATCGCCGACCTGGATCCGTTGCAGCAGTTGCCACCGTCGATGCACCCCGAACTGGACCCCACCTACTACGGGCTGTCGATCTGGGATCTCGACCGCGAGTTCCTCACCGACGTCGGTGGCGAGACGCGCAGGATGCCGCTCGGGGACATCCTCGGGGTGCTCCGCGACGCCTACTGCCGCACGATCGGGATCGAGTACGGCCACGTCCTGGATCCCGAACAGAAGGCTTGGATCCGCGACCAGGTCGAGGGGATCACCGAGGACGTCCCGCCCGAGGACCAGCTGTGGATCCTCGAGCGGCTCAACGCCTCGGAGGCCTTCGAGTCCTTCCTTCACACCAAGTACGTCGGGCAGAAGCGGTTCGGCCTGGAAGGTGCCGAGACGCTCATCCCGATGCTCGACGCGGTGTGTGAGGCGGCCGCGGACCAGGGCCTCTCCGACATCGTCATGGGCATGGCACATCGCGGTCGGCTCAACGTGCTCTCGAACATCCTGCGCAAGTCGCACAAGCAGATCTTCGGGGAGTTCGAGGGCCACATCGACCCCGACACCGTGCAGGGGTCGGGTGACGTGAAGTACCACCTCGGCACCTCGGGGACCTACGAGACCCGGGCCGGCAACCAGATCGAACTGCACCTGCCGCCGAACCCGTCCCACCTCGAGGCGGTCAACCCGGTCGTCGAGGGCATCGTCC